>JAFGQR010000190.1 GCA_016935555.1 Verrucomicrobiota bacterium
ACAGCCGCGGCAGGTGAGGATCCACAGGATCTGAGCCACCTGCATCATGGTGTAGTAGTTCTTGGAGCCTGTGGCTTTGGCGCAGAAAACATGTTCCAACCCGATGCCGTGGTTTTTCCGGGTATTGAACGTGTCCTCGATGCGATGCCTTTCCCGCCCGCCGTCATTGACCAGGACGGTCACCCGTTCGGGCGAAAGCTTCTCGACATAATATTTTTGAGGTGGGAGCCGCGCTGTCCCTTAGAGAAGGGGGACAATCAAGCTTGGCGGGCAAGGAACCGTCCGGGCTTTAACCCGAAGAATCGGTAATTCGGAACCCCCGTCCGGCGCGGCGTACCGTGCATCCGGGAGTTCTCGGCAGCGGGGCGCAGCGCGCAACCTCGAGGTGCACTGCGCTCCTGGCTTGTCGTGTTCGAATGACGGCGGATCGGCGGCGCCTGCCCGCGGTCAATCGCGGGCGTACCAATCGAGCTTGCGCGTGGCGTACATGGCGGCGGCGAGCGCGACGAACAAGGCGCCGGTGCCGTAGAGCAGCGCGTATTCCTGCTGGCGCAGAATCACAAACAGCAGCCCGTAGACCGCCGCCAGGCCGCCGCCCATCAGCCAGGCGCGCGCCGCTCCCTGCAGCACCACCGCGCTGTAGGCCGCCACCAGCAGCGTCGCCGCCGCCGCCCCCGCCAGATAGGCCCAGCCGAACGGCAGCACCTCCGAAAGCGCCAGCAGCGCCAGGTAAAACAAACACAGCGCGGCGCCCACCAGGGTGTACTGAAACGGATGCACCCGCGCCAGCGTCCGCACCTCGAACAGGAAGAACGTCGTGAACACCAGCGTCAGGAACAGGATCCCATACTTGATCGAACGCTCCACATAGCGGTAACTGTCGACGACCGGAAGCACGCCCACCCCGAAGAGCGAGCTGGCGACCGTGCCGTTCTCCAGCGGACCGCCCGACGCGTCCGACCACTGGTGCGGATAGCCCCGCCCGTAATACCCCACCCGCCACTCCGCCTCGAAGCCGTCGGCCGTCACCTTCCGCGTCTCGGGCAGGTAGGCGCCGTTGAAGCTCGGGTCGGGGAACGGCGACGTCAGCCGCACCCGGTTCAGCATCCCAAAGGGCGCGAAGCTCAGGCTCCCGCTCCCGTTCAAACTCAGCGCGAACTCGAACGGGAGTGTCTCCGACGCCAACGGCCCTTTTGGCAGGCGCGCCTGCACGGACGTGCCGAGCTTGCCGGCCTTCGGCCCGGGCACGAGCGGCAGGGTCTGGTCGCCCCACTTCAACCGGAGCGCCTCCTTGGCGCCCCGCAAATCGCTGATCGCCACCCCCACCATCGCCTCGTCCCACAGCACGTCCTCCGGCGCCACCTTCCATTCGTCGAACGACGGCCGCGCAAAATGCCCGCTCACCTGCAGCGCCGACCGGTACACCACCGCCTCGTAAATCCCCCGGTGCAACCGGTCCGGCTGCAGATCGCCCGCAATCGACAATTCGGCCGGCAGGAAATTCGCCCGCGCCACCACCGTCTTGGACGTCTCGATCCGTTCCATGCGGCCGTTGACCATCTGTTCGGTCCAGCCTTTGACCTGCCGCTGGTAGGGCACCACCAGCCAGGGGCCGGCGATCACCTGGGGATTGCCCCAGGTCGACGTGATGTTCCCCATGGCCTCGGCGTGACGCTGCCGGCGTTCGGACAGCACACCCCGGATCAGCGCCAGGGGGATCAGACCCAGCAGCACCAGGCAGCCGATCGTGATCATCTTGATCAGGGTGCGGTTGCGGGAGACGAGCCGCTCGGCGAGGTCGGGGATGACGGGCGGGGTGGGAGCGGGAGAGGTTGGGTTCATGGCTTGTTTTTTTGGTTTCCAGTCAGTGTCTCAACAACGGCGTGGGATGGTTGGTGCTCCATGGCGTGCGGAGGGGGAGGGCGTGGTATCGTTTTATCGTGTTGGGAGGCGGTGGCGGCGACATTCAATCTCTGTATTACAAAGTTTACAAAGTCCGTGGCGGTTTTGGCGTCCGGCTTGGCCCGCCGCGGTCCCGGGTTTTTGCGGGCTTATTCTGCTTATTTTCATGGTTAGTATGGGCTTCAATCGCGGCGGGGCACGCCGGTGACGACGATGAACAATGGCACAGGCCCATTTACTTTGCAATACAAAGTTGTGAAAGAAATCGGGTTCGGCCCGCGCGCAGCGCCGCCAGGGCCGTCCACACCCCCGCAACAGCCCCCGCCAGGCCCGGAGTGACGGCATCGGCGAGGTCGATGCGCGGTGGTGGGGCATCGCGCGGTTTTGTCCTGCGGGGTCAGGTCTTGGGGAGGCCGTAGGGCGCGCGGTATTCCTTGGTGAGCAGCGCGTTGGCAGCCTTGTCGTCGCCGAAGTTCTCGGCTTTGGGGTCGAAGTGGAGGTCGTGTTCAAGGCGGGAGCAGATATTCCCGAGGTGGCAGAGGGTGGTGCTGAGGCGGCCGAGTTCGATGTCGGCATTGGGGCGCTGGCGGCTCCGGATGCAGTCGAGGAAGTTTTTCGTGTGCGACCCGCCGGACGGTTTTTCGCTGAGGGCGGGCTGGCCTTTTTGGGAGTGCACCTTCCATCCTGAGCCGTCGACGACCAGGGCGGCGTTGGTGCCGTAGAACGCGGTGCCGGCGGTGGTGCCTTGGATGGGGAGGTGGTTTTGGAAGCTGTGGAGTTCCCAGACGAGCGCCAGGTCGCCGTAGTCGAAGGTGGTCACCTGGGTATCGGGGACTTCCTTGGCGTCGTCGAGCCAGTGGATGCCGGAGGTGCCGGAGACGCGCGAGGGCAGGCAGTGGGGAACGCCGCGCAGGGTTTGGATGCCCCACAGGGCGACGTCGAGCATGTGGACGCCCTGGTTGCCGAGTTCGGCGTTGCCGTAATCCCAGAAGAACCGCCAGGTATAGTGGAACCGGTTTTTGTTGAACGGGCGCTTCGGGGCGGGGCCGAGCCATTGATCGTAATCCACGCCGGCGGGCGCGGGTTCGTCGGGCGGGTTGCCGATGCTGCCGCGGACCTGGCACATCCAGGCTTTGACGAGGCAGATTTTCCCGAGCTTGCCGGAGGCGACGTAATCGATGGCGCTTCGGAAGTGGGCGCTGCTGCGGCGCTGGGTGCCGACTTGGACGACGCGATTATAGTGGCGTGCGGCGTCGCGCATGCGGTGGCCTTCGTGGATGGTGTGGGAGAGCGGTTTTTCGATGTAGACATCCTTGCCGGCCTGGCAGGCGAGGATGGTGGGGAGGGCGTGCCAGTGGTCGGGGGTGGCGATGATGACGGCATCGATGTCTTTGTCTTCCAGCACGCGGCGGAAGTCCCTGGCGGCGCCCGGGTCGCTTCCCTGGGCCTTGCCCAGGATCGCGCCGACCCGGCTGAGCACGGCCTCGTCGATGTCGCAAAATGTCTTGATGGTCGCGCCGTCCCGGATCGCACCCAGCGCGACGGCGCGGCCCTGGTTGTTGCCGCCGATCAGCGCCAGAACCAACCGCTCGTTGGCGCCAAGCGCGGACGGGTTCAGGTTCAGGAACGTGCCCGCGGCCAGCGCGCTACCGGTGTGCCGGAGAAACGTTCTGCGGCTCACGGGGCGAGCGGGTGCCGCCGGGATGCGGCTGGCCCCGGAGGACGTCGGCGGCATGGCGGGGGGTGCGTCCGGGCTGGGGGATGGGGGGATGATGTTGTTCATTGGGAGGAGCATGCCCCTGGCGGAGGGGCTGTCCAGCGCAAAGCCTCGCATCATTTGAGGTTGAACCGCGGCGGGGCTGGTCGCATGCTGGAGGCGTATGGGCAAGACCAAAGAAGCGGCTACGGGCAAAGGTTATCTTGGCGAGATCATGGTTCACCGGATCACGGGCGAAATGGGCGTGGTGGAGAACGTCGTCGAGGCGCACACGGGCTGGCCGCCGCAACTGACGGTGCGGCTGCAAAACGGGTCGGTGAAGCGGGGCAACCTGGGCGATTTCAGGGATGCCAGCGCCGCCCAGAAGAAGAAGTTTTCCGCCAATTCTCCGCTCCCTCCGGCGGCGGCTCCGTCCGCGCCGGCGGCTGCGCAGGAGGGCGCTTCGGGCAGCGGGCAAACGCCTTGAGGGGCGAGGGCCGAGGGGCGAGGGGCGAGGGGCGGGGGCTCTACCTGGGCTTCTGGGCAGGGGGTCGGAGGTCGGTGAAGCAGCGGGGGTGTCCGGTGCGGCGCAGCAGGAAATAGCGGGGGGGTTCGTAGTGGTGTTCCGCGGTGAATGGCGCGGCGAACTTGTCGCCGCAGAGGTCGCGCCGGACGAAGAAGGCGTTGACGCCGCACAGTTCGCAGCCGACGAGCGCGTAGCCCAGGTGGGCGCCGAGTTTTTCGTAGGCTTTGAGGCTGGCGCCCATGTAGGAGGTGCAGTTGTAGACGAGCTTCGGGTGGTAGGCGACGGTCCAATCGACATCGGGCGGGTAGAGGGAGTTGTATTCCATGACGACGACGCGGGGGCGGTAGGCATGGAGGGCCTGCCAGACGAAGTAGGTGTTGCGGTCGATGTCGAGGGAGAACAGATCGAACTCGGCGGGGACCTGCAGGCGGGCGAGGATGGCGGGGGCGTCTTCGGCGGTGACGGTGGCGTGGTGCAGGGAGAGGCGGCGTTCCGCCAGGGGTTGCCAGAAGGTTTTGCGGATTCGGGTCATGGCGCTGCCGTCGCCGTCGATCCAGTAGCCGCGCCAGCCCTGGTCCAGGAGGGCCACCGTATTGTTCTCCAGGCCGTCGCCGACGCCAATCTCCAGAAACGTCCTGTCGCACGTGCCGATCCGGCGGAAGATCTCGGCGATGACGCCGTCCTCGCCGTTCTGGGAATAGACCTGGTGCTCGTGGCGTTGCAGGCGGCGGGGGTCGGCGTAGCGGGGTTGGGCGAGGAGGTTTTGGACGAACTGCTCTTGCAGGATACGGGTTTGGCGATCCACGTTGCCCGGGATGCTGTAGAGCTTCTGCCAGGTCTGCTTGAAATAGCCGAAGAGCGACAGCTTGTAGGCCAGCCTCCGGAACCATGCCCTCATGCGTCCCCCTCCCGTTTCGGCGCCGGGTCGGCCCGGTCGAATTCCGGCCGCTGCTCCAGTTCCGCCGCCACCATGTCCGCCACCGTCCGCGCAAAGTCCCATTCCCGTGTCCAGCCGAGCACCGCCTCCGCCTTGCGTGCGTCGCCGCACAGCCCCGCGGCAACCTGGGCGCCTTTCGCCTCGGGGCGGGTGCGGGTCACGTGCCGCCGGTAGTCCAGCCCCGCCGCGCGAAACGCGGCGTCCACCATCTCCTCCACGCGGCGGCGGCGCCCGGAGGCGAACACGAAATCGTCGGGCGTGCCGGTTTGGAGGGTCAGCCAGAACCCGCGCACGAAGTCTCGCGCGTCGCTCCAGTCGCGTTCGGCGTCGAGGTCGGCGAGGGCGAGTTGGGCGGACTCGCCGCGGCGGACGGCGGCGACGCCGCGGGCGACGCGGGTGCTGAGGTAATTGGCGGGGCGCAGGGGCGATTCGTGGTTGTAGAGGATGCCGATGGCGACGAATTGTCCGTAGCGGTTGCGGTGGAGGCGGCCGAGCTGGTCGGCTGCCAGCTTGGCGATGCCATAGGGGGTCACGGGATGCATCGCCGTGTGCTCCGTTTGCGGCACCTGGGCGGGGACGCCGAAGACCTCGCACGAGGAGGCGAGGAACAGACGGGCTTTCGGGCAACACATGCGTGCCGCCTCGAGCAGGCGCAGGGTTCCCAGGGTGATCGACAGCAGGCTCTCTTCGGGCACGTCGAAACTCTGCCGGGAATCCGTGAGGCCCGCCAGGTGGTACACCTCGTCCGGCGCGGACGCCTTGAGGAAGCGGACCAGCGAGAAGGGGTCTTCGAGAGATCCCTGATGCCAGCGCACGGCCTGCATCTGTTCCGGGCTGAAGCGCTGTCGCAGGGCGGGTTCCTCCCGGTCGAAGGGAAACTGCAGCAGGCCGTGGACGGCGTAGCCCTGCCGCAACAGCCACCGCGCCAGGTAGGTGCCGTCCTGCCCCGCGATGCCCGTGATCGCGGCGCGCTTCGTGGGGATTTCAGAATTCAAAGTTCGGAGTTCGGATTGGGGTGTTCGCCGGGGTTGCGGGGGTTGGGCGGGCGGGGTGGGGGGTCATTGGCCGACGAGGTGCACCCTGGGCATGGGCAGGAGGAACTTGCCGCCGCGGGCGAGGAATTCGGCTTCGCGTTGTTTGAACTCGCCGATGAAATGCCACGGCAGGACGAGGTAATAATCGGGTTTCTGGCGGCGCGATTCCTCCTCGGCGATGATGGGGATGCCCGTGCCGATCGTATGGGAGCCCCACTTGTCGCGGTTGCGGTCTGCGATGGCGGGCACCAGCGCGGGGGTGATGCCGCAGTATTGCAGCGTCGTGTTGCCTTTCGTGGACGCGCCGTAGCCGTGCACGAGTTTTTTCCGGGCCTTGGCGTTCTTGAGGAATGCCACCAGTTCCCTGCGGATGCGGGCGATGTTTCTGCGGAACACGGCAAACGGCTCGTCCGTGTCCAGTGCCAGCTCGAATTCCCGGAGGCGCAGGCGCTGGACGCGTTCGCGCGCCGCGTCCGGGGGGGTGAGGCGTCCGGCGTGGCCGACGGCGACACGGAAGCTGCCGCCGTTGATGTCGTTGAGGGTGACATCGAGCACTTCGAGGTCGTGTTCGGCGAGGAGTCGTTCCAGGGGGGCGAGCGCGTAATACTCGAGGTGCTCATGGCAGAGGGTGTCGAAGCTGTTCATTTCGAGCATCGCCGGCAGGTAGCTCAACTCGAGAATCCACACCCCCTCGTCGGCGAGGATGCCCTGGATGTCCGCGACGAACTGGTGCGGGTGTTCGAGGTCATAAAACATGGCGATGGAGGTGATGATCGCGGCTTTCCGGTCCGGCGACGCCCGGCGGAAGGTGGCGGCGCTGAAGAAATCGTTGACCACGGGCACTCCGTTGGCGGTGGCGTAGGCGACGATGTTGGTGGCGGGATCGAACCCGAGGATGTCGAGGCCCGGGGTTGAATAGGACTTGAGGAGCGTGCCGTCGTTGCAGCCGATGTCGATGGCGAGGTCGCCCGCCTTGGGCTGGGCGAGGGTCTCGGCCATGCGGGCGATGCCCGCCAGGTGGTCGCGCATGGTCCGGTTGATCCCGGACCGGTACCAGTAGGACCGGTACAGCACCCTCGGCGGCACCGAATGGCGCAGCTGCACCAGGCCGCACGCGCGCTGGTCCCTGGCCGGATCGCACCGCACCAGCTCCAGCGCCACCCGCCGCTGCACCGGCGGCTTCCCGTCCGGCCCCGCAAACGCCCCCGAAAGGTGCTGTTCCCCCAGCGACACGACCGGCGTCAAGGCCGCGCTGCCGCAAATCCGGCAGGTCTGGCGCGTCACGAGCACCGATGAACATGCGATCGTTGCCATCGCGCGCAATGAACCAGAAACCGCCTTGGGCAACAAGGAGGAAAACGCCGCGCGTGGGCGCCTCAGCCCGCATTTCTCAGTGCGCCCTGTAAGCAATGCAGGTTAGCCGCCGGCAACCCGCCGGGGTCACGTCTCGGGCCCGGGCGGGGAGGCGGGTCTGGCGAGGCGCTTGACGAGCACTTTGGAGTGGCGCCCGCTTTGCTCGTATTTCTCGCGGCGGCCGGGCGGGAGGGTGTCGGGGCTGCCTTCGACGAAGCCGCCCTTGGACTGGAAGTAGGTGAAGGCCTGGGTGGACAGGGCGAACAGTTCGTCGAGGCCGAGTTCGCGGGCTTTGTTTTCGGCGAACTGGATCAATTTGCGGCCGATGCCCTGGTTTTCGTGGGGGGGGCTGACATAGAGGGAGGCCAGCTCGCCTTTGTGCTGGTCGCGGTAGGGGTGCAGGGCGACGCAGGCGACGGGGTTGCGGTCGATCTCGAAGATGTAATAGTCCTGCAGGGTTTTCTCGATGTCGGCGCGGGTGCGTTTGACCAGCTCGTCGGAAGCCATCGCCTGCTTGGTGAGCTGCTGCAGGTGGCGCACGTCCTTTTTCATGGCGCGGCGGACCTGCTGGTATTCGTTGGCGTAGATCAGGGTGCCGATGCCCTCGTTGGAGAACACCTCGGCCAGCAGTCCCTCCTCGACACGCCCGTTGATCAGGTGGACGCGCGGGATGCCGGCGTGGCATGCGGCGGCGGCGTGGACGGCCTTGGACATCATTTCCGGGAGAATGTCCTGGCGCCGCGTGGCGAGGATTTGGTCCAGGTCGCCGACGGGCATCTGGCGGATGAGCCGGCCCTGCTGGAACAAGCCGTCGCAGGTGGTGATGAAGAGGATCTTGACGGCGTGCAGCGCCTCGGCGAGAGCGACGGCGACGTGGTCGGAGTTGACGCGGTAGGTTCGGCCGTCGCCGTCGAACCCGAGCGGGGGCACCACGGGGATGATGCGCTGGTCGAGGAGGGTGCGGAACAGTTCGATGTCCACGCGCTCCACTTTGCCCGTGAACAGCTGGTCGACGCCCTGGAGGATGCCGGCGGGATGGGCGGTGATGCCGTTGGTGCAGGCGGCGCGCAGGTCGAGGGCCGCGAGGCCCTCCAGCACCTCGTGCGTGAGCAGGTTCGCCGCCTTGATGGTCAGGGCCAGCGTCTGCGCGTCCGTGATCCCCGTGCCGTCGAGGCTCGAGGGGGTGACGCCCCGCTCGCGGGCGAGAAGGCGGACGAGGGCCGACGCGCCGTGCACGAGGACGACGTCGATGTTGAGCGAGCGCAGGACGGCGATGTCGAGGAGGATATTGGCGAAATTCTCCTCGGCGACGATGGCGCCGTCCATGGCGATCACGAAGGTTTTTTCGCGGAACTGGGGGATGTAATGGAGAATGCCCCGCAGGTCGGTGGGTTTCATGGGCGGCAGCGCCGGGCGGCCGGCGTCAGGATTGCAGAACCTCTTTCAGGGCGGCCAGGCAGCGCGAGTTCTCGGCAGGCGTCCCGATCGAGATGCGGATCCATTCGGGCAGCTGGTAGCCGCCCATGGGGCGGACGATGACGCCTTTGGGCTGGAGCGCGTTGAAGACGCGCTGGCCGTCACCGACCCGGACGAGGATGAAGTTGCCTGTGGAGGGGATGAACGTGAGTTTGGCTTCGGTGAGGGCCTGCTCGAAATACTTCAGGCCGATCCGGTTGTTGTGGACGCTGCGCTGCACATGCTCGTCGTCATCCAGCGCCGCCACCGCCGCCACCTGGGCCATGGTGTTCACGTTGAACGGTTCCCGGATTTTTTCCAGCGCCGCGATCAATTCGGGGTGGCCGATGCCGTAGCCGATTCGCAAACCGGCGAGGCCGTAAATCTTGGAGAAGGTCCGCACCAGGAGCAGATTGGGTTTTTCGCCGCGGCGGACCAGCGACAGCAGGTCGATGGGGTTGTCGAGGTATTCGATGTAGGCCTCGTCCATGACCACCAGCACCTGGGACGGCATTTCATTGACCAGGTGCAACACCTGCGCGCGCGGCGCCACCGTGCCGGTGGGGTTGTTGGGATTGGCCACGAACACCACCCGCGTTTGGGGCGTGACCGCCCGGAGCATCGCCGGCAGGTCGTGCCCGTAATCGCGCGCGGGCACGGTGATGAGCCGCGCGCCGAACAGGTGGGCCACGATCGCATACACCGCGAACGCGTATTGCGACACCACCACATCCGTCTGCGGCTGGATCAAGGCGTGCCCGGCCAGCTCGATCACCTCGTTCGACCCGTTGCCGAGAATCAGGTGCTCCGGCTCCACCCCCAGTTTCCGGGCCAGCTTCTGTTTCAGGTAGAACGCGTTGCCGTCCGGGTAAAGATGCAGCTGGGGCAGGGCCTTTTCCATCGCCGCCAGGGCCAGGGGCGACGGCCCCAAGGGATTCTCGTTCGACGCCACCTTCAGGATCGAGTCCGGATCAAGGCCGAGTTCGCGGGCGACTTCCTCGATGGGCCGGCCGGGCTGGTAGACCGGCAGGTGTTCGAGGACGGGATTGAATGGCAGGATCGTGGGCATGGGTCAAAGGCAACGCCGGATTGAGGTTACAACGCACGCAACATCTTGTCCAGATCCACATGTTGCGCGATCAGATCGCGAATGAGAATGATTTTTTCCTTGTCCGATGCCCGCGTCTTCACCGTCAAATCATGCACCCTCGACGCCACCTCGTAGCTGTCCGGCTTGGCCAGCAGCACCGGAAAATCCAGGCCCCGAATCAACCCCAGCACGCTGTCCCCCGGGCGCAGGTCCCCCGTGAGCACGATCCCCGCCAGCCGCGGGGCCGGACCCGTGGCGGCGCCGGCCGCCGCCGCGGCGAGCAGGATGTCCTCGCGGTCCCCGGGCGTGATGAGCAGAACGCCCCGCTTGAAAAACCGGCCCGCATTCTGAACGCCCATCGCGCCGAGGACGATGTCCCCGATCAGGTCGTGCACCCGGGGGCAATCGTTCAGGCTCTCGGCGCCGAGTTCCTCCCGGATGAGGCTCATGGTCGGGCTGGAGAGCAACCGGTGATGGGGAATCACGCCGAGCAGCTCGAGCCCCTTGCGCTTCAGGCCGCGGCTGGCGAAGTCCGCCACGTCGTGGAGTTTCTCGGGAAGCACCTTGTTCAGGATGACGCCGATGATCTCGACGCCTTCGCGCTCGAAGAGGGCCTGGTTCATGGCCACCTCGTCGATGGGCTTGCCGATGCCCCCCTGCGCCACCATCACCACCTTCGTCTGCAGGATTTTCGCGATGCGCGCGTTGGACAGGTCGAACACCGATCCGACGCCGGCGTGGCCGGAGCCTTCGCACAGGACGAAGTCTTTTTCCCAGGCGACGCGGTCGAAGGCGTTGCGGATGCGTTTGACGAGGGTGGTGTTGTCGGCGCCCTGGAGGTATTTGCGGGTGAAGTCGGCCACCACGGCGATCGGGTTGGTGGCCTCGAGCGGGCAGTTCAGGGGGAACACCTGGGCCATCAGAACCGAGTCCTCGTCAATCCTCAGGTTGTCCACGGCCACCAGACGCTGGCCCACCGGCTTGATGTAACCGACGCGCGGATACCGCCTCTGCAACATGCCCAGCAACCCCAGCGACATCGTGGTCTTTCCGTCGTTCTGGCGTGTGGCGGCAATGAACAGCCGCGGCGTGGTCGTGTTGAGCATGGCCCCGCCCTCTAGTCCCCCGGCAGGTGCTTGCCCGCCTCCGGGTAAAGTTCAGGATACGCAATGGACTGCACCCCGACAATCGCCGCGACGCCCAGGATGTCGTGCGCGCTCGCCCCCCGCGACACCTCCGCGGCCGGCCGGTCCAGTCCCAGCAGGATCTGGCCATACGCGTTGGCCCGCGCCACGTGCTGCACCAGCTTGCTCGCAATGTTGCCCGAGTTGAGATCCGGAAAAATCAGCACCGTCGCGCGCCCGGCCACCTTGCTTTCCGGCAGCTTCCGCCGCGCAATGTCCGGGATCAGCGCCGAATCCACCTGCAGTTCGCCGTCGAACTCCGCCTCCAGCAGGCGCTCCCCGGCCTTCTGCCGGGCCAGCGCGGTGGCCGCCTGGACCTTGCCGATGGAGGCATGGGTGGCGCTGCCCTTGGTTGAATACGAGAGCAGCGCCACGCGTGGCCGGGTGCCCAGCAGATGCCGCGCGAGCCGCGCCGTGTCCACCGCAATGTCCGAGAGCTGGTCCACGGTGGGGTCCGGAATCACGCCGCAATCGGCCAGGAACAGCACCCCCATCTCGCCGAACCGGGTGTCCTCGACCTCCATGATCATGCAGCTCGACGCGGTGGCGGCCCGGGGTGCGACCTTGATGATCTGGAACAGCGCGCGCAGCGAGCTGCCGCTCGCCTCGCTCGCCCCCGAAACAAATCCGTCCGCGCGGTGCATCGCCACCATCATCGCCCCATAGTAGTTGGGCTTGAGCATCGCCTCCCGCGCCTCCCGCTCCCGAATCCCCTTGAACCGGCGCAGGCTCTCGAACCGCCGCGCGAAATTCTCCAAATCCTCGCTTTCGGCCGGATTCACAATCCCCACCCCCTCCAGCGAGAGATTCAACTGCGCCGCGGCGTTCTTGATCGCCGAACGGTCCCCGAGCAGCACCGGCGCGCCCAGCCGCAGCGAATAATACTGCCGGGCCGCCTGCAGCACCCGCGGCTCGGTTCCTTCCGGAAACACGATCCGCTTCGGATGCCGCTGCAGCTTTTCCAGCACACCGCCAATGAAACGCATCAGGAGGATGTAACCGACACCGCGGGAAGCCGAAAGCCCAAAATTCAACCCGCCACCCCGGCGCCGCCTTGTCCCGGGCCCTCCGGTCCGCGCCGCGGCGCCTCCCGCGCCGGCGCCGGGTCCGGCGGGTTTCGGTAGCTGGCCACCACCCAGTCGCTCAGCGTTTTGTCGGGGGCCGCGGCGGTGTCGCGGTCGATGGTGAACTCCTCCTGGCCGGTGTTTTGGGCGATGAGTTTGAGGCCGAACTGATAATCCTTGAACCGCGCGGCGCACAGGTCGCGCACGGGCTGGTTCTGTTCGCGCGACAGGGCCACGAGCCATTGCGCGGCCTCGTCGGTGAACCGGATCTTCAGGCCGTGGCTTTGCGCAAAGCGCTGCGCGAACTCGTCCAGGACCTGGCGGGTCAGGCTCTGTTCCTCGCGGGCGCTGTCCGCCACCAGCCGCCGCAGCGCGGCCTCCGGATCGTCCACCAGCGCCCGCGTCACCACAAACCGCCGCACCCCCGTCGACGGCAACTCGAACTTCAGGTCCCGAAACACCCGCTCGCACACCGTCATCAACCCCCGGGCCCCGGTCTTCTCGTCCGCCGCCAGCTCCGCAATGCGCTCCAGGCCGTCGTCCTGGAACAACACCTCGATGCCGTAGGCGCCGAACGTCTGCTCATACTGGCGGATAATGCTGCCCTCGGAGTTCTTCAGGATCCGGAACAGGTCCTTCACGCTGAGCGGGTAGCACACCACCCGCACCGGCAAACGCCCGATGAACTCCGGCTCGAAACCGAACTCGATGAAATCCCGGGTCCGCACCAGTTCGAAGGCCCGGCCCTCTTCCGGCTCCTGGCGGGGAGCCGCCGCGAAGCCGATCGACGACTCGCGCAGGCGCTGCCGGATGATCTTCTCGAGGCCGTCGAACGCCCCGCTGACCAGGAACAGGATGTGCCGGGTGTTGATCACCGACGGCTTCCGCACACCGCGCCCCTGCGTCATCTCCATCATCGCCTGCAGCTGGCCCGCGATGTCGTTCGGCGCCCGGGCCGGCACGTCCGTGTCCTCCATCAATTTCAGCAGGTTCGTCTGCACCCCCCGCCCGCTCACATCCCGCCCCGACAGGTTGGCCGCCGAGGCGATCTTGTCGATCTCGTCAATGTAGATGATCCCATACTGGGCCCGCCCAATGTCCCCGCCCGCCAAACGCACCAGGTCCCGCACCAAATCCTCCACGTCCCCACCCACATACCCCGTCTCGGAAAATTTCGTCGCGTCCGCCTTCACAAACGGCACCCCGATCAGCTCGGCCATGCTGCGCACCAGGTAGGTCTTGCCCACCCCCGTGGGGCCCAGCAGAATCACGTTCTGCTTCGCATAGTTCGCCTGCTCCTTGCCCGCCATCCCCAGGCGCACATGCTGGTAATGGTCGCACAATGCGACGCTCAACACCTTCTTCGCGTCGTCCTGCTCGATCACAAACCGGTCCAGAAACGCTTTGACCTCCCGCGGACGCAGATTGAACCGCGCCATGTCCTCGGAGGCCGCCTCCGGCTCCGGCCCGGGCTCCTGGCCTGCCGGCTCGCTGTCCGCGCCGGGAAAGGCGGAGAACTTGAACCCCTGGAAATGGCGGCGCATCAGGTCGTTCATCCGGCGCTGGAACTCCTCGGGCGGCGGCATGCCCTGGGTCAACCGTGGTTCGATTCGGTTCATCGTCGCAAGGTAGTGGCCGCGCCGCGGCCGGTCAAACGTGAACCCCAACGTGAACTCCACCCCCAGACGCCCAATGCCGGGACTTGAGGGCTGGATGCAGGGTGCTGGGAGTCCCGATTGACGTCCGGCTCCCGGAGGGGTCCGCTCCCCATGAACTGTGAGAACATGCCAGCGCCCGTGCGTCGGCGGCGCGTGAACCGAACAATTTTCAATTCTCAATTTTCAATTTTCAATTTCATGGCCTCGAGTCACGTCCCGATGCCCAGCCACCGCAGGATCTGCTCGGCCGAGCGTTGCGGCGCGGTGCCCAGGACGTTGTGGTCGGCGGGAAGCACCGTCCGGCATCCCCGATAGCCCGGGCAGTGGCGCTGCAGCCAATGCCGGACCGGCAAGGCCGGCACCACTGGATCCAAGGCCCCGACCAGCGTGTAGACCGGCAGGCGCGTCCGCCGGGCCACCGGGCGCGGGTCGTTCTCCAACATGAGCCGCAGCCGGTGCCGAATCGCAAGGCGGTCGGCTGGCTCGAGCCGGCGCCGGATGAACTCGCGAACGTCGGCCAGGGTTTCCGGCGCGTGCCGATGGCGGCAGCGGGCATACAGCGCATAGGCGCGCAACCCCAGGCGCCACCCCCAGGCCGGTGTCCGCCGGCCCGCATGCGCGGCCAGCCGCGCCAGCCCCATCCACGGGTACCGCACAAAGCCTCCCGCGAGAATCACGCCCTGGGGACGGAACCCGGCCCGGCCGGGTTCCCGTGCCTGGGCGGGGTTTTGAGCCGGGGCGCCGCACTGTTCGAGCATGCGCCAGAGGACTTGCGAGCCGAAGGACTCGCCCAGCAGCCAGCCCGCGTCGACGGACCGGGCCGCAAGCGCTGCCAGGACCGCGCCCGCGTAATCGTCGAGCGTCCAGGTCAGCGTGCGCGGATAGGAAAACTCGACGAGGCGCACCTGGGGGCGCATGCGCGCCCGGAAGCTGGTGATCATCGTCCAATCGCCGTGAATGCCGGGCAGATACACCAGCGCGGGCCGTTGCGCCCTCCCCTCGACGCGGACCTGGAGGCTGTCCAGAGGATCGTTCATGCGTCTGGCCTTCCGGGTTGCGGGGTGCGGCCGTGTTCAGGGCCACAGCCGGTTTGCCTGCTGGAAAACCTCCGGCGGCGTCCCCAGCGCCTGTTTCAAGGCCACGTCGCGGTCCCAGGGGTTTCCGATGCGGCTCAGGCGCCACATCTGCCGGAAGCGCAGGTTCAACGGGAAATACCAGGGGGAAACCGTCACCGTGTTGATCAGCGGGAAATCCGTGCCGTAGAGAAGCCGGCCGCGGAACTCCGGGCGGCGCAGCGCTTCGCCCAGGTAGCCCAGCTTGTTGATCTGCGTGAGCGACGAGATGTCGGTCCACACATTGGTGTATTGGGTCATCAGGCGCGCCAGCCGGTCGGTGTCGCGCTCGCCGTCGTGCGCGCCGGTGGAGGCGACATGGGCGGCGATGACGGTGACGCCCAGGCGCAGGGGCAAGTGGAGTCGCTGCGGGTCGGCCAGCTCGTCGTCGGCGCGCGTGAACGAGCGTTCCTGGCCGGCGTGCGTCAGCAGCGGCAGCCGCAACTCGACCAGCTTCCGATAGAACGGGATCAGCCGCTCGTCGGCGGGATCGATGTGCATGATCGACGGGATCCATTTCACCAGCTTCGCCCCGTGCGCGTGCGCCCATTCCAGGCGCTCGAGGGCGTCGCGGCGGTACGGGTTCACGCTCGCGCCGAACCACAGATTCGTGTGTCGGGCAATTTCCGGCGCGACAAATTCGTCGGGCACATAGATCTCCGTGCGCTTGCGGTCCAGGTCGCCCGCGTCGTCGACCACGCCGTCCAGGGCCAGCACGATGGCGCGGCCGACGTGGCGGCTGGCGGCAATCTGCTCCGCCACCCGCCGAACCACCAGGCCGTCCCCGTCCCGCTCCAGCTCGCGCCGCGTCACGCCGAAGCTCTTCAGATAAATGCCGAACTTGAAGCTGTCGCGCATCCCCTCGGACACGAAACAGCCGCTGCCGCCGGCGCCGATGCCGGCGACGTGGCAGTGCATGTCGAGGAGGGGCTCGGGGGGCAGCGGCTGCACGGGCAGGTAGGGGCCCTGATACAAGAGCGCGCAGCCCGCGATGCCCAGCAGCGGCACCAGCGCCAGCCCGAGCAGGGCACGACGCCAGCCGCGCCGGCGAGGCAGGCGAAGCGGATTCAACAGAGAGGGGAGTGTTGCGGTCATCGGAAACCACGATCATGGGGGATTTGCAAGAGAAGAGCAGGAAGGCGTCCCGGCCATGAGGGGACGGCCACCGAACCCCCAACATCGAACGCCGAATGCCGAAGGCCCAAGAACTCGCGCACGCGCCATTCGACATTCGACGTTGGGCGTTGGGCGTTCGGCGTTCGTCTTGCCGCGGTTCATGGGGAGGCGGCTGGCGGGGCCACGGGCGCGATCAACGCGGCCAGCTCGCGGTGGTTCACCTTGCCGGTGCCCAGCGTGGGGATGTCCTTGACGAACCGGACCTCGCGCGGCGCGCACAGGTTGGGCAGGCCGCGGGCGCGAAGGGCGGCGCGGATTTCGTCCAGGCTCAGGCGGGATTCGTTGGAGACGGCGATGAGGACTTCGCCCTTGTCGGGGTCGGGCTGGCTGAGGACGGCGATTTGGCAGCGCAGGCCGTAGTGGGGGAAGGCGCCGGCGAGGGCGTCTTCGACGGCGGTGAGGCTGACCATCTCGCCGCTGATTTTGGCGAAGCGCTTGAGGCGGCCGAGGAGGGTGAGGAAGCCGTCGGCATCCAGGCGGGCGATGTCGCCGGTGTCGTACCAGCCGTCGAGAGCCTGGAACTGGGTATTGGCCTCGGGGTTCAGATAGCCGCGCATGACATTCGGGCCTTTCACCAGGAGGCGGCCGCCGTCGGAGACGCCCTCGACGGGGGCGAGGCGGCATTGGATGCCGGGCAGGAGGCGCCCGGCGGAGCCGTGGCGGGGCTGGAGCGGAGTGCAGACACTGATGCAGGGGCTGCACTCGGTGGCGCCGTAGCCTTCGAGAACGCGCACGCCGAAGCGGCGGGCCCAGGTGGTGGCGGTGGTTTCCTGGAGCTTTTCGGCGCCGGCAAACAGGTAGCGGAGACTGCGGAAATCATACGGATGCGCCTTGCGGGCGTAGCCATTGAGGAAGGTGTTGGTGCCCACGAGGATGGTGCAGTCGCGGTCGTAGAACAGGGTGGGGACCACCCGGTAATGCAGCGGAGACACATACAGAAAACAAAAGATGCCGCGCATCAGCGGCAGCAGCGCTCCGACGGTCAGCCCGAAACTGTGGAACAGGGGCAGCGCAGCGAAGAGGCGGTCGGTGTCCTGGATGTCGGTCACGGCAAGGATCTGGCGCACGTTGGCCAGAAGGTTGGTGTGGGTGAGTTCCACGCCCTTCGGCGCGCCTTCGGACCCGCTGGTGAAGAGAATCACGGCGGGGTCCGCCGGGGAGGGCCTCCGGCGCAGCAAGGAGCGCGGGGCGACCCGGGCGCGGCAGAGGCCGGCCAGCTTGGCGGCGGCGGTCACCGTTTGGCGGACGTCCTCGAGGTAGTGGACCTGGAGACCGGCTTGGGACAACGCCCCGGGATCGATCCGGGTCCGCTTGAGAAAGGCGCGCGAGGTGACCAGATGTTCAAGCCCCGCCAGCCGGGCGCAGGCCTGCATGGTGGCGGCGCCGGCGGAGTAGTTCATCACGGCCGGCACCCGCCCGTCCAGCCACAGGCTGAGCAGGACGACCGGCATGCCGCTCACATTGGGCAACAGGACGCCGACACGCCGGGCGTCGGCCCCGAGAAGCCGGTCCCACTGCCGGGCGAGAATGCCGGCGCCCGCCAGCAGGCGGCGATAGGGCAGCGTGCCCTGGACGTCTTCGAAAGCCACCTGCTTCGGCAGGACGCGCGCGGTGGCGAGGATGGCCTCGGGGACGGTGCCGGGGCCGAAAGCCATTTCCGTTTCGAACTGTTGCTCGAGCAGCCGGTCGCGAAGCCAGTTGGTGACGAGGGTCCGCGCCTTGGCGGCGGGGAGGTGGGCGACGTCGGGCGCGGCGGAGGGGGTGCCGAAGTGGACGGTCACGCGCGGAAACCACCGTTTGCGGCCGCGGTTGGGGGACAGGGGGAGGCGCTGGGCGCCGCGCAGATAGGCCGTGATCACCCGGGCGCGGGTTTTGTGGAGGAGAAAGCCGGTGCCGTCGAAGAGCTTCATGAGCGTGCCGGTGCGGGAGAGGCGGCCTTCGGCGAAGAGGACGAGGCGCCCGCCGCGCTGGAGGTATTCGGCCATGCGCCTGACGGCGTAGGGGGACAGGGTGTCGACGGGGAAGGTGCGGCGGTTGTCGATGAGGGGACGAATCCAGCGGCGGCCCTTGTGGACCATTTCGAGCGAGGTCACAAACCGCCAGTCGGGCTCGAGGCAGACGCCGAGGAAAAGCCAGTCGATCCACGAGACATGATTGGGGACGAGGAGGACGGGGCCGGGGGTCTGCAGCGCCTCGAGGCGGTAGGCGCGGAAACCGAAGAGGACCCGGAGCAGAAAACGCAACAGCAGTTTCATGGGACGGCGGCGCGTGCCGGCGGAGGTATGGTGAGGGTGGCAATCGCAAGGGCCAGGACGACGGCGAGGGCGAGGAAAATCTGGGCCGCGGTCAGGCTGGCGTGGGCCAGGATCCACACGAACACCGCGCCGCCCAGCATGGCGACGTAGTCGACGAAATTCTGAGTGGCGATGGTTTTGCCCAGCTTTGCCGGGTCGCTTTCGTGTTGCAGGGCGGCGTTGAAGGGGATGAGGAACAGGCCGGCGCTCACGCCGCTCAGGAGCAGCGCCAGCGTGATGAGCGGAAGGCCCGCGCCGCCGCCGATCAGGCCCAGGGGGAGGATGAATGCCGCCATCAGCCACCCATACCGGCGCGCGCCGCGCAGGTCGCCCACGCGATGCCACTGGCCCGCCAGCACGCTCCCGAGAATGATGCCCACAGCCATCCAGATCTTCAGCCGCGCCAGCTGCTCGTTCGTCACAGCCCCGCCTCCGGCCGCGTTCAACACCTCCAGGCCCCAGCTCTGCAGATTGGTGCGCAACGTGGCGCCCGCAAACCAGAACAGGCCGCACCCCAGCAACACCCGGCCCAGCCTCGGATGCGCCACCAGCCCGCGCAGGTTCGCCCAAAACTCGACGGCCCCGGCCGCCAGACGCGCCTGCGGGTTGCACGGGGTCCGCGTCATGAACAGGTTCAACGCGGCGGCGGCGGCGTAGATGCCGGCGATGACGGCGTAGCAGGAGGGCAGGGGCAGGTGGTCGACGAGGGTGGCGCCGGCCCACAGCCCCGTCAGGATCGCCACCAGGGTCAGCATTTCCACGGTGCCATTGGCCTTCACCAGCCGCGCCGCCGGCACCACCTCGGGCAAAATCCCATACTTCGCCGGCGAATAGACGCACGCGCCAATCCCCACCACCAGGTAGGCCACTGCCTGCCAATCGGCGCGCATCATCAACCCCGCCGCGCCGAGGATCGTGCCGAGGAGTTTGATGAGGTTGCCCCCCAGCAGCCACGCGGTCTTGGGATGACGATCGTTCAGATAGCCGGCCAGCGGCGCCAGGAGCACAAACGGGATGAAAAACACCCCGCTGTAAATGGCGTTCGCGTTGCTCACGGCCTGTTCCGTGATGACCCCCGCCTCCCGCTGAAAGGTCAGCGGGCCGAGGATGGCCGCCAGCAGCGCGTTGTCGCCAAACGCACCCAGAAACTGACTGGCCAGCAGAAGCCCGTAGTTGCGCCGGGAAGACCTCACGAAGACGGGCACGGAGTGCGGCGAGGGGGGAATCATGTGGCGGGCAACTGCTGGATTTTGCGCGCGGCGCGCTCGGCATGGGCGGAAACCTCCTCCAGGTCCCGGACCAGCTGGCGGGCCCGCTGGAGGGGCAGAGGCCCCCAGACCTCCTCCGCGGCGCGGTGGTAGCGGGGCAGCAGATCGCGCATGAGGGCACGGCCGGCCGGGGTGATGGCCACGCGGTAGGCGCGGCGGTCGCCCGGCTGGTCGCGGCGCAGGACGAGGCGGCGCCGTTCGAGGCGGTCGATGAGCCCGGTGACGTTGGACCGGTGCATGAGCAGGCGGCGGCTGAGTTCGACCTGGCTCATGCCGCCGGGCTGGCCGTGGAGGAGGTTGAGGATGTTGAACTGGCTGGGGCTCAGGCCCCACCGGCCGAAGAGCGTCCGGCTGGCATTCCAGAGGGTGTCCGCGGTGCGGAGCAGCTGGATGAGCGCCTGGTAACGGGGGCCGGGGCGCGCCGGGTGCGAACTCATGGCGGGATGAATACAACTCAACTGTTGATATGTCAACTATTTTTTTCGTGCCCGCGGGGCGGAGCGACACCGCCGCCGGCCCCCAAGAGAACGGATCACGCCGGCAGGTCCGGATGCCGGCGTCCCAACCCTCGTCCCGCCCCCGCGAACCCCGGCGGGAAACGCCGCGGCGCGCCGTCCTTCCTCACGCGCCGGATTCCGACCGTTCGGCGTAAGGGAGCTTCCAGGGG
The DNA here is from genome assembly GCA_016935555.1 of Verrucomicrobiota bacterium. Taxonomy (GTDB): domain Bacteria; phylum Verrucomicrobiota; class Verrucomicrobiia; order Limisphaerales; family JAFGQR01; genus JAFGQR01. The sequence goes on from JAFGQR010000190.1 coordinate 20,417, forward strand.
GCGCGATACGCGACGCCCACGAGCCGGTCCGCCGCGGCATGGTTGGGGATCCTGCGCGTTTGCGGGTCCCAGGCGATTGTTGCGCCCGAGCGGAACGCGATATTGCCCAGGTGGGCGACGGTGGAGACGTGGTGGGCCAGTTCGACGTCGAGCGCGGGGGTCCGGCGGGACTTGATGCAATCGAGGAAATTGCGGACATGGGGCGGGCGGGGGTCGCCGGCGGCGGGGGCTTTGCGGGGCTCGAGGGTGGCGCGTTTTTTCTCGATGACCAGTTCATAGCCGGCGTCGTTGAGGAGGATGGTGCCTTCGGTGCCGGACCATGAGACGCCCCAGGGCCGGCCGTGGAGGCCGGCGGCGAGGCCGGATTTGTGTTCCCAGACGAGCATGTAATCGGGGAACTCGTAGAGGGCGATTTGGGAATCGGGTGTTTCGCGCATGTCGGTTTGGACGTAGGTGCCGCCGCTGGAGCAGACGGTTCGGGGCCAGTCGCGGCTCATGCCCATGAGCAGCATGTTGATGAGGTGCACGCCCCAATCCGTCATGAGACCGCCCGCATAATCCCAGAACCAGCGGAAGTTGAAGTGGAACCGGTTGCGGTTGAACGGCCGTCGCGGCGCGGGCCCGAGCCACAGGTCGTAATCCACCCCGGCGGGCGGGGCGCTGTCGGCGGGCCGGCCGATGTCCGGCAGCCAGTCGAGCCAGGCCCAGCCGCGCGCCAGGCTGACCTTGCCGAGTTGGCCGGACTTGACGATTTCGGCGGCTTCCTGGATGTGCCGGGCGCTGCGCCACTGGGATCCCATCTGCACGACGCGCCGGTGGCGGCGGGCGGCTTCGACCATGGCGTGTCCCTCGTCGATTGTCAGCGCCAGCGGTTTCTCCACATACACATCCTTGCCCGCCTGGCACGCCAGCACCGTCGGCAGGGCGTGCCAGTGGTCCGGGGTTGCCACGATGACGGCGTCCACGTCCTTGCGTTCCAGCACGCGCCGGAAATCCTTCACGGTGTCGGGCTTGGGCCGGCCCCGGCGCGCGCACAAGGCCGCGCCCTGGGCGAGCATCGCGTCGTCGATGTCGCAGAGGACCGGGCAGGCCACGTCGGCGTTGCCGAGGAAGCAGTCCAGGTCGCCGCGGCCCATGCTGCCCGCGCCGATGAGGCCGACGCGAATCTGGCTGTTGGGGCCTGGGGCCTGGGCGGCCGCGGCGCGTGTGGAGGGGGCCGTGGCGGCGTTCAGGAGGACGGGCAGGGCGCCGGCGGCGCCGGTGGATTGTTTGAGGAAGTTCCGGCGATTGATTGCATTCATGGGTGCGAGGCTGGGCCGCGGCTGCCGGGACGTCAAGCCGCACGGGGGCTGGGGTGGGAGGCGGTGGGAGGATGGGGGCGAGCGGCTTGCCGGGGCTGGACCCTTGGCCGCGCAACCTTGTGGCGCAGCCGGTTTTTGGTACATTGCGCTCAGTATGGCTGCCAGCCCGGATCCCGATGCCGAACGGATGCTTCGTGTCAAGCGAGGCGATCGCGAGGCGTTTGCGGAGCTGGTGGACAAGTTCAAGCAGCCGGTGATGAATCTGATCTACCGGACCGTGCACGACCTGACGGAGGCCGAAGATCTCACGCAGAATGTGTTTGTCCAGGTGTACAAGTCCGCGCACCGCTACGAAGTGTCGGCGAAATTCTCCACCTGGCTCTTCACCATTGCCCGAAACCTCTGCCTGAATGAGATCCGGCGCCGCTCGCGGCACCCGGCCGAATCGCTGGAGCGGGCGGCGTCCGACCAGGACGCCCTGCCGGCCAGGCAGATTGAGGATTCCAGGGTGCGGCCGGCGCCGGAGGGCGTGTTGCTGGCCGAGCTGGAGGAGAAGATTGAGGCGGCGCTGTCGGCGCTGCCTGAAAACCAGCGCACGGCCATTCTTCTGTGCCGGCAGGAGGCATTCTCCTATGACGACATCGCGAGGGTGTTGGGCTGTTCGGTGTCTGCGACCAAGTCGTTGATTCACCGGGGGCGGGAGACGTTGAAACAACGGCTGAAGCCGTATCTGGCCACGGGGGCGTGGCGGCATGGGGAGGGATGATGCAACTTTGTGGTTCATGTGGTTTTAGAACGAAAGGAACCGTATGACTGACCAGGAATTCAACCAGCTTCGAGAGGCGGGCTGGCGGCGCTCCCTGGATCCTGCCGAAGACGCCCGCGTCCGCGTCCACCTGGCGGCCAGTTCGGAAGCCCAGCAGGATTGGGAGTTGGAAGCCGACCTGACCCAGGTGTTGGCCCAGGTGCCCGACGCGCCGCTTCCCACGAACTTCACCCGGCAGGTGCTGGACGCGGTCGACCGCGAAGCCCGGGCGAAGGCGGCGCGGCATGGGGCGGGCTGGTGGGCAGGGATGTGGCCGGGGGTTCGTCTGCTGCCCCGGCTGGCGGGCGGTCTGGCGGTGCTGCTGGCGCTGGCGTTTCTCGGCTATCACCAGCATGAAATCCGCCGCCAGGACAGGCTCACCCGGGCGCTGCTGCACGCCACCCGCGCCCACGGCCTGGGCCAGCCCGGCATTTTCCAGGACTTCGACGCCATCCGGCGGCTCGGCCAGGTGCCGCTGCCTGCCGACGAGGAATTGTGGCTGGTCCTCAGCCAGGCGCCGCCGCGGTAGGACGATTCCGGACATGGAACCGCTCTACGGCATGCTTTACCTGGCGCTCAGCGCGATGAACGCGGCGACGTGGACGCCGCCGAGCCCCGCCGATCTCGCGACGAGCGCCGTGCCGGTGATCACCCTGACGATTCCGCAGCCGCCCACGGCTTTTTTCCGGGAGCTGCTCGAGGCCAGGTCCCAGGATCGGAAGCAACTCCTCGGCCGCCATTCCCCCGCGCAGCAGACCGTGCTGCTCACCCAGATCCAACGCTACGAGACCATGACGCGCAAACAGCGCGACCATCAGTTGCTCACCCTCGAACTCCGGTGGTATCTGGCGTTCCTGATGCGGCAGTCCCCTTCCAACCGCGCCATGCTCCTCCTCAGTGTCCCCGCCCCGCGCCGCGGTCTCGTCGATTCCCGCCTTGTGTTCTGGGACCGGCTCTCCCCGGAAATCCAAAAGGACATTCTTGAAAACGAGATGGCCATCCGGATGCAATACAGTCTCCCCATGATGCAGCAGACCCTTGCCCACCTGCCCTCGGCGCAGCGCCAGAAAATCCTCGAGGACATCGCCCGCTGGGAGGCCATGCCGGTTGAGCGCAAGCAAAAGGTGTATTGGGGGTTCCAATACCTGTTCGAACTGGACGACGCGCCGCCGCCGCCGCTGCCGGATCCCGGGGCGATGGCCGTGCCCGGCGACCCCCCTCTGCCGGTGCCGTTGAGCCAAATGTTCAGCGAGTTCAAAAAGCTTCCTTCGGACGACCGCGTGGCGTGCCTGGAGAATTTCCAGCGGTTCACGCGGCTTCCTCCGGACCAGCGCACTCGGTTCGTCAAGGCCGCCTACCGCTGGAGCCAGATGAGCGAATCCGAGCGCAACGCCTGGCGCCGCGCCGTCAGCGACGAAGCCTCGCCGCCCGCTCCCCTGCCCCCGATGCCCGACAATTATCTGCCTTCGGAATCGCCGCGCGCGTCCCGGATCCCCCGCGTTCTCAAAAGCACCCCGTCACCGCCCGGCCTTCCGTGAGCGGTTGGCTCCTCCCCCAGGCCGCGCGGGCGCCGGTCCGCCCCGCGCCGACCGGCGCCCGGCGCGCCGCGCGCCCCGGGTGCGGGGAGGCTGGCGTTGGGCCTTTGGGGGCCGCGCCAGAAGCCGGGCGGCATGTTTGACCGCCAAAGCGATGTTTTCCGGAGTCGCCGGGCTCTGGCCTTTGCGCAGGCCCAGTTCGAGCAAATGGAAACTCTCGACCGCGTTGAACCCGGCCTGCTCCAGGGTGTGCCGGGCGCAGGCGGTCGGACACCCGTCCATCGCCAGCAAACGGTCGGCAGTCTGCGCATTGAACAGAATGTCCGGAACGCCCGCCGCGATCGAGGCCAGGCAGGACATGGTGCCCGCGCCCTCGCGCGTCAGTTGCCGCGCCGCGCGATCGGTGATTTCGCCCACGTCGGCCGCGCCGGAGCAGGTGAAGATGAGCTTTCGGGCGGCGGACCGGGATGGAACGGAGCCGGGTTTCATCGGTTTGAGGCCGGACCCTACCCGGCCGGTTGCCGGCCGCACAAGGCTGAAGTTGTCCCGACGGGGGGTGGGGCTCGGGTCCGCCCGCGGTGCTGGATGGCGGCCGGGTCAGAGTTCCGGCGCGGGGGCTGCTTCGGGTTCGCGGGTGATGTGGAGGTTGCCGAAATCGGTCACGGCATTGAGGGTGCAGTAGCCGATGTGGGTGATGCTTTCGAGCGGGTGGCGGAGGGTCAGGGTGACGGCCTGGTTGTCGCAGCGCAAGGTGACACGGCGCGCGGCGGCGTTCCATTGCACCGTCAGTTCATAAGTCCGCGTTTCCTCCAGCCGCAAGTTCGCCATGGCGTTGTGGCCGCCGGCCAGCGGGCCCTCGGCAACCACCGCGGCGCCCATCTTCAGACGCAAGCCGCATTTGACGAGCCGGCCGCTTTCGGGCGAGTCCCCGAACACGAGAAAGCCGTTCTGCAGCGGGCACCCCAAGCCGGTGCCGTTGACGAATTGCAGGCGGCACTTGAGGGTGGCGTTGCCCTCCAGCGGCGTCTCCAGTTTCCTGAGGGCGAAGCCGGTTGCGCGGGCTGCGGGGACGAGGCGGTAGCCGAGTTCGGACTGATAGACCTTGGCTTGGAGGACCTGGGTGAACTCGGCGGCGGCGCTGGCCAGGTCGGGGGTTGGCGGTGCGGCGCGGATGCTGATGTCAAGGGGCGCCAGGGGGGCGGCGGGGACGGCGGCCAGGGGGGCGCCCTCGCCGGAGAGGCAGAGGACGTGGCCGTCGGCGGTGGAGAGATAGAGCCGGCCTTGGGCTGCGGCGAGGCCATCGAAGGCGGGCATGGCGTCGAGGTGGCAGGCGGCGAGGATGGTGCCGTTGCTGGCGGCCACGGCCAGGAGTTGGGCGCCTCGGCGGCCCTCGAGGGCGGCGGCCTGCTCCGCGAGGCTGGCTTTCACGCCGGGGTCATCAGGATGCTCGAACGCCTGGTTCTCGTCGGCGACATCCGGCGGTCCGGCCACGAACAGGGTTGAGCCGGCGAGCACCATGGCGTGGGCCTGGATCGGCGGTTTGCCCACCGCCCACTTGAAACGCGCGGCTGACAATTCCGAGAGCGGGTAGCCGCGCCGGAGTGCCCAGTCAATGGAGGAGGCGTTGCGTTTGGGGTGGGAGGCGTCCATGTGGGCGGCGGCTTTGCGGACGCGGTCCATGCCGGGCGGATCGATGGCTTTGGTGGCGGCGTAGAGGTAGTATTCGTAGACGGAGGCATTGGCGAGAAACTCGGGTTTGCGGGCAAAGCTGTAAATCGTGGAATCGTCGCACACCATCAGCCGGCCCGAGGGAGTGAGGCGCCCGGCCCGGAACCAGCCCCCCCAGCCGGAGGCCACGCTCCGTCCGAACATCCAGTACGAACGGTGCCACCACGAGTCGTCCAGGAACCCGGTGCGGGCGAACAGGTGGACGCCTTCGCCGGCCTGCTCGTTCACGTCGAGCGGGGCCACATTCAGCCGCCGGCCGGCCAGGTCGAACTGCTGCGAGCGCATGTAGAGGCGTTGTCCGTCGCAGGACAGCACGTCGGGCAGCGCCACCGGCATGTCGAGCCCCTTGATGTGCTTCTGCAACGGCTCGCCGGTGTCCGGATCGCGATCGTCGAGAACCGTTTCGGAAAGCTTCCGGCCCGTGGCCGCGTCGAGCTGCAGCAGCCGCAGGCCGCCGTCGAGAAACATCGAGCGCCCCGCAACGCACCAGACGGCGCCCCGGTGCAGAAGGACGCTGCCCGAAACGGGCCAGGGCGACTCGAGTTGTTCGAACGCCATCATGCGGCGCTCGTCCGGCGCGGCACGAAAACGCCAGGCCAACTCCCCGTCCGCCGCGCGCAGGCAGTAGACCCAGCCGTCGGCCGAACCGAACCACAGGCGCCCGCCAAGGACCGTGGGCGGCGAATCGACGCGTCCGCCGGCGACGAACGTCCATCGCGGCTGCCCCGTCCCGGCGTCGAGCGCGCGGACCGCGTGCCGGTCGATGGCGGCGACGAACACCGTGTTTTCGGCGACGACAGGAGCGCTGAGCGGGCCGCCGACCGCTGTTTGCCAGGCGCGCTTGAGCTTGGCTGGGACGGCCCCGGTCGTGGCGCCGCTGCGTGCCGGGTCGTGCCGGTAGGTGGGCCAGTCCCCGGGCGAAGCGGCGGGCGGGGGGCTGGGCGCGGGCGCATGGAAGGCGGGGCCTGTGGCGAGGCGATCGTCATCGGGGACGCGGGCTGGCAGGCGGCGGGAGGGGGAGTCGGCGGCCAGGGCGTTGAATCCATGGAGTTTGGACTCGATGTAACACCCGCACGGGTGGGGAGGAGCGTAGGTGAGGCCGTTGGCGGGCAGCACGCCGTAAAGGCAGGCGCCGCGGACCCAGTGGTTGATGTCCCAGTGCCGGGCGTCGAGATCGACGTATTCGATGCCGGTGCGCGAGGTGAGCACATAGCGTCCGGCGGCCTTCGCACGATAACAGCGATGGTGAAACCAGTAGGTCGTCACGTCGCACGGGAACTCCTCCTTCACCTCGCCCGTGTGCAGGTCGCGCCCGGTAAACACGCCCGAATCCGCCCCAAGGGCAATGGCGCCGCTCCAGACCAATCCGCGGATCACCAGCAGGTCGTCCGGCGAGGCGTGGCCGCCGCGGTGATGCGGCGCCGACCACAGCGTGCGGCCCGTGGCTGCGTCCAGGGCGGTCATGGAGTTGGCCTGGACGGACACGAGGACCACGTCCTGGTGCGCGACCAGGGTCGGGCCGTAGCCGGTGGGGAAGGCCTGCTTGCGCACAATGGGCTCCGAACTCCACAGCCGCTCGCCGGTGCCGCGCCGGACGCCGATGACCTTCTCCCCGTCGTGCCAATAGACACGGTCGCCATCGGCAGCCAGCGTGAGCGGCGCGACGCGCTGTTCGCCCTGCCACAGGACGCGTCCGCTGCCCGGCGCCACGGCCATGACGCGGCGCGGCTGCCGGTCCCAGGCCCAGTCCATGTTGGCGCGGCGGCTGTTGTCCCAGACGTAAGTGAACCTTGGGCGGTAGGAGGTCCACGGGTTGGCGCCTTGCCCGACGAGCAGAAACAGGGTGTCTTCGGACAGAAGGACCTCCTCGGTGTGCTCGGTGCCGTCGTAGGTGTGGAGGGTCTCGCCGGTGGCGGCGTCGAGCGCGCTGAGCGGGGCGTTGATCCCGAGCGTGACATACACGCGGTCGCCCCGGGCCACGAGGCGGCGCGGCAGCTGGTTGGGGCCGGCTTTCAGCGGCCACAGGTGCGTGTTCCAGTCGGCCAGCGGACGCTTCCAGAGGGTGGTGCCGTTGAAGGCGTCGCGCGCGGTCAGCACCCACTTGGGCGGCAGCAGGATGGCCGCGGCGGGGCCTTCGTCCATGATGTAGAAGAGCCGGCCGTTGGCCGTGACCAGCGCGTTCATGCTGGACATGTGGTCGTGATGGCGCGACCACTTAGGGCCGGCCAGCCACTGGAAATGGCGCGGCGGCCCCACCTGCGCATCGGCCGCCACGGCGTTGTTGTCCGCCCCGTGCAGGTAGTGCGTCCACTCGTCGATCGAGGCCGGACGCGGCTTGACCGTCCTGGACCACTGGCCCTGCGTCTTGAGACAGGCGACCCCGTGCGGCACCAGGACGCGCATGACCTCGTCCATCGGCACCCGCCCCAGGTCTTCCGACACAACGAGATTGACAAACCCGTCCACATAGGGAAGCCGGCTGCCCGAGAAGATCTCCACTGACACCGGTCCATAGAGCCCGAGCGAGTGCAGGTGCGCGCGCGCGGCGGCCACATGGTGCGCGTGGGTGTCCAGACCGTGCACCCGATAGCGGTCGTTGGCGCGCAGCGCGGCGGTGAGCCGGCCTTCGCCGCAGCCGATGTGGGCAATGACGCCGCCGCGCACGCCCGCGTCGGCGAGGATGCGCCTGGCCAGGTCGCGTTCGGCGGAGGCGTCGGGGGAGGCGGCGAGGTCAACCGCGGCGAGCGCGGTGGCAAGAAGCCATCCGGTGAGAAGGCGCCGCCCGTGGCCCGGGAAAGCCGTGCGTTGTTCCATGGGATTCATCGGCGTGTCGGGTTTGAGGTTCAGGTTCGGTGGCGCGCTGCGCGTGCCCCCGGGCGCGCCTGACCACGGCGGACCCGTCCGTCCGCCGGTCCGGATCCGTTGCCGCGGGTCTTGCGCGCCGGGCTTCTTTCGGGAAGCATCGGCAAAGTGTGGCACGGGGACAACGTCTTGACCAGCGCGGAAATCCGGCCACACTCTCCCATTATGCAATCGTCGGGCTCGACCGACCGTTTCATATTGCAACAGTCGGCTGGCGGTTTGGCTGGCGGCGCGCGGCCGGAATCGGCGCGTTGGACGGGTGTTTGCCGCGGCCTGCCGTTGCGCGGGGGGTGTGGCATGGGAGGTGCAGGCTTGGGTTGTGCCTCTTGGCGGCGGGCAGGACCAGACAACGCAGACAGGTTGCCGCGATAACAACTGGAATGACGGGTGATACAATTGGACTGATATGAACAAAGACGACTTGATCAAGGGACTGAACGAGGATCTTGCGGCCGAACTGGGCACGGTGATCCGGTATACCTACCAGGCGGGCAAGTGCTACGGGCCGCAGGGCGCCGAAGTGCGCGAGCTGTTGCGCAAAGACGCCGAAGACGAACTCGGCCACGCCGCCTTCCTGACGGACGTGATTCTGGACCTGGGTGGCGAACCCACCACGACGCCGAAGTCGTTCGACAAGCCCGGCGACCTCAAAGGCATGTTGTCGGTCAACCTGGCCATGGAACAGCAAGACGTCGAACATTACATGGCCCATGCGGCACTGGCCGAGGCCTTGAAGCTGCCCGAACTCAAAATAAAACTGGAGGAAATGGCGGCGGACGAAGCCGGCCATGCGCGGGAGCTGCGGCGCTTGTTGAAGGGACTGTGATGGAAGCGTCGACGAGACCTCTGAACGGATGCCGCCTGGGCCTGTTCGGGCGGGGCGGCAGCGGCAAGAGCACCTGCACCGTCTTGCTGGCGCGCGCTCTGAAGCAAGCGGGCTACGCCGTGTGCGTGCTGGATGCCGACTCGACCAACGAAGGGTTGCCTCAGGCGCTGGGCGCCGACCGTCCGCCCGCACCCCTGCTGGATTACTTTGGCGGCACCGTGTTCAGCGGAGGCCGGGTCACCTGTCCCGTGGACGACCCGATGCCCCTGGAGGGGGCGAGCGTGAAGGCCGACCGGTTTCCGCAGGAGTATGTGGGGCGGACGGCCGAGGGGATCATGGTGTTCGCCGCCGGCAAAATGGGGCCGCTCGGCCCCGGAGCCGGCTGCGACGGGCCAATGACCAAAATCGCGCGGGATTTCATGGTGCAAACCGAAGGGCCTGCGCCGGTGACGCTGGTGGATTTCAAGGCGGGCATCGAGGACTCCTCCCGCGGCGTCATCACCAGCCTGGATTGGGTGGTGGTGGTGGTGGACCCGAGTTACGCGAGTGTCCAGATGGCGGTGGCGATGCGGAAGCTTTTCGAGCAAATGCACGCCGGCCACCAGCCCGCCACGCAGCACCTTGCCTCCCCGGAACTGGTGGCGCTGGCCCGGCGCGCCTTCGAAACGGCCCGCACCAAGGGGGTGGCCTGCGTGCTCAACAAGGTCGCCGATGCGGATACCGACCGTGTGCTGCGGCAACGCCTCGCACAGGCGGGAATCACGCCCGTCGCGGCGATCCGCGACGAACCCGGCCTGCGCCAAGCCTGGCTCCAGGGCACGCAAGTGGACAGCCCCGCCGCACGGCATGAAATGGCCAAAATCGTCGAAGCCCTCGAGCGCATGACGCGCGAGGCATTTCCGGCACCCGCTTGAACCGCCCCCCCCCATGCGCATCGCCATTCCCGTCCTCAACCAGCACATCTCCCCCGTCCTCGACTGGGCGGAGCGTCTGCTCATGGTTGATGTTGTTCATGCCCGCGAGACGGGACGGCAATGGGTGCTGATCACCGAGGACCACCCGACCCGTCGCACCGAACAACTGGTGAACCTCGGCGTCGACGTTCTCATCTGCGGCGCCCTGACGCGTTACTTCGAGGACCTGCTCGCCGCCTGCCCCATCCGCCTCTGGCCGCGCCGGTGCGGCGACGTGGAGGAAGTCCTGGCCGCGTTTCTGCACGGCGACCTCGATGACCACCGCTTTTGTCTGCCCGGATGCTGCCCGGGCCACCCCCGGCGGCGGCGGCGCGAGGCGTCGAGGAAATCGGCCGCGAGGCGCTCATGAAACGCTGGCAACAGCGGGCCGCGTCGCTTGTGCCGGGCGCACCTTCCGCGACCGCGCGGGAACCCCGTCCTGGGGCGCGGTTCCCGCGGCGGTTCCGGCAGCTGCCGCGGCGTTCGGAAACCGGGAACGCCGTCGTCCATGGTCACCGCTCGCCGTGCCGGACCCGCCCCGGCATGCCGGCGCGCGAATCGTTCCGGGCGTGTGTTTCCTGAACCACGGTTATGAACCCGCATCCACCCCCGCCCCGTCGATCCTTCGATCCCGCCCTTGAGATCGCGGCGCGGCAGCGCCGTTTGCAGGGGCTGAGCCTGATCATGTATCCCGACCCGATCCTGCGGACCGTGTGCCAGCCGGTGGGGCGTTTTGACAGCACCCTGCGGGATCTGGCGGAGGAGATGTTCGGCCTGATGCAGGCGTATGCCGGCATCGGCCTGGCCGGACCCCAGGTCGGCCTGGACCAGCAACTCCTGATCTGCCGGCTGGAACAACAGCCCATCATTCTCACCAACCCCGAGATCCTGGAAACCGGCGACCCGGGCGACTTGGAGGAAGGGTGCCTGAGCCTGCCCTCCATCCGGGTGCGCGTCCGCCGCCCTGAGCGGATTCGCCTCACGGGCTATGACGCGGCGGGCGCGAAGAAGAGCCTGGTGGCGAGTGGCCTGTGGGCCCGGGTGATCCAGCATGAGATGGATCACTTGAACGGCGTCCTGATCTGCGACCACGGCCATCCGCTGGTGGAAAGCTGCCGCGACTGCCGCCTCACGCTGCCCCCGGTGCTGGTCGAAGAACGCAAACGGCGGTCGCGCCGGACGCGGTCGTGATGATGAGCGGCAAGTTGCACCTGGTCCTGCGCGAGTTGAAGGTCCATGCGCCCTTTACCAGCATGGGCACCTTGACCGGCCTGATGGTGCTGGGCCTCACCATGGCCGTGCCCCGGGCGTTCGCTGCGGGTTGCTTTTGGACGCTGCACCCGATCCACGTGCTGCTCAGCGCCATGGTCACCACGGCGATGTTCCGCCGGCATGGCAGCCGGAGTTTCTGGGCGACCCTGGCGGTCGGCTACCTGGGTTCGGTCGGCATCGCCACCGTGAGCGATTGCGTCATCCCGTTTTTCGGGGAATGGCTTCTGGCGCTGCCTCGCCGCGGGCTGCACCTGGGGTTTATCGAGAAAGCCTGGCTGGTCAATCCGCTGGCGCTGGCCGGCATCGCCGTGGGCGTGCTTTGGCCGCGGACCAAGGTGTCCCACCTGGGCCACGTCCTGTTGAGCACGTGGGCCTCGCTCTTCCACGTCGTCATGGCGCTGGGCGACGACTTCCCCTGGAGCGTCCTCGTGGTCGCGCCGGTGCTTCTCTTCCTGTCCGTGTGGCTCCCATGCTGCACGAGCGACATTGTCTTCCCGCTGCTCTTTGCCCGCCGGACAGAACCGGCCTGCGCGGCCGGGGCATTTCCGGGCAACGGCATCCGGGTTGACTCTCGTCCCTTCGAAAGCATGAATCCCGTGACGCCCCTCACATCCCCCCCTGCGCAACCCGGGTCCGCTCCGGACATTGCGTCCCGCCCTTAAGCCATGCCCCGTTCTCCGATGCAACGTCTCATGCTCAAATCCAAGATCCACCGCGCCACGCTGACCGGCAAAGCGCTGGATTACGAAGGCAGCATCACCGTGGATCGCACCCTGCTGGACCGGGCGGACATTCTCCCCGGCGAACAGGTGTATGTGCTGAATGTCAACACCGGCACGCGCCTGGTCACCTACGCCATCGCCGCGCCTCCCGGCTCCGGCACGCTGGTCCTGAACGGCCCTGCGGCGCGGCTGGGCGAGCCGGGCGACATCGTCGTGGTGCTCGCCTACGCCTGGATGCCGTCGGCCCAAGCGAAGCGCCTCAAACCGGTGGTGGTGCGTGTGGACGCCCGCAATCGACCCTTGCCAAAATCCTGATTCCTACAAGTATACCCCTCATGAGCGAACCTTCAAAACCTCCTCCGTCCCCCTCGGCCTCTCCGGCGGAGGTGGCCAAACAGGACGCCGTCCTGCAGGACCGCCTCCGACTCATCCGCCACCGGCTGATTGTCCTGTCCGGCAAAGGCGGCGTGGGCAAAAGCACCGTGGCCGCCAACCTGGCCTGGGCCCTGGCGCAGACCGCCCGGACCGTCGGCCTGCTCGACGTCGACGTCCATGGGCCGAGCATCCCCAAGTTGATGGGCTTGGAGGGGGCGCGCCCCGACATGGATGCGGCGGGGATTCGCCCCATCAATTTTGCGCCGGATTTGAAGGTCATGTCGCTGGGGTTTCTTCTGGAGACGGCGCAGGACGCGGTCATTTGGCGCGGCCCGTTGAAATACAATGTGATCCGGCAGTTTCTGCGGGACGTGAACTGGGGGCCGTTGGATTATCTGATCGTGGATTCGCCTCCGGGCACGGGGGATGAGCCGCTTTCGGTGGTCCAGCTGGTCGGCCAACCCGCCAAGGCCATTGTGGTCACCACCCCGCAATCGGTGGCGGTGGCGGACGTGCGGCGCTCGATCACCTTCTGCAAGCAGCTCTCCCTTCCCGTCGCCGGTCTCATCGAGAATATGAGCGGCTTTGTGTGTCCGCATTGCGGGAAGGTGACGGACTTGTTCAAGGCGGGCGGCGGCGAAGCCCTGGCGCACGAGATGCAGGTGCCGTTCCTGGGCCGCGTGCCCCTGATGCCGGAAGTGGTGGTGGCCAGCGACGAAGGCACGCCATTTCTCCAGCGCTATGCCGGCACCCCGCTGGCGGCGTCGTTCACCCGAATCGTGGAGCAAATCCAGAAAGCGGAGGCCGCCCCGTCAGCCGCCCAGGCGTAGCATGCGTGCCCCGAGAGGGGCGCCCGTGCCCCATGATCGACGCGAACCATGCCATGACCCGCATCCGGCCTGAGACGGATCTTCGGCTCGTTCCGGGTGGCCCGGACCGTGCCACGGCGGGTGCCTTCCCCCGGCTTGCGGGAATCCGCCCCCCCTCCGGACATTTCCCCTGACATCGCACGCCTTATGTGGACCCCTCCCCATCAACCCAGACGACAATTCCTGGTGTGCACAGGCCTCGGATTATTGGGCGCTCTCGACGCCGCGGCGGCTGAGAGCCCCCCCCGGCCCGCGGCCCCTTTCAAGCCTTTGGAGAAGGGCACCCAGGTGGATCTCCGCGGCAAGGGCAAGGAGATGCTGCAACGGGCCTATCAGCTCGGGTACGAGTTTGAGAAAAAGCACGGCGGCTGCTGCCGCTGCACCGTGGCCGCTCTGCAACGCGCCATCGACTTCATTCCCCAGGACGACGATGTTTATCGGGCGGCCACCTGCCTGGATGGCGGCGCGACCCCTGGCGGACTGCAGAACTGCGGAGCCTTCACGGGAGCGGGCATCATGATCGGCTATCTGTGCGGCACGGCGCCGTTTGGAGAGACGAGCCTGGCTCATCGCCTGGTGCGTGCTGTCTACGAAGAGTTCAACAAGGCGTATGGCAGTGTCTTGTGCAAGGATGTCCGACACAAAGGCCACGGCAACTGCCCGGAGGTCGTCGCCAAAGCAAGCCAGTGGACCGCAGAAGCAATATTCCGCCAGTTCACCAATTACCGTCCCGACGACCACGCCAAGTAACAGGCGATCCGCAGACCCGGACTGTCCCAAGTCCAGCGGGTTTGCCAGCCCGGCCGCGAGAATGAACCGCGCGTGCTGCAGGCAAAAAGGCGCTTGCGTGCCGCCGTGCTCCGCGGGGTATAGTCGGGCGCCGACCATGAACACAGTCCACCAACCGCTCCATCGAACCGGCGTCCGCTTCTCTCGCCGGCTTTTTCTGAAACAGGCGGTCGTGGCTGCCGGGGCTCTCGGCCTGCCGGAGGTGTTGTCGGCGTCGGTGCTGGGCGGCCAAGGCGCGCTGTCTGCCGGCGGCCGGATTCATGTGGCGGGCATCGGGCTTGGGATTCAGGGCATCAACAACCTGCGGGCGATGCTGGCCCGGGCCGACGCGCGGGTTATTGCGGTCTGCGATGTTCATGAAACCCAGCGCGCCAAGGGCGTCAAGCTGGTGAACGATCATTACGGCGACCGCGCCTGCGCGGCTTACAGGGACTACCGCGACCTGATGCAGCGTCCGGATCTCGACGCGGTGCTGATCTGCGCGCCCGACCATTGGCATCCGCTGATGGTGGCCGAGGCGGCTCGGCGGGGCAAACACATGTACTGCGAGAAACCGATGGGCTGGAGCTTCCGCGCCGCCCAGGCGGCCCGCCAGGCCGTGCTCGATCACGGGGTTGTCTTCCAGTTTGGCACCCAGCAACGGTCCGATCGCAAGTTTCGCCAGGCCTGCGAGCTCGTCCGGAACGGCAGGATCGGCCGGCTCAAAACCATTCTTGTGGGCGTCCCGGGCAGCGTGTCGTCCTGCCCCGTCCAGCCCGCCGAACCGGTGCCCAGGGAGTTGGACTACGATCTCTGGCTGGGGCCGGCGCCCATGGCGCCCTATTCCTACCAGCGCTGCCGGCCTTACGACCCCCGGAAAGGCGGGTGGAGCACCTGGTACTCCATCTCCGATTACTGCCTGGGCATGATCGGGAACTGGGGGGTCCACCACCTGGACATCGCCCAGTGGGCCAACAACACCGAGCTGGACGGCCCGGTCGAGATCGAAGGCGCGGGCGTGTTCCCCCGCGGGTTGCTGAGCGATTGCGCCGTGAGCTGGCAGGTCCAAAACCGCTTTTCCAACGGCGTGACCGTGGTCCACATGGACGACGCCACCAGCCAGAAACACCCGCAGCAGGTCGGCGGCTTCGGACACGGCGTCACCTTCCTGGGCACCGAAGGCTGGGTCTATGTCCGCCGCGGCCATATCGAGTCCAGCCCCGAATCCCTCCTCCAAACCAAGCCCGGCCCCGGCCAGGTCCGGCTGTTCCGCAGCGACGATCACCACGGCAATTTCCTGGACGCCATCCGCGGGCGCAGCACGCCCGCGTCCCCCATCGACGTGGCCGTGCGCGTCGACACCCTGTGCAACCTTCAGCAGATCGCCATCCGGCTGCGCCGGCCGCTGCACTGGGACCCCGTCCGCCAGGTCTTTCCCCGCGACGACGACGCCAACCGCCTGCTCGACCGCCCGATGCGCGCCCCGTGGAAGCTCTGAGCCCGGCACTTTTTCGTCGCGTCCTCGGCCGGTTGCCGGCTGAATGGAAACGGTTCATGGCGCGGCCGGTGGTTGCAGACGAACGCTGCCCATGAAATACACCTACGCGGAGCTGGCCGGGATGATCGATCACTCGCTGCTGCACC
Organism: Verrucomicrobiota bacterium; assembly: GCA_016935555.1. Taxonomy (GTDB): domain Bacteria; phylum Verrucomicrobiota; class Verrucomicrobiia; order Limisphaerales; family JAFGQR01; genus JAFGQR01. The sequence goes on from JAFGQR010000190.1 coordinate 36,077, forward strand.
CGGCGCTGACGGATCGGGAACTGGAGGAAGGCTGCCGGCTCGCCGCAGCCTACGGCGTGGCCTCGGTGTGCGTCAAACCCTGCGACGTCCCCCGCGCCGTCGAGTTGCTCCGCGGCACCGGTGTGATCGTCGACGCCGTCGTCGGCTTCCCGCACGGCAACTCCGCCACCGCCGTCAAACGCTGCGAAACCGAGCTGGCGTGTCGCGACGGCGCGGCCGAGGTGGACATGGTGATCAACGTGGGCAAGGCCCTGAGCGGCGACTGGGCGTATGTCGAGCAGGACATCCGGGCCGTGTGCCACGAGGCGCATCTGCACGGCGCGAAGGTGAAGGTCATCCTGGAGACCGATTACCTGGCCCGCGGCGGCGGCGGGCTGGGCAGCGACGACCTCAAGATCAAGCTCTGCCAGATCGCCGAGCGCGCCGGCGCCGATTGGGTCAAAACCTCCACCGGCTACGGCTTCGTCAAACAAGCCGACGGCACCTATGCTTACCGCGGCGCCACCGAACACGACCTCCGCCTCATGCGCGCCGCCTGCTCGCACCGCGTCCAGGTCAAGGCCGCCGGCGGCGTGCGCGACCTTGCCGCTCTGATCCGGGTCCGCGACCTGGGCGCCACCCGCTGCGGCGCCACCGCCACCGCGGCCATGCTCGACGAATACCGCCGCCTATTGAAATCCGGGTTGCCACCTGCTTAACTGGGCGCCGGTTTCAACCGTCAACGATTGTCCTATGAAAAACCCAATGCGCCCCTCCCCGATCGCCCGCTCCCCGAAACTCGCCCTCGCCCTCTTCCTCGCCGCCGGCCCCGCCCTCGCCGCCCTGGCGCAACCCGATCCCCGGTGGCTGGCGCACGACCGGGGGCGGCCGCAGCCGGCGGTGGTGGATCCGGGCACGGCGAGCACGCAGGACAGGGCGGGCCGGGCTCCGGGCGACGCGGTGGTGCTGTTCAACGGGAAGGACTTGTCGGCGTGGGTCGGCATGGACGGCAGCCCCACCCGGTGGATCGCGAAGGACGATTACATGGAATGCGTCAAGGGCAGCGGCTACATCCGGACGCTGCGGAATTTCGGCGACTGCCAGTTGCACGTCGAGTGGGCGACGCCGGTGCCGGCGGAAGGGGAAGGCCAGGGCCGGGGCAACAGCGGCTTGTTTTTCGGGCTGGGCCGCTACGAGGTGCAGGTGCTCGATTCGTTCGGGAATGCCACGTACGCGGATGGCTCGGCCGGATCGGTCTATGGCCAATACCCGCCCCTGGTCAACGCCAGCCGCCCGCCGGGCCAATGGCAGTCCTTTGACGTCCTATGGACCGCCCCGCGATTCGACGCCGGCGGCAAGCTGGCGTCCGCGGCGCGGGTGACGGTGTTTCACAACGGCGTGTTGATCCAGAACAACGTCGCGTTGACCGGCCCCACCAGCTGGCTCGAACGCGCCCCGTATGAGGCGCACCCGGTCAAACTGCCGCTGGCGCTTCAGGACCACGGCAACCCGGTGCGTTTCCGCAACATCTGGGTCCGCGAACTGGGCACGCCGGGCCGGCTGGAGTTCACCTTCGGCCGATCCGTCCTCGACGGTCTCACGGGCACGTTCGAGGTCCGGCCGCAGTTCGACGTCCAGATCACCCGGCAGGACGACCATCTCGTGGCCGCGTTTGGCGGCGCCTCGTTCGAACTGGCCGCTGCGTCCAAGACCCAGTTCTTCGCCAAAACCACGGACGTTCAGATTGAGTTTGAGGTCGACGACCAAGGCAGGGCCGCCGGCCTCGTGTTGTCCGTGGGCGAAGGCGCCATGCCCGCCAGGAGGATCAGCGGCCTGCTGGCCCCGGGTGCGACCGTCATCAAGCTGAGCGGCGATTTTGAGTTCACCGAGGGCCCCACGTCCGATGCCGCCGGCAACGTGCTGTTCACCGACCAGCCCAACAACCGGATTCTCCAATGGGGCGTGGACGGCAAGCTTGCCACGTGGCTCCAGCCCGCCGGGCGCGCCAACGGCATGTACTTCGACGCGCGAGGCAACCTCATTGCCTGCGCCGACGAGAAGAACGAACTGTGGTCGATCGCCCCGGACAAAAAAGTCACCGTCCTGCTCAACGCATACCAAGGCAAAAAGCTCAACGGCCCCAACGATGTCTGGGTCCATCCCGCGGGCGGCATGTACTTCACCGACCCCTTCTACAAACGTCCGTGGTGGCAGCACAACACCATGCCCCAGCCGGGCCAGCACGTCTATTACCTGCCGCCCGGCGGCGCCGCCCCGCGCCGCGTCGCCGATGACCTCGACCAGCCCAATGGCATCATCGGATCGCCCGACGGCAAAACACTCTACGTCGCCGACATCCGCGCGCGTAAAACCTACCGCTACGACATCCTCCCCGACGGCGCGCTCGCCCGAAAAACCCTCCATTGCGAGCTTGGCTCGGACGGCATGACCCTTGACGAGCGAGGCAACCTCTACCTCACCGGCAAAGGCGTCGCCGTCTTCGACCCGACCGGCAGGAAAATCGAGCAGATCAACGTGCCGGAAGGTTGGACCGCCAACGTCTGCTTCGGCGGCAGCAACCACAACACCCTCTTCATGACCGCCAGCAAGGGACTGTATGCGATCCAAATGCGTGTCAAAGGCGCCAACCCCGCCAAGTAAAACCATGCGTCCCCATGCCTCCAACCTCCCCGCGCGCCGCAGCCCCCCCACCAACAACGCCCCCATCCAACACGCGTCCGCTCGCATACCCCGGCCGGGGCGGCCGGCGCTTGACCTGTGCGGCCTGCTCCTCGCGCTGGGAGGGACCATGACGGCCCACGCCGCGCCAGCCTCCCCGCCGGCAAGCCCCCCGCTCGCATTCCGCGAGGTGGCTCCGGGGGAGTTTGCCTTCGACACCGGTGTGCTGCGCGGCCGGTTGGGGCCGCCCGGCAGGGGCAACGGCCTGGCGGCGGTCGTCCACGTGCCGACCGGGGCGGCCTTGGACCGGGGCGCCGACGGGCATGGGCTGTTCAGCCATTATCGCGTGTTCAGCAACGGGCAGCGCCACGGCGCCGGCGCCTGGGACTGGCCCAAGGAAACGCGCCTCCTGGCCGACGGCGCCGTGGAACTGCACTGGCGACCCGGGCCGACGCAGCCGTTCGAATTGCGCGCCATCTACCGCTGGAGCGCCCCCGACGCTCTCGACCTGACCACGGAAGTCGCGCCCCGGGCCGGCTTGGCCGGATTCGAAGTGTTTCTCGCCTCCTACTTCGCCGAGAGCTTCACCAACGCCGCTGTCTGGTGCAAGCCACCCGCCGCCGACTCGCCCCCCGTCTTCACAGAGGCAACCCCCGCACACGGCCCGTGGCAGATGTTCCCGCGCGACGCGGCAGCGGTGGCGCGGATCGCTGACGGCCGCTGGCAGCTCCCGCCCCACCCGGTGGCGTGGACGTCGCGGCCCTTCCTCGCCGCCCCCCTGGCCGTCCGCCGCGCCCCCACCCACGGCGTGACTGCCGTGCTCATGGCCGCCCCGGACGACGCGTTCGCCGTTGCCATGCCGCATCAGGCCGACGCCCATTACTCGGTCTATTTCTCTCTCTGCGGACGGGATTTGAGGGCGGGCGAAACCGCGCGTCTTCGCTCCCGGCTCTGGGTGGCTGCCGGACCCACCGACGCGCAGATCCTCGAACACTACCGGCGTTGGATCGCGGACGGTTCCCGCTGACGCGCGCCATGCCGCGCACCGCATCCTCGACGGCTGCGATGATCTTAGCCCGCATTTCTCACCGCCCGGTGAGAAATGCGGGTTAGGGGGGGACCCGCTGGAGGCTGGTCCGGACTCAATTCGTCTGCGCTTTGATTCGTTTGCCCTTTTGAGGGCCGCTTTTTCTGGCCGGCGCCGCGGGCTGGGGATCGGTGAACGGGGGCCGTTCGAAGGTCTGGCCGTCGCCGGTGACGCGGGGATCACCCGCGTCGGTGAGCACCTGCAACAAGCGTTCCGAGAGCCGCCGTTTTTGATCGGCAAAGGCGGGATCGGCGGCGAGGTTGTTGGTTTGGTCGGGATCGTCGCGCAGGCGGTAGAGTTCCTCGGCGGGCCGACGGCCGAAGGCGTAGTCGTAGTGCCATCGCCACGCGGCGGCATGCCGATGCCCGACCAGCCAGGCCTTGGTGGGACTGGCGTCCATGTCCGCATACGCCACGTGCGTGTTCCGCTCCAACGCGTCCGCCGAGGGCGCGTCGGCTTCACTCGTGAATTTGGGGCTGCCCATCGGCCAGCGGTCGGGCGCAAAATTGCGCACATACAGGAAGTCCGCGGTGCGCAGCGCGCGTTGCGGGTAAGGGCGATGGCCGTCGCGGGCTGCGGCGACGTGGCGTTCGCGCCCGGTGACCACCCAGGTGCGGCTGGGGTCGACCAGCCCGGATCGGTCCGACCGCAGCACCCCCAGGAAACTGCGTCCGGTCATGACCTCGGGCACCTTCACGCCGCCGGCTTCGAGAAAGGTGGGCGCCAAGTCCATCAGATTCACAAAATCGTCCACCACGCGCCCCCCGGGAATGCCCGGTCCGCGCGCCATCAGTGCGACGCCCACGCCGAAGTCGTAGAGGTTGCATTTGCCGCCGGGCATGCCGGGCATGCCGTGGTCGCCGCTGACGACCAGGAGTGTGCGATCGAGTTCGCCGCGGGTTTCCAGGATGTCCAGGATCACGCCCACGCCGGCGTCCCAGGCCTGGATCTCCCCCAGATAATCCGCCGCATCCGCCCGCACCTCCGGCACGTCCGGCAGAAACCGGGGCAGCTTTCCCCGGAGATCATCCGGCGCGATGCCCCAGAGCGCCTGGCCGGAGCCTTTCTCATAAGCCCGGTGCGTCAGCGTGGGGCCAAACCAGTAGCAGAACGGCTGGGCCGCCCCCCGATTCGCCAGAAACGCTTCGAAGTTGCCCCGCACCTCGTCCAACAATTTCGCCTTCGCCGCCGCAAACGTCAGCCCCCCGCGCACCAGCCGGGTCGCGTTCTCGGAGAAATTATTGAAGGCGCGACCGGCTTTTTCGTAGGCGTATTGCTGACCGTTGTAGGGCGCGTCGACGGGAGTGCCGGGGCTCCACACCTTGTGGCTTTTGCCGATGTGGTAGCCGGCCTCCCGCAGCAGCAGCGGGTAGGTGGGAATGCGCGCATCCCAGACCGCCCCCTGCAGAATCGCTGCCCGGCCGGTGCGGAAAAAATACTGTCCGGACAGCAGCGAGCTGCGGCACGGCGTGCAACTGGGGGCGGTGACAAAGGCGTTCTTGAACAGCACCCCCTCGCGTGCAATCCGGTCCAACACCGGCGTGCGCACCACCTCGCTCATGGAAGGCCGGCCCGCCACCGCCGCATACGCCCCCGCGTACCGCCCCCAATCGTCCGCAAAACAAAACACGATGTTCGGCCGGCCGGACGCCGCCGCCGCGGCGGCGGGGGCGGGGGCGGGCGCGGCGAGCAGGAGGGCCGTGAAAACCCATCCGGAGTGAAAATAAAGCGTGGGGCTCATGATGTTCCCGCCGTGATAAGCGCGGCTTCCCCGGGCGTCAAGCACTCAGCGCCACGTCGGCCCCCCAAAAACCGCGCAAGGTCCCCGGCAAAGCCTTTCCGGGAACGGCCGGAGAAGGTGGGACGATGGATGGAGCGTTGCCGCGTCTTGGGGCAACGGCGTCGCGGGGATTGTGCGGGGGTGTCGGGCTCATGGCTCCGAACGTTCCCACCCCCCCCCGGGGGTGCGCCGCGCAGAACTGGCGTCTTGCATTCTCCGGGCGCCGGCCTCATGTTTGATGCGACCATTGTCGTGCATGCATCAACCTTGAAGATCGAACGATGAACAAGCCCGCCCGCCCGCCCCGCACCCGCACCCGGTCCGAACCGCCGCAGCATTGTGCGCCGTTGGCGCGGCGGGGCTTTCTCAAACGGTCCCTGGCGCTGTCGATGGCCGCGCCGGTGGTGATGAGTCTGGAAGAGCGGGCACTGCTGGCGCGCGAGACGGCGCCGACGGCGGTTCCGCCCAAGCCCGGCAGCGCCGCCCGGCTTCCGCTGGGGACGATCGGCAAGGTCAGGATCAGCCGCCTGATCTGCGGCGGCAACCTGATCAGCGGCTACGCCCACAGCCGCGACCTGATCTATGTCTCCAAGCTGCTCATGCATTATTTCACGGACGAGAAAATCATGGAGACGTGGGCCTTGTGCGAACAGCACGGCATCAACAGCATGATCGCTTACCCGGGAGATCCTCACGCGGTGGAGGTCTACGCCAAATACCGCGCCCGGGGCGGAACGATCCAATACCTTGCCCAGATTGGCCCCAAGAAGAACGACCTCGACACGGAAATCAAAAAGGCCGTGGACGCCGGCGCCGCGGGCGCGTTCCTGGTGGGCAACCAGGGCGATCTGTGGACACGGGAGGGTGCGGTGGGTTTGATCGGGGACCTGGTGCAGCGCATCAAGGCGGCGGGGCTGATTGCCGGCGTGGCCGGCCACGAGCTGCGCACGATCCGGACGGTGGAACACGCCGGGGTTGCTCCGGACTTTTACGTGAAAACCCTGCACAACACGAACTACTGGTCGAAACGGCGCCCGGAGCAGACGCAGGAGGTGATCGACAATTACGGCACCGACAACTACTGGTGTCGCGATGCGCAGGAAACCATCAGGTTCATGGCCTCGGTCGACCGGCCCTGGATCGCTTACAAGGTGCTCGCCGCCGGCGCCATCCAGCCCAGGTCCGGCTTCACATACGCGTTCGCCAATGGCGCCGACTTCGCCGCCGTCGGCATGTTCGACTTCCAGGTGGCCGAGGACGTCGCCGTCGCCAACCAGGTTCTTTCCAGCAAACTCGAACGCGAGCGCGACTGGATGGCGTGAGCGCGTCTTGAGCGGACGCCTGACCGCGCCGGTTCACGGCCGCGATGCGCATGCGAGGCAACCGGGAGTTCCCCACGAACCGGACGGCTCCCCGTTGTTTACTGCAGGCCGGGGCTGCCGGGCTGCTCGTCCAGGGCGCGCGGCGGGCCCAGGATGGCGGACAGCACGAAGGCGGAACGGACGGAGGAGGGGGTAAGAAGCATCGATCGGACGAGAAGCCGTTCGGGCAGGTGCGAGGGGGCCGGCGCGGGGCGCGGGCTTCTGGAGGGTGCGGCGGCGGCCCGCCGGAGAAGGGCGGTGCGCTCCCGTTCCCGCTGTTGCTGCCGCGCGAGTTCCTGGGCCTGTTCCAATTGCGCCACCCGGGTCACGAGCCTCGGCATTGGGGACCGCTGCAACCGGTCGGGCATCGACGGGGCTGGCTTGAGGGCTGGAGTGGGGCTTGGGGGAGGCGGCTGCGGGTGGGGCTGGGGGACCGCTTTGGACGGGGTGACGACGGGGGGGGCGGCCGGGGAGGGGGCACCTTGCAGCAGGCGTCGGAGTTGTTCTTCCCAGTTCAAGGGGGAACGGGACGGTGGCAGCGGGGGAGCGGTGGGGGTCCGCTGGCTCGTTCGCGGAATGGTGCGGCGGGTTCCGGCCGGGGGCGGCGGCGGGCGTTGGGGAGGGGAGCCGTCGTCGTGCGCCTGCCCCTTTTTCTTGAGCCAGGACGAGAGCCCGGCAAGGACCACGAACAGGAGCAGCGTCAGGAGGCTGTCGAGTGCGATGGCCAGGGTTGGGGTCATGGGGTGGAGCGGCGTGGTGGTGCCGATCAGGATTGAGTTGGAGGCGGCGTGGTGCCGGCGCCGGGGCCGGCGATGCTGTCGCGCATGGCGGTATCGGACTGGATGTTGCGGAGCCGGTAATAATCCATGATGCCGAGGTTGCCGGAGCGGAAGGCGTCGGCGATGGCCAGTGGCACTTGAGCTTCGGCTTCGACGACGCGGGCGCGCATTTCCTGGACGCGGGCGACCATTTCCTGTTCGAGGGCGACGGCGGCGGCGCGGCGGACTTCGGCTTGGGCCTGGGCGATGAGCTTGTTGGCGTCGGCCTGTTCGGCCTGGAGTTTGGCGCCGACGTTATCCCCGACGTCGACGTCGGCGATGTCGATCGAGAGGATCTCGAACGCGGTGTTGGAGTCGAGGGCCTTGTCAAGCACGGTCTTGGAGATGCGGTCGGGATTCTCGAGCACGTCCTTGTAGCTGTCCGAGGAACCGATGGTGGTGACGATGCCTTCGCCGACGCGGGCGATGATGGTTTCCTCGGTGGCGCCGCCGACGAAGCGATCGAGGTTGGTGCGGACGGTGACGCGGGCTTTGGCTTTGATGACGATGCCGTCTTTGGCGACGGCGTCGATGGTTTGCTTGCCCGAGGTGGGGCTGGGACAGTCGATCACCTTGGGGTTGACCGACGTCTTGACCGCCTCGAGCACGGTCTTGCCGGTGCCCTTGGTCGCCAGGTCAATCGCGCACGCACGGTCGAATTCAAGCCGGATGCCCGCTTTCTGGGCGGCGATGAGGGCAAGGACGACCATTTCGACGTTGCCGCCGGCGAGGTAGTGCGTGGACAGGTCGTCGATGCTCATGAGGCGGTAGTCGCCGCCGTCGGGATCGTGCACGCGCAGGCCGGACTTCACGGCGGTGATGCGCACGTCGACGATGAGGCCGACCGGCACCCGGCGCAGGCGCAGGGCGATCAGCTCGGAGAAACTGACCCGTGCGCCGGACGTCAGGGCGCGCACCCAGATCATGCCGAAGTTGACGAGGATGATGAAGAGAACAAAGAGGACCAGCAGCACGATGGACCAGAAAGCCAGCGTGATGAAGCCCGGTCGTTCCACGGTGAATTGAGCCAGCAGGGAGTTCATAAGTGCGTTCGTTGTCGGTTGTTAACATCCATGCGCCACAGTCTCTCAGGCCGGCGGCTGCGCCCGAACCACCACGCGCAATCCCTCGATCGCAACCACCTTGACCCCGGCGCCGCGCTCGATGAACGGACCTTCGGTGACGACGTCGACGCGTTTGCCCTGGATGAGCGCCGTGCCGGACGGGCGCAACGCGGTGAGCGCCGTGCCCGTCGTGTTCAACAGCTCGGGCTTCTCCGCCGCAATCGTGCCCACCTCGCCTTTCGAGATGAATATCCGCGCCACCCGGCTCTCGGGAAAATACTTGGCCCAGAACGCAAACCCGATGATCAGCCCGACCAGGACCCCCGTCAGGAGAACGTTGCCGACCGCCACGCCGAATTCCTTGTAGCCCACGGCCACGGCTCCGATCAGACAGCCGAACCCGGCGATGCCGGCCACCATGCCCGGCAGGATGGTCTCCAGGAAAAGCAGCACCACGCCCAACACCAAAAGTATGACCACAAGCGCCATGCCCCCCCACCATAGGGGCCTGCCCGGCGCGCCGCAAGCCAAAAGCGCTCCGCCGCGCCTTGCCGGCTCCGAGATTCGTTCATTCGCGGTTCTCCACCTGAATGGTGACTGTTTCCCAACCCGGCAGCTGCGCCGCGGCGGCGCAGATGGCATCCGGCAGGCGAGTGACTCTCAAGTGAGTCAGGAGATGACTCGCGGCGCGGGAAGTGAGACCGTCTCACTCGCGTTGACTCATGGCAGAACGTCGCCGCAGGGGCAAGCGCATTCGCCGTGTTGATTCTCATGCATTATTCTCTTGTGTTAGTCCATGACTTGGAGCTATACGTGCGCGCATGCAATCTGACATTGTCACGACTTACATTGGGCTGCGCAAAAAACTCGTCAAGGAACGAGCCGAGTTGGAAAGCCGGCTCCAACAGGTCTCCCAAGCCCTCGACCAGACGGCCGCGCTGACCGCGGGCGTCGGCCGCAGGCGCAAAGCCGGGCGCCCGAAGACCGCGGCTCCGGCGGGCAAGCGCAAGCGCCGACTGAGCGCGGAGGGGCGCCGGCGCATCATTGAGGCGACCAAGGCGCGATGGGCCAAGCTCCGCGCCCGGAAAGCCGGCAAGGCGGCCAAACCCGCCAAGCGGCGCTTCAGCGCGGCGGCGCGGGCGAAGATGGCTGCGGCGACGAAGGCGCGATGGGAGGCGGCGAGGGCGGCCGGCAAGACCAGACTTTAACCGGGCTGCGGCGGGCCGCGGGCTTGGACGTCCCGGAAGCGCGAGCCGGTGACAGCCGGAGGGCGTTGCCGGAAGACTCCGCCCACGCGAGGCGCAGCCTGTCGTGTCGAAGCGCCTCGGGCATTTCGAACCACGCGGCCGGGCGGCGAGGCATTCTTCAACCACACCGGATTGGATGGCGGCGGGTGCATGACCATGAGCGGGGGGCGATGCATGACCCTGGCGGCCCCGGCGTGGGGGCGCGTTTCGGGGCGGGGGCGCCGCGGGCGGGGGATGGGGTCCAGGTTCCGGCGGGTGTTGGGCGTGTGGGGTGGCTTGGTGGCGATGGGGTTTATGAACGCGGGCGAGGCCGGGGAGGCGGCACGCGGCTCCGGCGCGGCTCCGGTGCGGCTGATGACGCTTGCGCCCGGGGGCATGCTGGAATACGTCGCCAACAACCGTGTCCTGTATTGCCTGCGCGGCGTGTGGGTGCGGCTGGATCTCCGGTGGGAATTCGAGCCGCCGCCGGCCGCCGGGGATGCCGAGCGGGCGGTGTTCCGCGGGACGCGCTCGCGGATTGAGGTGCGGCAGGGTGCGGAGGAGGGCTGGGTGCCGGAAGTGTATGTGGTGCCGAACCGCAGCGACCTCAAGGCGTTCGTGCGGGCCGCTCTCCAACGCCGTCTCGAGGCGCTGCGCGAATCGGCGCCGGGCCTGGCGCTCGCCGACCGCGGGGACCGGCTGCACGTCAGGATTCCGGACCGTCTGCGGGTCGGGCACGAGGCGCATTTCGGGCTGTTGACGCGGCGTTTTCTCGGATACGTGCGGCATCCGCGCGCCGTGCCGGCGTGGGAGAAACCCAACCTGCTGGCGAAGTATTACGTGACCACCGAGGGCGTGAAACTCGCGCGCGCGAGCGCCCCCGCCCCCGCCCGCGGCTTCTAGAAGTGAAGTTATGAAGGAATCCGAATCCATGACCAGGTTGAACCGTGTCGCCACCCGCACTCGGGCCGCCGCCGGGCCTTTGACCGTCGTCCACCGCCCCGGCGTGCGTCTCGGGGTGCTTGTGTGGGCCGCCGGGTGGCTCTCGCTCGGAGCCGCGCCGGAAGCGGATCCGTTCCAGCCCGCCCGGACTCTGGTGGCGCGCACCTACAACTCCGGGTTTCCGGAGGCGCACGACACCTACAACGGGATGGGCATTGCCAGCGACGGCAAGGTCTATTATGTGCTCAGCTCGGAGCAATACGATCTTGGCGGGCAGATGTTCTGTTTCGATCCGCGCAGCCGGCGGATCCGGCATGTGGGGGACCTGACGGAGGCGTGCGGGGAGAAAGGCCAGAAGACCATCGTCCAGGGCAAGAGCCATGTCAATTTTGTCGAGGCGAACGGCCGGCTGTATTTCGGGACGCACCTTGGCTATTACAGTGTGATCGACGGCATGGAGAAAATGGGGGTGCCGCCCCCGGGTTGGAAGCCTTACCCGGGGGGGCACATGCTGGCGTACGATCTGAAGTCGGGCCGGTTCGAGGATTTGGGCATCGCGCCGGAACGGGAGGGGGTGCTGACCCTGGCCATGGACGCGCGCCGGGGGCGGCTGTTCGGGTTGACGTGGCCCAGGGGGATGTTTTTCCGGTTCGACCTGGCCACGAGACACATGAAGAACTTCGGCAAGATGAGCGCCGAAGGCGAACACGGCAAGGGTCCGGCCTACCGCACCATCTGCCGTTCGATTGCGGTTGACCCCGAAGACGGCTCGGCGTGGTTCACGACGGGGGACGGAGTGATTCTGTGTTACCGGCCGGACACGGACCGGGTGGAGGCGGTGAAGGGCGACGATTTGAGAAAGGACTACTTCGGTCTTTACGATCCGACATCGCCGGGGCACATGGGGTACAACTGGCGTCAGACCTTCTGGCGGGCTGCCGACCGGATGATCTACGGCGTGCACGGGAATAGCGGCTACCTGTTCCGGTTCGACCCGCGCCGGGAACGCGTCGAAGTGCTCGGGCGCCTGACGTCGGAGCCCAGCCAGCGCAGCGGGATGTTCGACCAGTTCAGCTACGGTTACCTGGGATTCGCCCTCGGGCCGGACGGCAGGACCCTTTATTACCTGACCGGCGGCCCGATTTACGAAAACGGGCGGCGGGTGGCGGGCAAGGCCAGCACGGCCATGGGCGAAGCCAAGGGGCTGGAGAACCTGCACCTGGTGACCTACGACATCCCGCGCCGTAGATACCGGGATCACGGCGCCATCTTCTACGAAAACGGCCAGCGCCCCCTCTACGTCAATTCCATCGCCGTGGCCAGAGACGGCACCGTCTACACCCTGGCCCGCATCACCGAAAACGGCCGGATGCGGGCGGACCTGGTGCGCATCCAACCCTGACGAGGATTCGCTTGACCGGCAAGCGGCTTCCCGCGAGAGTTGGGCAGGCTGGCTGAATCAACAGCCACAGCAACAGAACGAATGCCGCAACCCTTCGTGCCCATGAAAACGACCCCTCGTCCCGAGCGCCTCACCCGCAGGCGTTTCCTGAAAACCAGCGGCACCGCCGTGGCCGCCCTCGCCGCCGCCGACATGGCCCGCATCCCGGCCCGTGCCGAGACGCTGGCGGTTTCGGGCGGCGCGAAGACCGTGACCTTTCCCGCCAGGGAGTTTGCGGCGTTGACGCGCTGGCCGCGATACGGGGATGCGGAGAAGCAGGCGTTATGCGCGATGCTGGACAGCAACAGGTTTTACCAGGAGCTGCCGGCGTTCGAGAAGGAATGGAAGGCCTACACCGGGGCACCCTTCGTGAAGGCGCACATCAACGGCAGCAGCGCCCTGACGAGCATGTACTTCGCACTGGACCTGCCTGCCGGCAGCGAAATCATGGTGCCTTCCTACACGTTCTTTTCCACCTGCCTGGCCATGCGCTTCTTCGGCTGCGTGCCCATCTTCATCGACATCGATCCCCGGACCGCCTGCTTCGACCTCGAGGACGCCAAGCGGAAACTGTCGCCCCGGACGAAGGCGCTTGTGGCGATGCACTCGTGGGGGCTGCCGTGCGAGATGGACCGGATCGCCGACTGGGCGCGGGCGAAGGGGCTGATTCTGCTCGAGGACGCTGCGCATGCGCACGGGGCGTCGATGCAGGGCAGGAAGATGGGCACCTGGGGCGCGATGGGCATCTACAGCTTCCAGGCCAGCAAGGTCATGCCCACCGTCGAGGGCGGCATGGGCATGTACCAAACCCGCGAATACTTCGAACGCGCCGCCGCCTTCGGACACTACGAGGATCCCGTGAAGTTCGATCCGTCCAGCCCGGTCCGCGCCTATGAAGGGACCGGCTTCGGCCAGAAATACCGGATGCACCCGTTTGCCGCCGCGGTGGGCCGGCAGCAGCTCAGGCGTCTCGACGAGATCAACGCGCAGGTGGAGAGGAACGTGAGGGCGATGAACGGGCCGCTGACGCAGCTGGCGGGCGTGAGCGAGCCGCGGCTGCGGCCGGACCAGAAGCGGGTCTATTACAACGGCAACCTGCTGTTTGTCGACTTCAAGCAGCTCGGGATTCCGCGGCCGGCGATTGTCAAGGCGCTCCGGGCGGAGGGCGTGTCGGCCAGTTACTGGGACTACCCGGAGCAGCACAAGCTCAAGATCTATGCCGAGGCGAAATGGTGGCATCACGCCCCCCAGGTGCCGGCGACGATGCCCGGCAACGCATGGGTCAACGCCAACCACATCTTTGTGCCGACCATCTACGGCGAGGCCCCGGATCTCATCGCGCAATATGTCGCCGCGTTCCAGAAGGTCTGGACCCACCGGGCCGCCATTGCCGCCTCCTAGCTGCATTGCTCACCAGGTTCCTGGTGAGCAATGCAGGTGATTCGGTCGAAGGGTCAGGCGGCTCGCTTTTTCGTCAATCTCCCGATCCCGCTGGCTGGCGCCTTGGATATTCAAGCGGGCGAAGAGGTGCAATGGCAGTTAGTGGGTCGCTCGGATCTGCGCCTGATACGCCTGGACGCGCCCCCGCCCAAGCCCCGTCGCTCAAAACGCCCGGAATAGCCGCCGATAGGTGCCAGGGGGTTTTCAGCGGAATCGAATGTTGAGACCTGACCCCAATGGGCCACCGAGCTTGCCGGATGATCTGGTAGGCCTCGGCATCGGCCGCCTTGCGATAATGCGCGGTCGAGCAGCCGGCGAGCCACGCCGCCATCGCGGGCGCCCACGCCCTGAGCACCCAGCCTCCGAGGGCGGGCGACCTCGGGCCGCGCGCGGCAACCCCGTACATTCCAGCTGTCGTCATCAGGTATCCGATCCCTGGTGCGGAGGCTGCGCGTGCCGGTTGCATTGGACATGCCAAGCGCGTTCCCCGCCACGGCCCAGCCGGCGCCGGGAGGAATCGGAGCGATATTTCCCCACAATGGCAGGTTGCAGGCAAGCAACTTCGGAACCAGTGTCGGGATAAGCGGATGCAACTGCCGTCCTGAACCAGGCGGGCGGCACATTGACAGGGACCGCCAGATCGGCGATGCTCCCCCGCGTCGATTCCATTACCGACCCATGAACATGAAGTTGAACATGAAGCTCCTGCATTCGTGTGGTGTTCTCTCGAGCCTTCTCCTCGCGGGCTTCGTGATTCCCGCGCCCGGCCAACATCTCATCATCGAGCCGGACGACTACCCTGAGGGGGCTGTGCTCAACCACATCATTCCCCAGGCCAGCCTGATCACGGCTGGACCCGACAACCTGCCTTATTCCCCAGCGTCGTTTGACATTACAGCCACACAAGATCCCGAGCATTTCACCTCGACGGGGATACGCGTATTCGGGCATGTGAACATCCCGTTCATGAGCGACATCCGGCGGCTGCGCCTGGATTTCTCGGATCCGGTTGCCAGCCTCAGCATCGATTTCATTGGCTCCGGATTCACTCTCCTGCCTGAGCGAGGCCACCTGGAGGCTTACGACCTGAACGGCACGCTGCTGGCGGCTTTCGTGACGGATGTCCCGGGCGCCGGAATCGTCGCCCCGATGTCGATCCAGCGTCCGGAGGCGGACATTGCGTGGGCAGTGGCTTGGTCGGAGGGGCTGACCTTCGGACGCCTGGACAACCTGTGCTTCAGCCCCGTGCCCGAGCCCTCCGCCGGATTGCTCCTCGCGGCCGGCCTCGCCGTCCTGGGCGCGCTCAGGGGGGCGGGGGTGCGGGCGCGTTGGTGCCGGGCTCGATCGGTTCGAGGTTGAAAAGGTTCTTGAGGGTGCTCCAGGGGCGGAAGGGGACCACGACGAGTTTGGAGACGAGATTGGGGAGGATGTAGAGGGGTTGGGTTTGGGGCTGGCTCCAAGTGCCGGTGACTTTGAGGACGAAGAGGCGTGTGAGGGGCCAAAACGCTTTGGAGACGAGGAAGCCCAGGGCGGGGAGGTCCCGGAGGAGTTCGGCCTCGACGCGCG
The DNA here is from genome assembly GCA_016935555.1 of Verrucomicrobiota bacterium. Lineage (GTDB taxonomy): Bacteria > Verrucomicrobiota > Verrucomicrobiia > Limisphaerales > JAFGQR01 > JAFGQR01. The sequence continues at coordinate 51,460 of JAFGQR010000190.1, forward strand.
CGTTGAGCGCCTGGTCGAAGCCGATGGTGCCATCGAAGTGGACGCGCATGCCGGTGGCGCGGATATCGATGTCCCTGGTATAGATGACGCTGTTGGTGATGGAGTAATCCATGAGGGCTTCCCTGGCGCGGCTGTTGCCGAGGCCTGGAGTGATGGTGTTGAGCATCCGGGACACCACGCCGAAGACGGGGAAATCCCAGATCAGGCCGTTGGTGAGGCTGAGGGCGCCGTAGCCCTGCCAGCTGAGGGGATCCTTGCTGTGGGCGCGATCGATGTGGACGTAGCCGCTGAGCGTGCCGTCGAGGCGATTGGGTTTTCGGCTGATGTCGGCCATGAGCCTCCCGAGGTTGCTGTCCTGCACGGTCGCCATGAAGGACGCGTCGGTGCCGGAACCGGCGGCCCAGTCGAACAGGGCATTGCCGGCGATGGTGCCGCCGTAGAATTCGCCGCGGACCTTGGTCAGGCGGGCGCTGCGGTTGAGGACATGGACATGGCCGGCGATGTGCCGGAGGTTGAACACGTGCCAGTGGAACGGGCCTCCGGCAAGGTCCAGATGCAAATCCTCGGCGCGATCCCCCGAGCGCAGCCCGACGATGCCGCGGGCGGTGATTCGGGGCGGGGTGGCGAACGCGTAGCGGGACACGATGCGCGCGGTGTTGGTGTTGATGGCCCGCAGCAGCGCATACGGGTCCAGCCGGCCGGTGGCGTTGGTGACGAACAGCCGCTCGCGGCCACGCCGAAGGTCAAATCCCAGCCCGTCGGCGGTGGCCTGCTCCTCGCCACGGCGCAGGCGGGGGGAGAGCACGGAGAGGAACCGGTTGGTGTAAACCAGCCGGGCGGCGCATTCGTCCGCCCCCTCACCCCGGACGGTGAACGGGCCGAGGGCGACCTCGCCCGAGGCCGCCCATCGGTCCCGGTTGTCGAGGTTGCCGCGCAAGCGGGCTTGGATGCGGGGCGGCTGGGGCCATTGGACGAGGTCGAAGATGCGCTGCGCCTTGGGGTGGCGAACGAACGCGCGGGCGGCATGGAGATCGATCCGGCTTTGCACGGTGGCCTGGAACTCGCCCGTTGGCCAGTCGAGTTCCCCGGCGGCGTTCAAACCGCCTTCGGCCCGCCGGAGGACCAGGTCCGGCACGCTGAGGCGTCCATTGGTGAGCGCGAGCGAAGTGGAGAGCCCGGCGATTTGGAAGCCCTGGAACCCGGCCTCGCCGAGCGCCATCCTGGCGGTGGCTTCGACGGTGGGCAGGACGCCCCGGCGCCAGTCCGGCCGGGGCAGGTTCCAGTCGGGCAGGACGAGTCGGCCGCCGGCCTGGATGCGCGGCGGGGCGCGGCAGGACAGTGTGGCGAGCCAGGAGGGCGCGTTGGTGCCCAGCCAGGGGGCCACTCCTGCCGGCGACAGCACGCTGGCGACGCGGAACCGCAGTTCACGCGTTGCGGTGTCTAGGTTCAGGGTGGCGTCCGCCGCTTCGGTTTCCGCGGTGCGGATGTCGAGGCTGAGCCGAGGTGTTTCCCAGCGGGTGGCGACGTTGAGGCGGTCGATGTGGCCCTTGGCGGTGCGGGTGTTGGTGAGCATCCCGTTCATGGCGAACGCCAGCGCCGCGCACCGCTCGTGCCACGGCAGGTTGGTCCGGACCAGCGCTGCGACCGATGCCAGAGTGCCGGTGGCCCGGAGATGCAGGCCGTCCGCGTCCCCCCACGGAGTGCGCAGGCCGTCGCCGGTTCCCAACGCCGAGCCCCATGCCGGGAGCCAGGCGCCGGCCGGGTGCATCCACTGGCCGGTGAGGAGCAGGTTGCTGGTGGCAGCCCATGTCGCAGACGGCCCGGCGGCGGTGAGCTGGAAGTCGGTCAGCCGGGTGGCGGCGTTCGTGGCGGGAATCCGGGAGTGCAGGTGCAGGCGGAGCTGGCGGGCCTGGAGCAGCGGGGTGCGGGGGGCGTCGAGTTGCACGTCGATGCGGGCGTCGTCCGGGGCCGGGTTGGTCCACGAGGGTGCGAACTGCGCGGTGACGACCACGCGGCGGGCCTGGGCCCAGGGGGTATGCGCCTGCTCGGCCGCGAGATGGAGTTCGGCCTGGGGGGGGTCGTGGATGGCGGGGCCGGTGCGCAGGCGGGCGGAGAGCAGGCAATGGGCGGCTCTGCCCCAGGGCGAATCGAATCCCGGGGCGTGCAGTTCCATGCTGGCGTGGAATTTGTGCAAGGCGCGGGCATCGGCATGCGCGACCACCTCGATTTCAGGAATGTCGCCGGGGGCAACCTGGGCCGCGACCGACTCGATGCGGTCCAGCCAGCGCTGAAGCGTGTCGGGCTCGGTCCTGAACGACGGGGGCAGGGGCCGGTCTCGGAGGGCGGAGGCATGACGGACGGTGCCGCTGGCGCGGACGCGCAGGGTGCGGTAAGTGGCGCGGAGGGAGCGGAGCTGCCACGTGTCGTCGGGGTTGAAAACGAGGTCGCCGTCAAGACCGCGCCAATCCATGAACCGGCGCGGGCGGGGCGGGCGTTCGACGGTCCAGACGAGGCGGCCGCCGGAGATTCGGAGGGTGCGGGGGACGAGGGCGAGGCGGCCGAGGGCGCGGGGGCTCAGCAGGCAGGAGGCGTGCTCGAGGAACAGGCGCGGGCCGTCGCGCGCGCCGGTGTGCTGGATTTGGAGGTTGTCGGCGACCAAGCCGTGGTGCCACTGCCATCGCAGGCGGCCGAACTGGACGTCCCAGCCCCGCTGGCGGAGGGCGGCGACGTGGGGGGCGGTGATGCATTCGGGGATACCGACGCCCTGCAACCAGGCGGCAAGCAGGACGAGGCCAGCGACCAAGACGCCCCCCCCCCGCACCACCCCGCGAACACAGAGCCGTCTGACGCGCCGCCTCATGGGGTCCAGCCCGCGCGCGGTCATCCGGAACCGGCGGTTGGGGGGCGGACGGGATTGCTCAGATACCGGATCAGGTCGTAGAAGAGCACCACCGGGAATTCGAAAATCCACGTCTGATTGTCGAGCGACGTCAGCGCCAGGGGCGCGAGCGAGGGGGCGCGTTTGCCGAACTCGAGGATGCGGGTTTCGGGTTTCTCGCCGTTGCGCAGCTCGAGGGTGAGGCGGTATCCCGAGTCGGTGAAGCCCCAGTGGGCGCGCTGGTCGTCGCCGCGGGCGACCCAGCCGGTGGCGTGGAGGCGGCCGAGCTGGTCGACCATGTCTTCGACGGCGAAGGTGTTGACCACACCCTGGGAGCCTGGGGCCAGGGACCAGATGCCGGTGGGGCTGCGGAGGATTTTGCGTTCGTAGCCGTTATGGCGGATGGTGAGACTGGCGACCTGGTTGGTGGTGAAACGGAACACCTGCCGGTCGCGCAGCTGCCAGGGTGCGCTCGGCAGCGAACTCAGCACGTCCGCCGCGAGTGAATACGCCGAGTTCTCGTCCGGACGCCGCACGAACACCTTGTCGTCCTGGCGGGTGCCGATGTCGAGTTGCGCGACGACGGGGTGGGTTGGGGTGCCGTCGGGGTTCTTGGCGGTGTGGCGGAGGAGGATTTGGCGTGCGGGCGGCTGGAGGCCGTAGGGGGTGAAATCGGTGACGACGTCCTTTTCGACCGTGCCCTGGAGGCGGCTGAGGCGGTCCAGCCAGTCGCGGACGAGGACGGCGTCGGCGGCCAGGGGGGAGGGGCCGGTGGCAGTCCAGACGTCGTTGGTGACGCGCTGGACGGCGAACCCGCCGGGGCCGGTCCATTCGATGAGGTCGACGGATTCGGGGGTGAAAGTGAGCAGGTGCCGGTCGCGCAGTTCGGTATGGGAGGTGAGGAGGGTGTCGAGGAGGGTTTTGGCGACGAGCACGAGGTTGCTGCGGTCGAGTTGGCGGGCATAAACCAGGTCGGCGTGGTTGGTGGGGCTCTTGCCGAACTGGATCACCACCAGGTCGTTCGTGCCCCGGCCCAGCGCCAACTCCGCCGCGGGCGGCTGCAACCCGTAGGGTTCGAGGTCGGTTACGGGGCCGTCCGCCACAAACTGCGTGATGCGCCCGAGGGCGACATGCCGCAGCAGCGCATCCACCTTCGGGCCGTCGGCGCGCGCCGGCGTGGGCTTGGCCAGGACGAAGGTGCGGTTGGTCGGGTTGAGCACCAGGGCAAACCCGCGACCGGGCGCGCGGACTTCCAGGCGATCGAGCATGAGGCCGTCCAGCGAAAGCAGCGACGGATCGCGCCAATCGACGGGCTGGCGCGGCAGGCGGTTGAGCAGGTCGGCGCCGGCGAGGTAGATATCGGGCGAGGACAGCAACTGGACGTAGACCTGGTCACCCACGGCGGTTTTGGCGCCGAAGAGGATCTCGCTGCGCCGTCCGTTGTGGTGGATGGCGAGGGCGAGCCGGGGGACGTCGAGCCCGAACTCGGCGAGGTTGCGCTGTTCGGCGGGCAGCTCGGCGAGGGCGACGAGTTTCTGGCTGGGGAGGGTTTCGAGCTCTTCGAGCAGCCGTTGGATCCGTTCGGCGTGGGCGGGGTAATGGATGGGCAGGGTCAGGTGCCACACCCCGTTGGTCTTGTCGGCTTTCACGACGAGCTGGTTGGTCACGCGCAGTTGGAGGTTGGTGACTTCGCTTGCGTGCAGCGACAGCAGGCGGGGCGGGGGTGCGGGCGCATGCGAGGTGGAGAGGGTATGGCGTTCGACCAGTACGATGAACAGGAACAGCACCAGGGCCAGCGCGGTCAGGAACCATGTCGTGCGTGGATTCATGCTCGGTTTCAGTGGCGCCGCCTTGCCTGCACCAGCAACCCCACCACCAGCACGAACCCCGGCAGCCCCAGCAACAGAATCCAGCGCAGCGCCGTCATCTGTCCGGGCGTCAGGTTCACCCGGTATTCCGCGGTGGGCTGAGGCGCGAGGCCCACCAGCAACTCGTGGCGCGCCAGAAGCCAGTTCACCGCGTGGCTCGCAAAATCGCGGTTCGCCAGCTTGGGCAGCGTCTCGTTGCCCAGCCATACCGACTCGCCCACCACCACCATCCGCGTCGCTCCGCGGTCGGCGCTCACCCCGCGAATGCCGCCCTTCTCGACGGCCACCATGAGGGGCACGGCGCCGACGACATCCTTGGGGCGGTGGTAGGAGACCATGCCGGGGCGGACGTCGGTGAGGATGCGACCCTTGCGGCTGGTTCGGGCGAGCGGTTCGACCTGGAGAACGTCGCTGCCGCCGGCCAGAGGGGACACGGAGCGTGGCAGCACCAGGTAGAGCCGTTCGTCGGCCAGCGGCTTCATCAGGGGGTGGTCGGTGAACTCGGAGACGACCATGTCCTGACCCGTGATGGTGTGCTGCCGGTCCTGGTCCACCACCAGGTCGCGACCCACGGCGACTCCCCATTTCCTGAGCAATTGCTCCAGACCCGTGGGGCGGAACAGACTCTCGTAGTTCAGCAGCACCAGCATCCGCCCCCCGCGGTCCAGATAGCGGTCCAGCTTGTCCAGTTCCTGCTCCAACAGAGGCGTCTTGGGCCCCGCCACAATCAGCAGTTGGCAGTCCGCCGGCGCGTCGTTGGTCCCCTGCAGACTCAGCCGGCCATATTGGATGTTGTTCTCCTCCAACACCCGCGCGAACCGGGAGTAGCCCATGAGCTTGTCGTCGCTGTCATACTGGTGTTCGCCGTGCCCGGTCAGAAAACAGGCGCGCACCGTCCGGCTGCTGATCACCGTCAGCAGCGCCGAGGTGAATTCGAGTTCCCCGCGGAAATGCGTGCGGCGGATCTCGCGCGTCTGGCCGGAGGCAAAGGACTTGATGTCCAGCTCCGAGAGCTGGTTTTCGTAGACGATCTTCGTGCGGCCATCGCAGTCGAAGATCACCAGGTTGCGCTGGCCCGGCGCGTTGAGCCGGTATTGGTTCTTGATGGCCAGCGCCCGGGCCGGGTCGCGTTCTTGGTCCACGCTGGCCAGGACGATCCTGGGGTTGGCGAACTTGTATTCCTTGAGCAGGCTCCAGATCGAATCGAAGAGGGGCTCGTCGCGGTCGAAGAAGACGGTGACGCGCACCTTGTTGGTGACGGAGGCGAGGATGGTGCGGGTGATGGGGGAGAAGGGCTGGCGGGTGCGGGCGGACCAGGGGATGCGGACGTAGTGGCGCGCGGCCAGGTAGTTGAGCATGGTCACGATGGCGGCCACCGCCACGATCGACAGCCCCACATGGAGCGCGACGCGGCGTCGGCGCTGGCTGGAGTAGCTGGGGCGTGCGGGGCTCATCCCTGGGCTGTGTCTATTTCCATCGCCGGCATTCGACCACCTTGCAGGTCAGATACAGGAACAGCGCCGTCAGGCTCAGATAATACACCACGGGCCGCGTGTCCACCACGCCCCGGGCGAAATCCTGCATCTGCTCGAGCATGCCCAGCTGGGCATACATTTGCGCTTTCCAGCCGGTTTCGGCGGAGAAGTTCAGGGCGACGAAGCTGACCAGCAGCAGCGTGATGCCCAGCGCCAGGCTGGTCATCGCGGCAATGATCTGGCTGCGCGTCAGCGCGGACGCAAAACATCCCATCGACACATACAAGGCGCCCAGGAGCAGGATCCCCAGGTACGTGGACGCCAGCGTGCCGGCATCCAGCACCGCCGGGTCCCGGCTGAAATACCGCACGACCATCCAACAGCCCAGCAGCGGCAGCCATGTCACCGTGTAAAACAGCATCGCGCCCGTGAACTTCGCCAGCACCACCTGCCCGTCGCTCACCGGCGCCGTCATCAGCGTCTCGAACGTGCCCGAATACTTCTCCAGCGCGAACGATCGCATCGTGATGACCGGCGCGGCCATCACGAGGATCAGCCAGAAATAATAGGTGCCGTAAAACACCTCGGTGATCGGCAGGTCGGTGGGTCGCGTGTTGAGCACCAGCAGCAGGCTGGCAAAACTGCTGCCGAGCAGAAACAACACCGCCGCGATGATCACGTAACCCGTCCACGAATAAAAATACGCGCTCAACTCGCGCCGCACCAGCGTCCAGTAGCCCCCCATCATGTCTCCTCCTCCGGTTCGGGGCGCGTCACTCGCACGAAGATGTCCTCCAGCGAGTGCCGGGTGCGGGTCAGTTCCCGCAGCGGCCAGCCCCGTCTGACCGCCAGCAGGAAGATGGCGGGGCGCAGGTCCGCTCCCGGCCGGGCGGTCAGGCTGCACCGCACGTAGCTCCCGTCGGCCGGCACGACATCCGCATGCTCGACCTCCGGCCACTCGTCCCAGACGGCCTTCAGTTCCTGGAGGGGCGCCTGGAATTCCGCGACGATCTGGCCGCGTTTGCCGGCCCGGTGCTGGAGGTTCTCCACCGTGTCCGCCGCCAGAATCCGGCCCAGGTGGAGAATCAGCACGCGGGTGCAGGTGATTTCGACCTCGGGGAGGATGTGGGTTGAAATGAGCACGGTGTGGTGCCGGGCCAGGTCGCGGATGAGCTGCCGCACGGTGCGCAGCTGGTTGGGATCCAGCCCGAGGGTTGGCTCGTCCAGCACAATGAGTTCCGGCTCGTGCACGAGCGCGTCGGCCAGGCCGACCCGCTGCTGGTAGCCCTTCGACAAATGCCCGATCAGCCGCCGCGCCACATCCGCCAGCCCGAACTGCTCGATCACATCCCCCACCCGCTCCCGGCAGCGCGCGCGGGTCAGGCCCTTGAGACGTGCGCGATGCCACAGGTATTCCCCGACCCGCATGTCGCGGTACAGGGGGTTGTTCTCGGGCATGTAGCCCAGCCGCCGATGCACTTCCTGCGCCTGGCTGAACACGTCGAACCCGGCCACCCGCACAGTGCCCGACGTGGCGGGGATGTAGCCGGTGAGGATCCGCATGATGGTGCTTTTGCCTGCGCCGTTGGGTCCCAGGAGCCCCACGATCTCGCCGCGCTGCACCGAAAACGACACCTCCTCCACCGCGACGTGGCGCGCGTAGCGCTTGGTCAGCTGCTTCACTTCAATCATCATCGGGTCGGCCATGCGGCACCCCGGAGGTTACCCGAGCGGCGCGCGGCCCTCCAAGCATTTTCACCGGACCTTGAGCGCGACGACCCCGGAGGTGATCCTCAACAGGATTCCCCGCTGGACGGGCGCCACGATGTCCAGCTTGACCACGTCGCCTTTCGCCCTGGCGTGCAGCCGCCGCGCCAGCGTCACCACCCGGTCCGTTTCCTGGCCGTCCACGCCCGTGATGACCATCCCGGGCTGCAGCTCGGCTTCGGCTCCCGGACTGGCCTTCTCCACATCCGCAATCAGAATGCCCGCCACGCGAAACAACCCCAGGCTCTCCGCCAGTTGCGGCGTCAATTCCTGCACCCCAAGCCCCGTCTTCTGCCGCACCAGGTCCGAATTGAAGAAAGCGCTCTCCCGCCGCAGTCGCAGGGTCAGCCGGCGCGGCTCGCCCTCCCGCCGCACCTGCAGCGTGACCGGGTGCCGGTCGCCGGCCTCGATGAGTCGCTGGATGAGCCCGATGAAGCTGCGCGGCGGCTTGCCGTCGACGGCCACCACCTGGTCTCCCACCCGCAGCCCGGCCTGGTCGGCGGGGCTGTCCGGCTCGAGCGACACCACGCTCAGCGGCTGGACGCCCGGACGCAGACGGGCCCCGAACCAGAGCCGTTTCAGCACCTCCGGCGAGTAGATGTCGGCGATCGCCTGCGCGATGCGTTTCACCGGCACCGCAAAGCCGATGCCCTGACCCTCCCGGTAAATCGCCACGTTGATGCCCATCAGCTCCCCCCGCAGATTCACCAGCGGCCCGCCGCTGTTGCCCGGGTTGATCGCCGCATCCGTCTGCAGCCAGTCCAGAACGTCCAGCGGCTCGTTCTCCGCCGGCGGACGGCGGCTCTTCGAGCTGAGAATGCCCCGGCTGACGGACCCGCCCAAGCCGAACGGATTGCCTAGCGCCAGCACCGTCTCCCCCAACAGCAGGTCGTCGTCTGCCGCAAACCCGATCGCGGTGAACTTCTCCGTCGCCGGCGCGTTGATCTTGAGCAGCGCCACGTCGCTGGCGCTCGTGCCGGAAACCTTCTCGCACTCGAACTCGCGTCCGTCCGCCAATCGCACCCAGATCCGGCTGGCGCGGTTCACCACGTGGAAGTTCGTCAGCACAAAACCCTCCTCGTCAATAATCACCCCCGACCCCAGGCTGTATTGCGTGTTGGGCGGGCGCCGCCGGTAATAGCGCCCGAAGAAATCCCGGAACAAATCCTCCAAGGCATCGCTCCCGGGCACCACTGTCTCCGTCGCCACATTCACCACGCTCGGCATCGCCCGCTGCACCGCCTCCACTGCCGCGTCCCGCCGCACGTCCGGCTCCGCCACCCGCGCGTCTGCCGCGCCCGCCTCCCCGGCGCCCGCCAGCACGCACGCCAGCCCCAGCACAAGCCGCGTTCCCCACAGCGCCCCGCCGCGGTGCCGTCGCGGCCCCCCCTCACGCCGCCCCGTGGCTGCTCTCGGCGCCTCGGGGAACGCCGTCACGGGCCGCAACCGTGCGCCCGGAGGCGACCCTCCCCGTGGGGAAGCGCGGACCGCGGACCGTGGACTGTGGAATGTCGAACGTTGCATGCGTCAGTGTCGTGCTCGGGCCCTTCATCCACCGCAGCCGCCCGCGGGCCCCGCGCAGGCGGGCGATGGCGATGTGTGCCGCCGCCGCACCCGTTTGCGGGCGGCAACGTGCGCTTGACTTTGTGCGAGGCGGGAGCGAAAAGCAACTGCGAGATGAGGAGGAATCAATCCAATTTCTATGCGGACTGGCGTCTGCGCTGCGGCGTGGTGCCCGTGTTTCGCGAAGACCACGAACGGCCCCCGGAGCGCCTGTTGCAAGCCGTCTGGTTTCACCAGCGCCTGCACCGCGACCAACTCCAGACCGTGGACGGACGGGTCCTGCAAGTGCTCCACCCGGGTTTCTGGAACCGCGAAGCCGGCCCCGATTTCCGGGATGCGGTGCTGCGGTTGGGTGGGGAACCGGCGGTCTCGGGCGACGTCGAGGTGGATCTGACGGCCGGGGGGTGGACCGCGCACGGGCACGACCGCAACCCGGACTTCCGCCGGGTCGTCTTGCACGTGGTCTGGGAGCCGGTGGAGCGGCCGCCGCGACCCACGCTGTGTCTCCAGTCGTGCCTCGACAGTTCGCTGGGCGAGCTGTCCTTCTGGCTGGGCACCGAAGCCGCGCACGACCCGCCCGCCGTGCTGACCGGTCAATGCTGCCTGCCGCTGCGCGACTTGGACGACGCGCAGGTGCGCGCCCTGCTGCTGCAGGCGGCCCTGGTCCGCCTGCAGAGCAAGGCCGCGCGTCTGCAGACCCGCGCCCGCGAGGCCGGCTGGGCTCAGGCGCTGTGGGAGGCCCTGTTCCGCGCGCTGGGCTACAAACAGAACGCCTGGCCCATGCAGCGCCTGGCCGAACTCAAACCCCGCCTCTGCCCCGCCGACACCCCCCCCGATCCGCACGCGCTCCAAGCCCGCCTTCTGGGCGCGGCCGGCCTGCTGCCCGCCGATGTCCGCGGCCGCCAGCCCGCGTCGGTCTACGTCCGCGGCCTGTGGGATGAGTGGTGGCGCGAACGCGACACGTTCGCGCCGTGGGCTTTGCCGCCGTCGGTCTGGCGGCTTGGCGGGTTGCGCCCGGCCAACCACCCGCAACGCCGCCTGGCCCTGGCCGCCCACTGGTGGAGCCGCGGCGATCTGCCCCGCCGCATCGAACACTGGTGTCTCGCCCGGTTTAAAGACTCCGAACTGGCCCGCGCGCTTCTCGAACAGTGCGACGTCGGCAATGACCCGTTCTGGTCGCATCATTGGACCCTGCGCTCGCCCCGCTTGCCCGCAGGCCGCCCCCTCCTCGGCCCCTCCCGCCTCACCGATCTCGCACTCAATGCCATCCTGCCCTGGCTGTGGATCCGCGCCACCGACGGCCGCAGCGACACCGCCGCCCGCGAAATCGAGCGCCGCTACCTCGCCTGGCCCGCCGCCCAGGACAACGCCGCGCTCCGCCTGGCCCGACAACGCCTCTTCGCCAGCACACCCCCCCGCCGGTTCCGCGGCGCCGCCCCCCAGCAAGGCACCCTCCAGATCGTCCGCGATTTCTGCGAACACGCGAATGCGCTCTGCGAGGGCTGCCGCTTCCCGCAACTCGTGCGCGAATGGGTCCGCTCTGCGGGAGCGACGACATGAGGGCCGCCGCGGATGGCAAGGCGCACGCCTCAACCACCACGCTCCGCAGCTGATCCAGCGGCGCTTCGAACCGTATCAACCCGCGGCCGGCCGGCATTTGCGCCGCTGTCCACCCGGTCGCCCGTTCGACCCCGGGCCTCGTCGGTGCGCCTCAGGGCGCGAGCCGCACGCGATAGAAGCGGTGGCCGTTGGCGGCTGAATCGTCGATGATCATCGCGGGAGAGACCTGAAAATGCGTTGTGACATCCCTCCACACGACAAAGTCCGCGGAGGATTCGACGACGTAACAGCGATTGGTGTAGGCGGTGAGAACGAACTGGAACAGGCCCGGGCTCGAGGACGGAGGCGCAGCCTGAAGGGCGGGTGGCGGCGCCACAAAGGTGGCATACCCCATGTCCGTGGAGCTGCCGTCGGGATCAGGAGGCGCGGCGGGGCTGCCTGAATCGATACACGGCGAGAAGGGCTGCAGCCGGTAGTCGTGGGTTGCCACATCGACGAACCGGGGATCCGCTTCGAGATTGCCCTCGCCCGGCCACGGCTCGGAGAGGGTGGAGTAGCCAATGGAGAAATTGGTGGGGCCGAAATCGGATTGGACGGGGTCGCCGCCCCAAAGGACGCAATTGGTGATGCGGTAATCGATGTAGGGGCCGGGCGCATTGGCTTTCCAATTCGCCAGCACATTCGTCAGGTTGCCCGTCAGCGTGCAGTGGTCGAGGGTGACGAGGGTGGTCGGGCCGCTGCTCCATTTGGCGGCAATCCCCACCGTGGAATCCACGATCAGGGAATGCCGCACCGCGGTGGCGCCGTTGAAAACGCTGATGGCTTTCGCGTCTTCGGTCCGATTGTTCCAGTCGCGCAGAATGCAGTCTTCGATGGCAACCTCCGACCCCAGCGTGTCGATCCCGTCGTCGTCGCCGCTGCCCAGGACGCAGCCGCTGAACACGATGGATTGCCCGGCCCCCTGGTCGTGCGGGTAAATGCCGTCCGCGTCGTCGTTGCCGCGCATCTCGACAATCCAGGTATTGCTGCAGAACAGCGACGTGCGGCTGATCTCCGGGCCCATTCGCGCGCGGGCCATCAGACAGTCGATGAACGTCAGCTCGCAGTCCCTGGCCTGCATCACCTTGCCCGGCGTCCCGTAGCCGGCCACCCCGCGCACGGTCTGGGCGTAATCCGTCAGGCTGCAATGGTCGAAGACGAGTTTCGCGTTGGTCGGGCGCAGCACGGGGCCCGTGCCGGTGTGGCCTTCGCCGGGGGCGCGTCCCCCCAGCGTGATGTGAGTGTGGCGGTAGACATTCGTCGGAGCGGTCGACAACAGGGTGCCGGTGTGCCGAATCTGGCCCCAGCGCAACCTGGCGTCGGCGCAGGTGATTGTGACCGGCTCGTTCTCCGTGCCCAGCGACCGAAGGGCGCCGTTGACCAGAAGGTCGTTGGCGGTCGTCCCCGAAGCCACACCCTCGATCAACACCAGCGTGTCGGGTTCGAGCGTGAGCACGTGGTTTGTGGGCACGATCACATCGTTGGTGATCAGGATGACGCCGCTCCACGCCGTCGCCTCCCCCGCCAGCGTCCCGCCCACCGCGGTCACGGAAGCGTGAGCCAGGCTCGCCATCGATTGCGTGGCCGTCAAGGACCCCATCGAGGCGATGAGATTGAAATCGCCGCCCCCGCCCCCCAATGTCAACAGGACGCTCCCAAGACCGTTCCACAGGCGAACCTCATTCGTGGACAACGTCACCCCGGGCGCGTCGGTGGCCAGCCTCACGGTGGCGTCCCATAAGGCGCGTTCGATTCGACCCTGCGCGTCGCGCACTTCGACGCGCACCAGCACGGCCGCGGAGGGCAGATACCCGCGCGGCGTGAGCATGTGGAGACGGTGCCCCGCGCCCGGGTCGTCGATGGTCATGGCTCCGCACGGCACTGCCGCCAGCGCCGCCAGCAAACGTACTAAGGTGGGTATTTTCATAGGCCGCTTTGGCAAATGCCTTGCCCCGGCATGCCAACCCGTCTTACCACAACATCCACGAAATCTCAAGCCGTGGCAGCAGCCCCCCCGCCCGCCGCTTCCGCGCGCATCCTTCGATGCTTGACAACCGGCATCAAGATGTGACTCCACCGTTTCCAACTTTCTTGTATTGCGTCACTTCGGTTTCTTCCGCCGCCTGCGCCGCGCCCTGCCCGCCGTCTGCTTGGTGCATCCGACGGTTGTCGGCTGCGGTCATGGCGCTGCGACGCGACAGGCCCATGGAGGCGCGTGGCTCAGGTTGACGCGCATGCGCAGCCGCGAGATGCAGGCGACGACCTGGGGCGGCTGCGTCGTTCGGACCATGCTCCGGCCCGGGCGCGACCGGCAACCTGGGACCGGGACCGGATTGGCGTACCCATTGGTCTTGCGTTTGCGTTCGGGTTGTGATAGCAAAGCAGGGACATCTCCACCCAACTCACAGATTCCATATGAAAACTTCTCTCTCGTGCTTCGCAGGCATGGGAATGGTCCTGCTCACTGTCAGTGCGCCCGCCCAAGTCCCACCCATGATCCACTACCAAGGCTGCCTCACCGCCGGCGGCACCAACTTCACCGGCCTCGGCTATTTCAAGTTTGCCCTCGTCAACAGGCCGGGCAACCAGACGTTTTGGAGCAGCGACGGCACCAGCCTGGGCGGTGCCGAGCCTGCCAGTCCTGTTCCTCTGCTGGTCACGGGTGGTCTGTTTTCCGTGCTCCTGGGGGACAGTTCGCTCACCAACATGACGCCGGTGCCCATGGACGTGTTCACCAACCAGAACGTTTTCTTGCGCATTTGGTTCGACGACGGCCTGCACGGCAGCGACCACCTCCTGCCCGACCAGCGTCTTGCGTCGGTGGGTTTTGCCATGATGGCGGCCAACGTGCCCGATGGCACGGTGACCTCGGCGAAACTGGCCCCGGAAGCCGTCACCGGCCCGCAGATTGCCGACGGTTCCATCACGGGTCTGAAGATAGCCTCCAACACGGTGACCTCAGCGCAGTTGGCCGACGTGCTGGACTTGGGCAGCAGCAACGTCGCGGGCCGCCTGGACATCTTCCGCACCGCAGCCAGCACACCCGCCATCAGCCTGGTGGGCAACACCAGTCGCATCGTGACTTACGGCGACGACGGCTTGGAGCAGGTGGAGTTGCGTGGCACGGCGCAGGGCGAACTCCTGCTCCACAACAGCCTCACGAACAACGCGGTGGCCGTTTCGCTCTCGGCCAACGGACCGCTCGGCGGCATGCTCAGCCTCAACAGCTCCAACGGCGCCACCCGGGCCACCCTGGCGGGGGTCAACAGCGGCGGCGCACTGACCCTCCAGCAAGCCGATGGCGACATCGGGGCGCAACTCGTCGGCGACTCCGGCGGCTCGGGTTCACTGCAGCTTCGCAACGCCAGCGGGGTGATCCGCCTGTCCATGCATGGCCAGAGTCCCACCAGCAATAATGGGAGCGAACTGACCCTCAGTGACCAGAACGGCACCAAAACCATCGAACTTCTCGGCCAATCCACAGCCACCACCGGGTCTCGCGTCACCCTGCGGCGCGGCAATGGCACGTCCAGCGTGGTGCTCGACGGCGAGTTCGGCAGCGGCGAGGGCGGGACCGTCGACTTGAACAACGGTTCCGGCCAGCTCCGGTTGCGCCTCGAAGGCGATGCAGCCGAAGCCGGGCGCGCCCTGCTCTACAACAGCGAGGGAACCAACACGGTCGACATCCGCGGGGACAGCAGCGACGGGGGCCGGGCCACGTTCTATAACAGTCTTGGCTCCGGCACGGTGGACATCCAGGGGGATAGCAACCATGCGGGGCATCTCTCCGTCCGCAACACCAATGGCGCGCTCCGCGTCCAACTCTATGGCGTCAGCCCGACGAGCAGCAGCGGCGGGGAGGTGAACCTCAGGGACTCGGACGGCACCAAGACCGTCGAAATCCTCGGCCAGTCCAGCGCGACTACCGGGTCCAAACTGACGCTCACAAGCCGGGCGGGCACCACGAGCCTGGTCCTGGATGGCGAATACGGCAGCGGCGAGGGCGGCGCGGTGGACCTCTACAACGATGCTGGCGCCCTGCGGCTCCATTTGGACGGCGACGCCCAGGACGCCGGCATGGCCGTCCTCTACAACAGCCTCGGCTCCAATACCGTCACGATCCAGGGCGACAACGATGATGCCGGCCGCCTCTCGCTCGCAAACCCCAGCGGCGCCAGCCGCATCAGCATGGACGGCTATGGCGAAAGCGGAGGCGGCAAGATCAACGTGAAAGACGAGGACGGCACGACCACGGTCGAAATCTTCGGCGCGGAAAGCAGCACCGAAGGCGCGGAAATCCTGTTGCGCCGGCTGGACGGGACGCGCAGCGTCGAGATTGACGGTGAGAGCACAGGAAACGACGGCGGGGTCATTCGCCTCTACAACAAGTCCGGCAACGAGACCGTCGTGATGGACGGCGACTACGGGGATTCGGGCCTCATCGAACTCAAAATCCCGGGCGGCGGCACCACGATCACGCTCGACGCCAATTACGGCGGGGACGGACGCATCATCACCCAGGAACTGCAGATCACCGGAGGCAGCGATTTGTCCGAACAATTCGAAATCAAGCCCGAAGCGACCGGCCGGGCCGCCCCCGGGATGGTGGTCTGCATCGACCCGGCAAACCCCGGGGCGCTGCAGCTCAGTCGCCGGGCGTATGACACCACCGTGGCGGGCATTCTCAGCGGAGCGGGCGGGGTGAAGCCCGGCATGTTGATGGGCCAGCAGGGCAGCATTGCCGATGGCCAGCACCCGGTCGCCCTGACCGGCCGCGCGTACTGCTGGTGCGACGCGGCGGGCGGCTCCATCCAGCCGGGCGACCTGCTCACCACCTCGGACACTGCGGGCCACGCGATGAGAGTCAAGGACCCGGCGCGAGCCCCTGGCGCGATTCTCGGCAAGGCCATGACACGCCTCGAACGGGGCCGGGGATTGGTGCTGGTGTTGGTGACGCTTCAATAGGGGGAAAGGCGGCCATGATGAAACACCCCATGCCTCTTCCCACACTCGCCCGCCGGCTCGCCACGACGTTTGTAGCGGGCCTTGTGGGGCCCGCCCTGGTGACAGCCTATGGCCAGGATTTCCAGGAGCAGATCGCCCAGTTGGTCAGCCGGGTGGAACCGGTGGACACGAACTCCGTCCCCCCGGACCGGCCCCCGCCGCCCGCGAGGTACTTCACCACGCCGGAAGGCTACCTGCGCTTCATGAGCGCCGCGCAAGGCTACCACCTCCCGTCCTCCGCACCCAGCAACACCCCCCCGGAATCGGTGGCCCGCATGTTCATCACCAACCATGCCTCGCTTTTCGGCGTCAGCAGTCCACAGGTGGCCTTTCAGCCCTTCAAACTGCGGCCGGGCACCAACCGCACCACGGTCCGTTTGCAGCAAACCTACGCCCACATCCCCGTATTCGCGGCGCAGGTCAACGTCCAGGTCAGCGCCCGGGGCGGCATCGTGAACGCCTCAAGCGACATCGCGCGCAACGTCGAGGTCTTCGACACCGGAATTGTCTCCATCGTGCCGACGCTCGCGCCGGCAACCATCCTCGGCCTGATCCACACGAAAGCCGAAACCCGGCATCCTGGCGCCCAGATCACCAATTCACCGCCGCTACTGAGTCTTTTCTTCCCGTCGGTGCTAAGTGCAGTTGGCCCTCCGCGGCTGGTCTGGCTTGTGGAGACCGCCTGCGAGCGGTTCCTGGGTTTGAACGAACGCTGGCTGATTGATGCGCATTCGGGCGACGTGGTGCGGTGTTACCCGAGATACTATTACGCGCTGGACCGGCGCATCTACGACGCCGACAACACCGACGCCAGCCCCGGCGACCTGGTCCGCGCCGAAGGCGACCCGGCCTGCGGGCTTGCCGATGCGGACAATGCCTACGACTATCTGGGGGACACGTATGATTTCTACGACACCCACCACGGGCGCGACAGCATCGACGACGACGGCATGACGGTGGAAGCGACCGTGCGCTATTGCGACCCGGATTATCCCTGCCCGTGGGACAACGCCTGCTGGGTTTCCTGGTTGAATCGCATCCGCTTCGGCCAAGGGTGTGTCGCGGACGATGTGACCGCACACGAGTATACCCACGGCGTGACCGATGACGAATCAAACCTCGCTTACGAAAACACCTCCGGCGCCATCAACGAGTCGTTCAGCGACATCTGGGGCGAATTCGTGGACCTGGTCAACGGCCACGGCGACGACAGTCCCGCGGTACGCTGGCTCATAGGCGAAGACCTCGCCGGCGGCTCCCTCCGCAACATGCAGGATCCCACGGCCACCGGCGGCCCCGACCGTCGCGGCAGCCCCAGCTACGTGCCGGCCGTCGACTCACCCGATAAAGACAACGACTACGGCGGCGTCCACAGCAACTGCGGCGTGTGCAACAAGCTCGCATACCTGCTCACCGACGGCGACACGTTCAACGGATACACGATCAGCGGCGTTGGCATCGCGGCTGTGGCGAACCTTTTCTATGAAGTCCAGGTCAATCTGCTCAACAGCGGCGCGGACTGGACCGACCTCTACCTGGCCCTGTGCGAAGCCGCCGTCAACCGCAGCTGGTCCATCGGCCGCCGTAACAACCTCTACCAAGCCTGCAAGGCGGTGGAAATCGCCCAGGAACGCGATGTGTACGTCGACGGAGATGGAAGCAACCTGATCCAGACAGGCTCGGAATCCCATCCCTTCCATACCCTGGGACAGGGAGTGGACTACGCCTTTCCTGGGGACACCCTCCACCTCGATGCCGGCTCCTATGACGAAACGCTCCTCATGGACAAGACCCTCTGGCTGGTCCCTCAAAACGGCTCCGTCGTCCTCGGACAGTAACCGGGCTGCATCCACAAAACCACCGCGCCGTCCCGTTCCCAATCCATGGGCGCATGCCTCATGCATGGATGGCGGGTTCACGGCCGGCACGGGCGCTTGAAGCGCTTGGACATTTCCCACCGTGTTCTCCGGGTCACCCCGCCCGTGTGCCCGAGGCGCCAGAACCAGAATCATGACCGCGCTGTGCGATCGTGGTCTTGACGGAACCGACAGGGCGATTAGCCTCGACGGTATGATGCATAAGATACGTATGATGAGCGACAAGCGAACGATGTGGATGGCGGTTCCCCTTGCGTTGGGCCTGGTGGCCGGACTGCCGACGGGGATCGCCAGGGCACAGATCCTCCCAATCGCAACCAATGCCACCGTGCCCGAAATCGCAGGAGGCCTGGCTTTCGACGGCACAAATTACCTGGTCGGCTTGGTGTCAGGCACCAATGTCGCAGGCCAGCGGGTTTCAGCCGACGGCCAATTGCAAGGAAACCCGGTCGTCGTGGGGAGCAATGCGGGATTCCCGCCCGCAGCGGGTTTTGCCGGTGGAAGGGTGAATGCCTTGGCCGCCTGGTCGGATGACACAATCCCTTCGGGGGTGACCATGTTTGGCCAGCTCGTTTCCCCCAGCAGCGGTTTGATCGGTCCGAAATTTCCCCTGCTCGCCGCGGCGGGCAGCCATGGCTTCCAAAGGGTCGCCGCGGTGGCCTCCGACGGGACAAACTACCTGGTCGTTTGGGGGGATGACAGCAGCGGCGACTTCTACGGCCAGCTCGTGACCGGCGCCGGCACGTTGTCGGGACCGGAGTTACTTTTGCGCGCGGCGTCCGACAATGGAAACGTGGCGGCGGCCTTTGGTCGGACCCACTACCTTGTCGCCGTCCAGGAGGGCAACGATAACGTCAACCACGTGCATTGCCGGACGGTGTCGCCCACGGGCGCGCTCGGCACCAGCTTCCAGGTCAGCAGCGTCGCGTCGCTGGATCAGAACCCGCTGGCCATCGGGTTTGACGGAACGAACTTCCTCGTGGTGTGGAACCATAACACGACTTACAGCGGCGAGGGCGCGCCGGATTGGCATCTGCAGGGGCGGCTGGTGTCCCACGAGGGAACGGCGTTGGGCAGCGTGCTGGACTTGGTAAGCGGCGAGCGGCCGTCCTTTCCCGCGCTGGCCTTCGACGGCGCGCATTATCTCCTGGCTTGGGCCAAGGACGTCGTCACCGCCGAAGCGGACACCACCATTCGCGCGCGTTTCCTGGACCGGTGGGGAAACCCCGTCGGCCCGATCCTCACCCCGTTTTCAGCCCAGGGATTGCACCCCCCGCTTCTCCCCTTGAATGGCGTATTGTATGATGGCACCCGGTTCCTTTTGGTTGCCACGTATGGCTCCTTTGTCCTGGAAGGGCAGGAAATCGTCGGCTTCTCGGGCGGCGATGTGTATGGCACGACGCTGGATCGCAGCACCCAGCCGCCGCTCTTCTCCAACCCGGCTGCCACGGACGGCCAGTTCCAGGTCCTGTTTCATGTCGTCCCGGGTCAAACTTACACGATCGAAATCTCCACCAACCTGGTGTCCTGGGCGCCCGTAGGGACCGTCAGCAGCGACGGCCCCAAGATCCTGGAACTTGTGGACGACGAGGGCATCGCGGAGCCGGGCCGGCTGTTCTATCGCGCGGTCGTCGGAAACACCCTCGGCGCCACTTTTGAATTATCCTTCCATATGTATGCCTGGGGCGGAAGTTTCGCCGGCGCAACCACTCCCGCGCCCGTTTATCCCGTTTCGCCGGGCGGCTACACCGCCCTGTGTGAGGTGGAAAATGAACTCTTCCCGGCCGCGCCGGCCAGTGTGTTCTTCACCGGCCCGGCCGGATCCGGGCTGAGCAACACGCCGGCGGATGCCAACAACTCCAGCACGGGCGACATGCAGGGCTCCTACCAGTCGCCTTACGTCTCCAGCCCGGCCACACCGCCCGGGGGCGCCTGGGTGGTGAATTACAAGGGAACCAACATCACCTTCACCGTCCCCGATCCGCAGGCCGCCTCGCGGCTGGTCATTCCCCTGCCCACCGTGACCCTGAGCGGCGACGTGCTGCAGAGCGTGCATTGGGTTTACAAGGACGCCACCACGGGAGCAACATGGTCAGGCGCCCCATCCCACCTGACCGAGATTCAGGTGCAAATCGATGGCGTGGGGGAAGGCCGCATTTAGAATTCGCCCGAACTCGACCCAGCCGTCACCAGCCACGTGCTGACATCCGCCGTCTCCTGGTCCAACGTTCAGACGTGCTACATGGCGTACAACGACTCGCTCGGCAACCATTACGTCGTCATGTTCGCGCACTGACCCGCTTGTCTCACCGCCCGGCGAGAAGCGCGCACCGAAAGACCAACCCCTCGGTGCCGTCACGCGCCGCCCGTTCTCAAAACGCCGCGCGACCACGGCCGCCACCCAGCCCCGCTCGGCGCCGGATTTACGGCACGGTCACCGTGCCGCTGGTTTCAACGTTTGCCGCGGCGTCATACACATGCCCTGCCAGCGCGGCCTCGGCGACTTCAAACCTGAATTCGCCGCTGCTGATCTTGTAGGGAACCGACGAAATAACCGCCGTCCCCGCCGCATCCGTGGTTCCCGTCACCCCGGCTTCGCACAACGTTCCGTCCAAAGTCCAGTTGCCCGTGACCAGCGCGCCCGGCACCGGCGCGCCCGTGCCGTCGACAATGAGAACGCTCGCGGACGCCTTCCAATTCTTCCCCACTTGGACGGCGCTCATGAGGATGCTTTGGACGTGCATCGGGATGAGGCTGTTGGGGGTGGCGACCGCTTCCGCGCTTGCAGGGCTTTCCAGCCCACCTGTATCCACGGCGGTCACGACGTAGTAGTAAGTGGTCCCGTTGAGGGCGGTCGAATCCACGAACCAGTTGTCCATGACCAGCGCACCCTCGTTCAGAAGCGCATACGGGCCGCCGGCGGATTCGGACCGGTACACGTTGTAACCGGCCAGGTCCGGTTCGGTGGTGACCGCCCAGTCGAGCCGCACCTGGTTGTTGCCGGCGCTGGCGGTCAAGTCCGCGGGCGGCGCGGGCGGGCCCGGGACGGTGACGGCCTCGACGATGCCGCTGGGGGCGCTTTCGTTGTTCGAACTGTCCACGGCGGTCACGACATAATAATACGTGGCGCCGCTTTGGAGCCCGGCGTCGACGTAATCGCTGGTTGTCAGCAACGCGCCGTTCAACTGCGCATACTCGCCGCCAGCGGTGGAGGCGCGGTAGATATTATAGCCCAGCACATCCGGCTCCGCATGGTCGTCCCAGTCGAGATTCACCTGGAATTCGCCGGGCGCCGCGGCCAGGCCGGTCGGGGCGGAAGGCGGCACGGTGTCGGGCGGCTGGATGGTGACGAGGGCATAGAGCCAATCAACGGCCAGTGTGTCGAGTTTTTCCCGCTGGAGTTCCGCCGTGTCGGAGAACAGCACAAGCAGGTTGCCGTCGGCATCCACGTAACCGGTGGGACTCACGTTGAGCACGGCAAGCCCGTCGGGCAAAATGTCGGCGGTGATGTCCTCCCAATGGTCCAGGTTCCAGATGGATACCTTCAGCGTGTCGGCAGGATCAAGGCCGGTCCACGTGGCGGCCAAGTGGAGGTCGATTCGAACGACGAAGTCCGGATCGGCGTCGGTGGTCAACGCGTATTGCACGACCATCCGGGCGCGGCCCTTGAGGCCGGACACCCCTTCCGTGAAGGATTGGGTCTGGCCATCGCCGGCAGCCGTGGTGCCGGCGATGTCACCGGCAACGGTCCCGTAGGTGACCACGGGACTCTGCACGACATAGGCGTTGTAGTGAAGCGGCACATAGGCGTTCACCGTGAGCGTGGCCGCGCAGCCCGCCGAGTTGCCCTGCGCATCGGTCACCGTCAGCGTCACAACCGTGGCTCCAGGCCCGATGATCGTGCCGGCGAGAGGCGTCTGCGACACGGTCGGATTGGGATCACAGGCGTCTGTGGCGATGAGGGCGCCGGTCAGATCCGGCACCGTTGCCTCATTGCTCTCATTGGCCGACAGGGTTTGATCGGGCGCACAACTGACAATCACCGGCGGCTCGTTGTCGGTGACGGTGACCGTCTGGGTGCATTGGGCGGTGTTGCCGCTGCTGTCGGTGACGGTCCACGTGACGGTCGTGTCGCCCACCGGATATGGTTCGGTTGCATTGTTGACCGCACTGGCCACAGCGCAGTTGTCGGCGGTCGTGGGGGTGCCCAGGGCCACGCCGGAGGCGGTGCACAGGCCGGCGTCG
>JAFGQR010000191.1 GCA_016935555.1 Verrucomicrobiota bacterium
AGGCGGCGCAGCGAACCCTGCGTAGTGCCAGTCATTGGCCTGGCCTTCGCGGGCCGACGCTGCCGGGTCGCTGGCTTTGGCGTTAGCTCCAGAGGAAAGCGCTTGCGTTGTCTGACTGTGGCAGCGAGACTGGGCGCGTGAAAGTCAAGGAGATTGTGAAACTGATCGAACGGGACGGCTGGTATTTGGTGCGTATCCGAGGCAGTTACCAGCAATACAAGCACGCCACAAAACTCGGCTTGGTCACGGTTGCGGGTAAGCCGAACGAGGATCTTGCAACCGGCACGCAAAACAGTATACTCAAGCAAGCAGGATTGAAATGAGCCGCTTTTTAATCATCATTGAAACGACGGAGACAGGTTACTCGGCCTACTCCCCCGATGTCCCAGGCTGCGTTGCCACAGGCCAAAGCCGGAGCGAAGTCGAGCGAAGAATGAAGGAAGCCATTGAGTTTCACCTGGACGGGCTCCGCGAGGAAGGTCTGCCTCTGCCGGTGCCCCGGAGCCAAGCTGCCTATTGCGAGATTGTGGAGCTAAGAAATCAGCGCACCGCATGAGCGTTATGCACCTCAATTGCAGCCTCAATCGCGAGCTTATCGCCGCTCCTCGGTGGCTTGTGCGTTCGACAACACTATGAAGACGCACGCCTTGATCCTACTTGGGGCACTTGCCTTTGCCTCCACACCGCAAGCCGCGACGGTTTCCCTGTTTGCAGACGGGACGATTGATCATGCATGGAGCGGCGCATATCCATTCGTAGATGCTGGTGATGCGTTCCGACTCTCCGTTTCGTATTCGGACGTTTGGGCCGACACAGACCCCACTGGTACTCTGGGGGTCTATCTACCTGAGGATTTGAGCATCACCCTTGATCTACTCGGCGAGGGGACCGCGTTTCACTCCATCGGCGGGTCGGTCACTGTCACAACGGAGCCAGGAGAGTTCCCCGCGATTGGCATCCTCTCGACCTTGCCGGATGGCAACGCCCTATTCTTCATTTTCCGAGACGATGACCGCTCTTCCATTCTCGACGACAGCCTTCCCACGGCTTTCGGGAGTATCGCCGATTACGATTGGGTCGGCTTCTCCGTGATTCAGGTGCCGGGAATGTGGCCGGGCACTTCCAATCCTATCGACGGGACGGTTTCCTTTCTCGCGGTTGCCGAGCCTCACGTCTTGTCGCTTACGGGAGTCGGGGCGGCGCTCCTGATTGCGGTGGGGAGCAGAAGATACAGATCTGGGGCAGAGTTACGGTAAATCGAGAAGCTTACAGGGGAGAACGAAGACCGATTGATGGAGATCTGGAATGAGCACTTTGACATTGGCGAGTAGTCCTACGGCTGTGGAGGTGCGAGTCACCGACGACACCTTGACCGTGACCTTGGCAGATGGCCGGGTCGTGAGTGTGCCGATTTCCTGGTATCCTCGACTCTCCCACGCGCTGCCGCGGCACCGTGGGATCTGGGAGTTCATCGGCCGGGGACACGGTATCCATTGGCCGGAACTGGACGAGGATATCAGTGTGGAGAATCTCCTGCTGGGGCAGGCATCTGGCGAGGGCGCCCGATCGTTCTCACGATGGAAAGAATGGTACCGGCAAAAACTGACCGATCAAGGCGCTGCACCGAATGGCGGCCCCGCTGCGCCGCTTGGCAATTCTAGAGCCACGGAGGGGCCGCCATCGGTGAGCTGAGCGTTCGGCACTGCATAGTTGGCCACGTGATGGTGCGGTCGCAAGGCGCGATGAGAGACACGGAAACGAGTGATTGGGCCAGTAGATGGCACAGATTCCACAGACAATCAGGATTTTTGCTCTCAGTGTGTCGTCGTGGCGACTTGGTCCTGCGGACGGAAACACGCAGGGCGCCGAGGTGTCGCCTTCGGTTTTATGTATGCCCTCTGTGCCATCTGTGGCTATCTTCTCGGCTTCAGTCAGAGCCGCGTGGTGGGGTTTGTGGACCGCGGGCCGGCGAGTGGAGGGGTCCCAGCGTGCGGATTGACCTGTCGACCAGGCGCCGCACCGAAGGAGCGTTCAGCGCCTCAGTGGCATGCTCAATCACGATCCAGTAGCCGCTCCTCACTGGCCTTTGCGTTGGACCCAGAAGGACTTGGACGCAAGGCGGGGCTGATGGTAGCCTTCAAACGTGATGAAAATTCTGGAACTGAGGATCGCCAGAGACAGTTCGGTTGATTTCGGACCCCCAGGAGGGTGCATGGCTCGCTTTTTACCCTCGAAAAACCAGTCATGAAACTGCGGCCTCGGGGCCTTCGACACTCCGTAAGAGAGTCCCGACTGTGATTCAGCGCCCGCGTCGCGGCGAACCCAGGTTCAGCATGTGTCGCTTTTCTTTTTGCCTGTCCACTGGGGTGGGGCGGGGGTCAGGGCAGGGGGCCGTAGACGTGCACGGCGTAGGGGTCAAAGAAATCTCGAACCCACCCTTGCACCGTGACCATGGCCCGGTGTTCGCCCAGGACCGGCACCGCCACGTCCCCGGGTTCCGACGCGGATGGGCTGTCTTGGCGCGGCCTGCCGACTTCTCCTTTTGGCTTTTGGGGTTCCGGCGCTGCGGGCGGGGGCA
The DNA here is from genome assembly GCA_016935555.1 of Verrucomicrobiota bacterium. GTDB lineage: Bacteria > Verrucomicrobiota > Verrucomicrobiia > Limisphaerales > JAFGQR01 > JAFGQR01. Next base: position 2,579 of record JAFGQR010000191.1, read on the forward strand.
ATTTGAACCAGTAGGCGTGGTGGTTGGTGGTGTTATTGACGGCCAGCACATAGTCGCCGGGCGGAACCTCGGCGTTGCCTCGCCGGACGCGCAGACGGGTGGAGGTGATGCTGCTTTGGAGGGCCGCATTGAAGCGGAGGGCGGGGTTGTCAAACGCGTGTTCCCTGGGCCACCACAGGGGTTCGGCTTGGAACAACGGTTCGCGGGCTCGCACTTCCCGCACGATGGCTCTCAGGGCGGCCCAGGTGCCGGTGGGGGCGGGGGTGTTCCAGCCGCTTTCGAACCGGTAATAGAACAGCCCCGTGGCGCCGCGAGCGAGGGCCTCGTAGGTCATGCACCGCATTTCCGCGTCCGTGGGGGGCCGCAGCGGTGTGTCGTCGCGCAGCAGGTGTTTGAAGGGGGTCCAGTCGAATGCCTGGATGACGGCGAACAGCGGGGGGCCAGGGCCGAGGGCGAGCCGGGCCATTTCGACGTGCTGGCCGAAATTGGCAAGGGGGAGCCAGGGGATGGGGTAGCGGTCCACCATGGTGAGGTCTGTGAGTCCGGCGTAATGGAGCGCTGTATAGCCCTGGCTGAGCACCAGCGCGGTGGGTTTGCGGGCGCGTTGTTGTTTGAGCAGCCGGTGAGCAGCGGCCACTGCCGAGGGCGGCACCCGGTTGAGATCCGGCTCATCGGACACATACCACGCCCATAGCGCCGGGTGCGCATCGAACTGCCGGACCGCACTTCGGGCGGCTGCCGCGTTGAAGCGGGGACCCGCGGTGGTGCGGGGCGTGGCCAGCACCCGGAGACCAGCGGCGTGCGCCTCGTCCAGGAAGGCCGTTTCGGCCGGGCCGACGACCAGGTTGAAGCCGGCTGCCCGGACGGCGGCAAAATCGCGTGTTGAGGTGGCCCCGTAGATCCCCACTGGATACGCGCCGGCTGCGTCCCGTCCGGGCGCGACTTGGCTCCGGAGAGGCGGCTGCCGCGTCGGGGCTTTTGGCGGCGGGGCATGGTGACGTTCGGTTCCGGAGTGACACCCGGCGAGCGTGAGGCTCGCGGCGAGGCACAAGCTGGAGAGGGCGGGGGCTGGCCGCATGGGCCTACTAGACCGTGTCCGAAGGCAAAACGGAAGCGCGAAAGCGCGTGCGGCCGGGGGCGGCTTTTGCTTTGAACGGGGCGGCGGCTTGCCGTTTACTGGCGGGGATGCACGAGTTTCGTTACGTGGGCAATGAGCTTTGGTGCGAGCGGCTTGCCGTGAGGCCCCTGGCCCGGCGGTTTGGGACGCCGCTTTTTGTGTATTCGCGGCGCACCCTGGAGGACCATTATAAGAAGCTGGCCGGGGCGTTGGCGCCGTTGGATCATCGGATTTGCTATGCGGTCAAGGCGAATGCAAACGCCGCCGTGCTGCGTGTCCTGGCCGGACTCGGCAGCGGCTTCGATATTGTCAGCGAGGGCGAACTGCGGCGGGTGATTGCGGCTGGGGGGAAGGCGGGCGACTGTGTGTTTGCGGGGGTGGGCAAGACGGAGGGGGAGATTGAGGGGGCGTTGCGGGAGGGGATCTACGCGTTTCACGTGGAGAGCGAGCCGGAGCTGGTGCGGATCGACCGGGTGGCGGCGCGGCTGAGGCGGACCGCTTCCGTGGCGGTGCGGGTGAACCCGGACGTCGACGCCCGGACGCATCGGAAGATCACCACGGGCACTTACGAGGCCAAGTTTGGGATTCCCTTTGAGGAGGTGGCGGCCGTTTACGCGCGCGCCAGCCGGCTCAAGCATGTTCGGCTTCGGGGTCTCCAGATGCACATCGGTTCCCAGCTGACGGACACGCGCCCGTTTGAGGAGGCGGTTCGGAAGGTGGCGCCGTTGGTCATGGTTCTTGCCGGGCGACACGGGCTGGAATATTTCAGCATTGGCGGCGGGCTTGGCATCGTCTATCAGCCGGCGCTCGCCAGCGGTTCCGCGGCGTGGTGGCGCTCGAGGCGGGCGCGGGGTCTTCTGACGCCTGCCCGCTATGCGGACCGGCTGGTGCCGCTGCTCAAGCCGCTGCGGTTGCGGATTCTGGTCGAGCCGGGGCGGTTCATCTGCGGCAACGCGGGCGTGCTGGTGACGCGGGTGGAATACGTGAAGCGAACCGGGACGAAGCGTTTTGTGATTGTGGATGCGGCGATGAACGACCTGGTTCGCCCGGCGTTTTACGATGCGTATCACGAGATCGTGCCGCTGACGCGCCGGCGCGGCGCACGCGTGGTTTGCGACGTCGTGGGGCCGATTTGCGAGTCGGGGGATTACTTTGCCAGGGACCGCCGGCTTCCGGCGGTCCGCGAAGGCGATCATCTTGCGTTGCTCAGCGCCGGCGCCTATGGCTCGGTGATGAGTTCCAACTACAACAGCCGGCCGCTCGCCGCCGAAGTCATGGTCCACGGCAACCGGGCTGCGCTCGTCCGCGCCCGCGAGCCTTTGGAAGCCATGTGGGCTCGCGAGAGCATTCCGTCGTGGCGGTAAGCCTTTCCAGTGGCCGGGCCGGGACGGGGTCCGGTCCGTGGGTTACCGGCGAGGGGAGGAGAGGGTGTGCGGGTCGGCTTTGAAGGCGGCGGCGTATCGGTCGCGGTAGTCCTTGGCGGCGGCGCTGCTGGTGAGGCAGGCATCCCAATCCAGTGCGGGCCGCGTTGCCAACGGGCGCGGCGCAGGGGGCGTGGCGGCGAACCGGGTGGCGAGCGACTGGAAGTCCCGCCCCCACGCCTTGACGGATCCTGTGGCGGTGAGCAGGCCGGTGAACTGGGTGACGTCGCGGGCTTCGGGGTGGTCGTAGAGGCCCCAGTTCAACCAGCCGGTGGCAAGGCCGGACGTGACCTCGACGACACGGCGGCACCAGCGGGCCTGCTGCGCCTCGGTCGACGGGGGGTGCCTGCCGCGGTCGATCGTCAACTGGCCGCCCCCGTGCCAGCCGAATTCGGCGACCACGACCGGTTTGCCGGGGGCCGCAACAGCGCGCACGACGCTTTCGAGGTAGGCGAGGTTGGCGGTTTCATCCGCGTCGCCCCGGTATTCATAGAATCCATTGGCGAGCGGGTAGAAATGGATTTCCATGAAGTCCAGCCACCGCGCCTGTCGGGCGGGATTGAATGCGGCATAGTGCTGGACGCCGGGCAAAAGCGCCGGCACGGACCATTGGATCAGTCCGACGGTCACCAGCGCGCGGGGGTCGGCGGCTTTGATCGCCGCCGCCTGGCGGCGGGTCCACGCGTCGGCAATGTCCTCCCGAAAATGCTGGAAATCCAGCAGGCGCCGGCTCCCGGGCGCGTCCTGGGCAGGCGGCACGGGAACGTCGGCGAATCGCGCAGGCGAAGGAGAGGTCGTGGGTTCGCCCCAGGCCTGGCGCAGTGTTTCGACCGAGCCGTATTTCCGGTCGAGCCATTGGTTCCATTGGACCCGCATGGCGGGCGTGTCCCAGCGGACCGCCGGCTCATTGAGCAGGTCGTAGGCGAAGATGGCCGCGCGCCCGCGGTAACGGGTCGCCCACAATGTCCAAAATTGCTCCAACGCCCTCAACACCGGCTCGTCCGCAAGCCGGTCGCCGCGCGCCCAAGCCGGCACACCCTCCCAATGATCCGGCCCGGTCGGATGCACATAGATGCCCGCGGCCTCCGCCATGTCGAGGAACTGATCGAACTTGGCCAGGCCTTCGGCGGACAACCGGCCGGGCTCGGAATAGAAGGAGCCGAAACTGAGGAACACACGGACACAGTTGACTCCCAGGTCTTTCATCCGGGCGAAGTCCCGGCGCGTGGCGTCGGCGTCGAACTGCTTCCACAACTGCGGGGCCCAGCCTGTGCCGGGCCTGAAATAGTTCACGCCAAACGGCACAAACGGGCGGCCGTCGGCGGTGACAAAGCCGCGCTTGTCGACGGCCACGCGCACCGGCGGGAGCGGCTGCCCGGCAGAAGCGGCGGGGGCTAGGCCGCCGAGGAGCAACGCGCCGCACAGGCTGATCCGGGCCAGGCTCCGGATTCGACGCAACGCGGCCTTGCGGGGCGCGGCTCGCGTCGTTGCAGGGAGTGGGGTTTGGGAAATCGTTTCGGGAACGCCCGACTGTGGACTAGTGCGGCTCATAACCATTCCTGTGAAATACCGTCGCGCCGTCGCGCCGGCTCAGCGCGGGTTTGTCTTCATGTAGCGGTGAACGAGGAGGTAGTAAAGGGCGCCAAGGACGGCGAGGATGCCGGCCAGCCAGAGGGTGATGCGGTGCAGTTCGCCCTGCATGAGTTGTTTGTCCTGGCCCATCTTCACACCCAGCCAGCACAGCACGGCCGTCCAAAGCGCCGAGCCGAGGAGCGTATACAGGGAATACACCTTGAAATCCATCCGGACGATTCCGGCCGGGATGCCGATCAGGTGCCGCACCACGGGCAGCAGGCGCGCCGCAAAAATCCCAAACGCGCCGAAGCGCGAGGCCCAGCGTTCGGCGCCCTCGACTTTCTGGGGCGAGACGAGGAAGTATTTCCCGTAACGCAGGACGAACGGGCGTCCGGCGATGCGGGACATCCAGTACATGACGGCGGCACCGGCCCAGGAGCCGAGGGTGCCGGCGACGATGATGCCTCCGATATGAAAGGTGCCCTGGGTGTGGGCGAGGTATGCGGCAGGGGGAATGACCAATTCGCTGGGCAGCGGGACGATCGAGCTTTCGACGGCCATGAGCAGTCCAATGAGGAGATACCCGCCGCGGTCCAGCGTTCCCAGGTACCAATCAATCAGCGGTCCAAACATGAGACGCCGGTTATAGCCGAATCCTGACCGGGCGCAAGTCCGGGCGGGCGGGCTCTGCCGGCCATTCCGTAGTCCGGCACACGCTGCACGGCACCCCCGCACTGGAGATCACGGTGTGCGGTCTGGACGGGATGGCACGCTGACTTGCGCTGCCGCGCTCTTCCTGCTCGAAGCCAGTTCTTGTGAATGACGATGCTGCTCAAGAATTCAAATTACCGCCGACTTATGGGAGTTTCCAAGAGGTAATCACACTTTACAAATAGTCTGATCAAACGCATACTACGCCTGCATGATTGCACGACCGTTCTGGATCGAGCGCATCGAGGCGGCTTGGAAGCAAGCGCCCATTGCCTGGTTGTCTGGCGTGCGGCGGGTGGGCAAGACGACACTGGCCCAGAGCCTGGGCGAGGCGCGGACGTTCTACGTCAATTGCGACCTGCCCACGGCCGAGGACATGGTCCGCGACCCAGCCTTGTTTTACCGTGGCTGCCCCAAGCCGGTGATCGTGTTCGACGAGATTCATCAACTGCGCGATCCCAGTCGCGTGCTGAAGATCGGCGCCGACTTATTCCCGCAACTCAAGATCCTGGCGACCGGTTCGTCCACCCTGGCCGCCAGCAAGAAGTTCCGCGACACGCTCACGGGCCGGAAGCGGCAGATTCACCTCACGCCGGTGCTGGCGGTCGAGCTCGACGCTTTCGGCGTGAAACTGCCCCAGCGCCTCCTGCACGGCGGCCTGCCGCCCGCGTTGCTTGCCGAGGCCAAGACCCCATCGTTTTACCGCGAGTGGATGGACTCATTCTTCGCCCGGGACATCCAGCGGCTTTTCGGGTTCCGGGACATGAACCGGTTCAACGCGCTGTTCGAATACCTGCTGCGCCAAAGCGGCGGCCAACTCGAAATGACCCGGACCGCTGCGGCGGTTGGCATCACCCGCCCCACGGTGGAGAGTCATTTGCAGGCACTGGAGATCACCCACGCCATCACCCTGCTTCGTCCGTTCCACGGAGGCGGACAGAAGGAACTGGTCAAACAGCCCAAGGTCTATGGCTTCGACACGGGCTTCGTGAGCTTCGCGCGCGGCTGGGAACCGCTGCGGCCGGAGGATTGCGGCAGCCTGTGGGAGCACGTGGTCCTGGAACATCTGCAAGCGCACTGGCCGGACCCGCCGGCGCAATACTGGCGCGACAAAGCTGGACACGAGATTGATTTCGTCCTGCCACGCGGCCGCGAGGCCGTGGACGTGATCGAGTGCAAGTGGAATCCCGCCGGCTTCGATCCCACGGCGCTCGCGCTCTTCCGATCGTATTACCCGAAAGGGCGGAACTGGCTCGTGACGCCGCTGGAAGGCACGGCTTACCGCAAGCGGTTCGGGAACCTCGAGGTCACGGTGTGCGGTTTGGATGGGATGGCACGCTGACTTGCGCTGCCGCGTGGGGCATCCCAGCCTGCAACGCTTCAGGAAAAAGGCGGAAGTCTCACGGGGTGTTGCCTCCCGTTTTCTGCCCTCCACCTGCTTTGGCACGCGCATGGGGGTGGCGCGTCTTTACGTTGACAACACGGTTAAAACCACGGATAACGCCGGCATGTCACAACAACATCGAGTTTCTCGTCGGCAGTTTCTTCGCAGCACACGCAACACCCTGGTGGGCGCCGGATTGGGGCTGGCGGGTCCGAGTGTTTTTCTGAACCGCACCAAAGCCGCGACGGGGGAGAACCCCAGCGAGCTGGTGCGGGTGGGGGTGATTGGCACGGGGGGCCAGGGCAACGGCAACCTCAACGCCATCATGTCCCATTGCATGGCGGTGTGCGATGTGGACAAGAAACACCTGGACTCGACGAAGGCGCGGGTGGAGAAGGCGAACGGGACGACGGTGGAGGCGTATGCGGATTACCGGCACTTGCTGGACCAGAAGGGGATTGACGCGGTGCTGATTGCCACGCCGGACCACTGGCACGCGCTGCCGGCGGCGCACGCGATGATGGCGGGCAAGGATGTGTATTGCGAGAAGCCGATGACGCTGACGATCCAGGAGGGCAAGGTGCTGGTGGCGCTTGCGCGCAAACACGGGCGCGTGTTCCAGAACGGCAGCCAGCAGCGGTCGGACACCCGGTTCATCAAGGCTTGCGAATATGTCCGCAATGGCCGCATCGGCAAGGTCAAGCGCGTCCTGGTCGGCCTGCCGGGCGTCAATTACAGCGACCGCGCCAAACCCCCGACCGTGCCGGACAGCGAACCGCCGCCGGAGCTGGATTACAACATGTGGCTGGGGCCGGCGCCGTACCGGCCCTACAACAAGAACCGCGTGCATTACCTGTTCCGGTTCTTCTGGGATTACTCCGGCGGCCAGATGACCAACTGGGGCGCGCACCACCTCGACATCGCCCAATGGGCCCTGGGCATGGACGACAGCGGCCCGGTGCACATCGAGGCGCGGGCCGTGTTCAACGCGCAGAAACTCTACGAGACCCCCCAGACCTTCCACGTCACCTACACCTACGCCAACGGCACCGTGATCGAGTGCAACAGCGGCGAACGCAAATACAAAACAGGCGCCACCTTCGAGGGCGAGAAAGGCACCATCTACATCAACCGCGGCGCGCTCACGTTCACCCCCGAGGAACTCGAAGACGAAGCCCTCAAGGACACCGATCAGCGCCTCTACCCCGACTTCAAAAACTATGCGCGCGCCCGCAGCGCCCACCACGCCAACTGGCTCGACTGCATCAAAACCCGCAAACGCCCCGTGTGCGACGTCGCCGTCGGCCACCGCTCCGCGACCGTGTGCCATCTCGGCAATGTCGCCATCATGGCCGGCAAGACCATCCGGTGGGACCCGGTCAACCAGCAGATCGTGGGCGAGCCAGTCACCGGCAAACAGCTCGACTACGAATACCGCGCCCCCTGGAAGCTGCCGGCGGTTTAGCTTGCATTTCTCACCAGGAACCTGGTGAGAAATGCACGTTGGCGGGCGATGCGCTCGGGCGCTTCGCGTGCGGCGAGCGGGTGCAGGCCGAAGCGGTAGCGGCATGCCTGCGGCTGGATCAGGTAGGGCGGGTGCGGCCAGGCGCCCCAACTGTTGTCGCCACCCACGCCCTGTTGGCGGGCGTCGAGGTTGAGCACCGTGAAGGTGCGTTCGGGCAGTTCGAAGGGATGGGTCGCGCGTTGGAGGTCGTCGGTGGTGTGGTGGAGCGCGTTGGCGCTGAGGAGGGGCAGGCCGACGGCAAGCAGGCCCTGGCCTTTCTTGTTGGTGAGCGCAATCCAGCGCACGTCCACCTTGTTGCCGCTTTCGCCGGGCTCGCTGTAATCCCAATGGAACTGTTCCCTCACGGTCCCCCGGTAAAGGCCCACCCGGGCGTCGCTGCGGTCGCAGTAGGTCTCCTGGGGGCCGGGGCCGAGCCAGGCGATGCGGTCGAAGCCGGGCGGCATGATCATCTGCATGCCGAGGCGCGGCAGGGGCGGCAACCGTCGGTCGGGGGGCGGTGTGAAGGCGGCGTCGACCAGGACGTCGCCGTTCTCAAGAACGGTGTAGGTTGTTTCCCAGGTGGCGCCGACTTTGGGCAGCCGGTGGCGGACGGTGACCGCGATGCGGTCGGGGGCATTGGTGGCGAGGCTGACGCCGGACACTTCGGGGTCCTGGTGGGCCAGGCGCCACACCCCCTGGGAGCGGGCCATGTCGCGGCCGCGGTCGTTGTCGGTCGGGGCGCGCCAGAAATCCGGGCGCAGGGGTGAGTGGATGAGTTCGACACCGTGGGCGTTGAGCGAGGCGAGAGTGCCGGCCTTCAGGTCGAAGGTGGCGGTGAATCCTCGTCCGGCGACGGCGAGTTGGGCGTTGGTAACGGCGAGGGTGAGGGCGGGCTGGGGCGTTTGACCGGGGCGGGCATGGGGTTGGTGGTTGGGGGCGGTGTTGGGCGCGGTGGTGTTCTTGGGGTCTGGCTGCGGAGGGGGGCAGCGGTCGGGCAATGGGAATTGGTTCCAGGCCAACTCGTGGTCTTTGGCGGCCCACAACTGGTCCTGCTTGAGGCGGAAGCTCAATTCGAGGAAATACTCCGTGCCTGGGGCGGGCTGGAAGGGTTTAACGGGGATGGTGATGCGGGTGGTGGCGCGCGGGGGGAGGTCCAGGGGGGGCAGGCGTCCGTGCTGCAACGTGCGGCCGTCGCCGGTGAGCTGCCAATGGGGGACGGCGAGGTCACGGAGGTTGAGGAAGTCATGCCAGTTTTTGACGTTTAGGGTGCGGGCGGCCAGGTCGGCGGGGGTGCAGTGGACATACTGGTAGACGTGTTTGACTTGGAGCAGGGTGGGATGGGGGTGTCGGTCCGGGGTGACGAGGCCGTTGCAAAGGAAGTTCTGGTCGCTGGGCGTGCCGGGGGGGCCGTAATCGCCGCCGAACGCCCAATAGAAATCGCGGTTGCCGGGGGGCAGCGGCGTGTTGAGTTTGCGGATGCTGCGGGGTGGTGATCCGGCCGGATGGCGGGTGCTCGGCGGGACGGGTTCGCGCTGGCCTTGGTCCACCCAATCCCAGATGCAGCCGCCCTGGAGATGGGGCCGGCTGTAGATGAGATCCCAATAGAGCCACAGGTTGCCGCAGCTGTTGCCCATCGCATGCGCGTACTCGCAGAGTATATAGGGTCGGGTCCGCCGTTCCTGCGCCGGCAATGTGAATCCCCAGCCGCCCCCGATCGCCTCCCCGGACGCGTATTGGGCGAGTTGCGCGGGCGGGGCGTACATGGGGCAGACGATATCCGTGTGGGGGGCGAAGCCGGCGCGTTCGTAGTGGACGGGGCGGCCTGGGTCGCGTTGGCGGATCCAGTTCGAGGTGGCCACGAAGTTGGTGCCATCGCCGGCCTCGTTGCCCAGCGACCAGACCACCACCGACGGATGATTCTTGTCGCGTTCGACCATGCGCACGGTGCGGTCCATGTGGGCGTCGAGCCAAACGGGGTCCTTGGCGAGCGATGCTGGTCCGTAGCCCATGCCGTGGCTTTCGATATTGGCTTCGTCGATCACGTAGAGGCCGTAGAGGTCGCAGAGGTCGTACCAGGCTGGCTGGTTGGGGTAATGGGACGTGCGGACGGTGTTGATGTTATGCTGCTTCATCACGCGGATGTCGCGGAGCATGCTGTCCACCGTGATGGCCTGGCCGAGGTCGGGATCGGTCTCGTGGCGGTTCACCCCTTTGACCAGGATGCGCTGTCCATTGACCAGCAGTTGGCCGTCTTTGATGTCGACCCGCCGAAAGCCCACCCGGCAGGGAATGACTTCGAGAATCCGGCCTGCGCGATCCCGCAACGTCAGCAGGAGCTGGTAGAGATGAGGCGTTTCGGCCGTCCATGGGAGGGGCTGCGCGAGGGTGGTGGCGATCTCGGCCCTGGCGTCCCGGGCTCCGGCAGGCGCCTGCACCCGGAAGCGCAGCGACGTGACTCGCGCCCCGGCCGGATCAAACAGCTCCGCCTCGCCCGAGACCTCCTCCGCCTCGGCACCCGTGTTTTCCACCAAGACGGCCAGGCGGAACTCGCCGTCGCGGCATGCGGCATCCAGGCCGGCCTTCACTTCGAAGTCGCGGATATGCACGCGGGGCGGCGACCACAGATACACGTCCCGAAAGATGCCGCTCATTCTCCAAAAATCCTGGTCCTCGAGATACGATCCGTCGCACCAGCGGAAATTCTCAACGGCGAGCAGGTTCTCGCCCGGGTGCAGGAACGGGGTGATGTCGAACTCGACGGGCGTGCGCGAGTCTTTGCCGAGGCCGACGTAGCGGCCGTTGATCCACAGGTAAAAGAAGGAATTGACTCCGTCGAAGGCGAGCAGCACGCGTCGGCCGGCCCAGGCTTTGGGGACGGTGAACGCGCGGCGGTAGGCGTTGACGGTGTTGTTGGGGTCGTCGGGCGGCACGAACGGGGGTGTCCACGGCTTGCGCCACGGGTAAGGGATGTTCACGTAGATGGGGATGCCGTAGCCGTGCTTCTCGACATTCGACGGCACCGGGATGGCCGGCCAGGCGCGGTCGTCGAAGGCGGGCTGCCAGAATTCCGGCACCCGGCCGAGCAGGTTGGAGGCATAGTGGTAGGTCCACGGCCCGTTGAGAGAGCGGTACCACGGCGACTTCACACGCTCCGAGTTGTGGACGAGCTGGATCTTCCGCGCCGTCGCCGCGTTTGGGCAGATGATCATGGACGCGTGCGGTGGGAGATGATTGAGTCCGGTGAGTTTCGGGTTCTGCCAGTCTTCCAGCGCGGCGCGGGTGGGGTGGGGCAGCGCTGCGAGGATCAGCGCGGCGGCGAAGTGGAGCGAAGCCGAATGCATGGGGGTATATGGCAGAACCCGGGCCGGGTTGGCAATGGGAAGTTGGATGTTCCCGCCGACCGGGTCAGCGGCCGAGTTTCCGGAGGGCGCTGACGCGCACCGTGGGCAGTCCGGGCGGGAAATGGGATTCGAAGCATTGGCGCATGGGGCCGGCAAACAAGGCGGTGCGCACGGATCCCCAGGTCTGCTGGTCGCCGGTGGCGTAGAACAGGTAGGTATTCCCCTCGAACTCGAACAGGTCGACGTCGGAATTGTTGATGCCTTCGCCCGGACCGGCTTCCAGGAGGGGATTGAACGGGCTGAGTTCCCAGTCGGCGAGGTCTTTTGAGCGTGCCAGGAAGGCGATCCAACCGGGGTGTCCCGGCGTGGCGGCATGGAGGTAGATCACGTAATAATACGGCGCCACGTGGCGGATCACAGGGCAGGCGCTGTATTCGCCGCCGCTGGCGCCTGCGAACACGAGGTTGTCGAGCTTGTGCCAGTGGGCCAAGTCGGCCGAGCGGGCGAACTTGAAGCAGAATTTGACCGGCTGATCCGATTCGTATGCCATGAGGTAGCCCTGGGGATCGCGGCAGACCGACGCATTGAAGAGGTGTTCGCCGGGCGCCTGCGGGATCGCCAGCGCGCGCTTCCAGGTTTTGAGGTCGGTTGTGGAAAAACGGTGGAGGCTTTGAAACCAGTCGCGGTTGGTGCCTTCGCTGGCGAACACGTGCAGCTCCGGGCCATTGACGAAGGCGCTGGCGAACGAATGGCCCTCGCCGAACCGCGCCACCTCGCCGCCGGTGGTCAGGTCCCGAACGTAGAGGTGCATGCTGCGGGTGTAGTCGTCCGTGCCGTTCCTGGTGTCGTCGCGCCGGTTCAACACGAGCAGCGGGCGCCCGTTGAACACCACCGGCGTGTTCTCCATCGCCCCCGGACCGATGGCCAGCGGCAGCTTGGTCAGACGCGGCCGGGTGTGGGCGGCCTGGGAGTGCTGGGGCGCCTGGAATCTTGGCGGCATCAGCTCGTTGAAGGTTGCCACAGGCCAGAAGCGCAGCCGCTCGAACCCTTTGGGCACGGGTTGGCGGTATTGCACGTAGGCGCGATTGGTTCCCCGGGTTGTGAACGAGAACAGGTCGCCCTCCCGCGCTCCCAGCACCTTGTAACCCATCACCGTGCAGTCCTCAAACTCCACGTGCAGGAACTTGCCGGCCAGATCGCTGTAGACCGCGCCCGTTGCAGGCGTGCCGTGCGGCTGCGAAAAGTTCAGCACGATCAGGCGGCTCCGCTTGAATTGCACCCGGCTGTACCCCTCGAATTTGGGATACCCCACCTGCAGGGCGTTGTCCATGCCCACCAGGGTGCAGTCCTCGAACACGGCGTCCGGCGCGGCCGGCATGGTTTTGTGATGCGCCCGCACATAGACGGCGCCGGCGTCTCCCCAGACGTCCAGGCACATGAAATACGAGCGCCGGAACACCACCGGTTCGCCCGCCCGCCCCACATGCCCCATCACGCACGCGCCCGCAAACCGTCCCAACCCCACGCAATCCTCCACCATCGCCGAAAATGCCCTGCCCGCCTCGCAGGTCATGTCCCACCCCAGGCCGCCCTCGGAGCCCGTGCAGTAGAGCCGCCGAAAGACCCACCGGTCCCACCCCGCCGCCGAATACGCCGGATCGCAACGCCACGGCCCCCACCAGTCCACGCTTTTCAGCCCCGTCTCCGCCTCCGGGCTGCCGCCGGTCAACACCATGAACGTGGGGTTGCCCGTCGCGGCCTTCGGATTGGTGCGCACCACGGCGAGGGGCGCGCCCGAGTCGATCACCACCCATCCCTGCGCGCCCGATCCCAGCTGCCCGTCCCAATCCCCCTCGATCACGTTATAGGCCCCGGGCGCCCCTTTGTGTTTCGAGTCCAGATTCGCCTCGGCGTAGGTGTCCGGCCGGATCAGGATGCGGTGGCCTCCGCGGTCGTCGGGCACCGCATCGAGTGCGGCCTGGATCCTGTGGAACGCGGTGCGCCAGCTGCGGCCGTCCGTGTTGTCGCCCCGCTTCGACACATGCAGGGTCGCGCCCTGGCGCCCCGCCGGCGCCGGTGGCGGCGCGGCTGGGGCGCGGAAGGCGGCGCCGAGGGACAGGAGGCCAAGGGTGAGCGTTGCGGGGTGACGGAATAGGTTCATGGTGGGGCAACTATGGGGATGGAGCGTCCCCGGGCCGAGCGGGAACGGGGGCTGCGGTCAAGCCTCTTTGGAGACTCGAAGGCACAGCGGCCGAGGGTGGTTGCGGGGCCGAGGGTGTCACGCCGGGCGGGGGAGGACACGGCCGGAACGAGGTTGGGCGGGTCTGCGGCTTGTCAGACGAACTCCATTTCGTAGCTGCAGACGTTGCCGGTGTAGCGGGTTTCGACTTTGCAGTTGCTTTTGCCGAACACGGCCTGCATGGCCTTGTTTTCGGCGAGGACCTCGGCGGTGAAGCCGCGGATGCCGTTGCGGCGTGCGATGCGGATGAGTTGCGTGAGCAGGAAGGTGCCGATGCCCTGGTTTTGCCAATGGTCGTGCACGACGAAGGCGACTTCGGCGAGGTTGGTTTTGGGGTCGAGGTAATAGCTGCCGATGGCGAGGATATCTTCGCCGTGGGCTTCCTGGAGGGTGCCGACGAGGGTGACGTCGTTGCGGTGGTCGATATAGACGAAGTCCTGGATTTGCTTGCGGGGGACGACCTTGGCGGTGCTCATGAAGCGGTAGTAGATGGTGCCCTGGGACAGTTTGTAGAACAGGTCGCGGGCGCGGGCCTCGTCGGTGGGATGGATGGGGCGGAAGTTGATTTGCGTGCCGTTATTGAGCAGGTAGGTGGTCCGCATTTCCTTGGGGCCGACGCTGATTTTGCCTTCGATGTCGGCCATGTTGGCGGAGAGGTATTTGGCCTCGACGGCCTCGCGCAGGAGTTGGGCGCGGAACTTGGGGTGGGCGATGCAGATGAGGGCCAGGGCGCGTTCCTGGATGCTTTTGCCGTGGAGGTAGGCGACGCCGTATTCGGTGACGACGTAGTTGACGCCAGCGCGGGTGGTGACGACGCCGGCGCCGGGGCTGAGGCGGGTGACGATGCGGGAGACGGTGCCGTCGCAGGCGGTGGAGGGGAGGGCGATGATGGCTTTGCCCCTGTGGGCTTTGGCGGCGCCGCGGTTGAAGTCGACCTGGCCGCCGAAGCCGGAGAAGAACTTGGTGCCGATGGAGTCGGCGCAGACCTGGCCGGTGAGGTCGATTTCGAGCGCGACGTTGATGGCGACCATCTTGTGTTGCTGGCTGATGACGTAGGGATTATTGACGTATTCGGTGGGGTGGAACGAGAACGCGGGGTTGTTGTCGAGGAAATCGTAGAGTTTCCGCGTGCCCAGGCAGAAGCTGGCCACGACCTTGCCCGGGTCCACCGTTTTGCGGTTTCCGTTGATGACGCCCGTCTTCATGAGATCGAGGATGCTGTCGGAGATCATCTCGGTATGGATGCCGAGGTCCTTCTTGTCTTTGAGAAAGCCGAGCAGCGCCTGGGGGATGCGGCCGATGCCGACTTCGAGGGTGGAGCCGTCTTCGACGAGGGCGGCGAGGTGTTCGGCGATCTGGCGGGTTTCGCTGGTGATGGCGACCGGGGGGACTTCGAGGATGGCGTCTTCGACGGGGACGAGGAGGTCGATATCGTAGACGTGGATGAAGGCGTCGCCGAGGACGCGCGGCATGTTGGGGTTGACTTGGGCGACGACGAGGGAGGCGTTTTCGGCGGCGCTTTTGATGATGTCGACGGAGACGCCGAAGCTGCAGAGGCCGTGTTCGTCGGGGGGGCTGACGTGGATGAAGGCGGCATCGAGGGGCAACTGGCCGGAGTTGAAGAGGCGCGGGATATCGGAGAGGTGGATGGGGGTATAATCGCCGAGGCCTTCCTGGATGATGTTGCGGACGTTCTGGGCGATGAAGAAGCTGTTCGTGCGGAACACGGAGGCCAGCTCCTTGTGGGCGTAGGGGGCGTCGCCGAACGTGAGCAGGTGGATGATCTCGGTGTCGGGCAGTTCGGAGGCTCGGTGGGTGAGGGCGGTGACGAGCTGGAGCGGTTCGGCGCAGCCGGTGCCGATGAAGATGCGCTGGCCGGGGCGGATCTTGCCCACGGCGGCCTCCGGGCTGGTGATCATGCCCTGGTACTTTTCCTTCCAGCGGGGGTCGTAACTGATCGTCTTGTCACTCATGGTTCACATCCGGGTTACGCAAGGGTCATGCGGGCGTCGGCAACATACGCGGCGGTGCCGACGACGCCGACGATGAAAGGGTTGATGTCGAGTTCCTTGACCTGGGGGTAGTCGGTCGCCAGCTGGCTGATGCGCTGCAGCGCGCTGGCGATGGCATCGAGGTCGACCGGCGCCTGGCCGCGCGCCCCCTTGAGCAGCGCATACGACCGGGTGCCTTTGAGCATCTGCATCGCCTCCTCGTGCGTGATCGGCGCCAGGTGAAAGGTCACGTCTTTCATCACCTCGACGAAAATGCCGCCCAAGCCGAACATCAGCATGGGCCCAAACTGCGGATCCCGCGTCATCCCCAGGATCACCTCGCGCCCGCGATGGCCCATCTTCTCGACAAAGGCGCCCCGGATATAGGCGTTGGGGGCGCGGCGCTGGACCCGCAGCATCATGAGGTCGAACGCATCCAGAACCTGTTCGGCGCTGGCCAGGTTGACACGCACCCCGCCGAAGTCCGACTTGTGGATGATGTCCGGGGACGAGATCTTCAGGACGACGGGGTAGCCGATGCGGTTGGCCACTTCGACCGCTTCCTGGCCCGACCGGGCAAGCGTGCCGTCCAGGATTCGAAAATCGTAGGCGCGCAGGATTTCCTTGGCTTCGACTTCGCCGACCTGCTGGATGGCGCTGCGGGTGTGCCAGCGGATGACGCGGTCGACGCGGCGGCGGTTGACGGGGTAGCGGGCGACGACCCGGGCGGGGCGTTGTTTCCACGCGGCGTAATCGCACATGGCTTTGAGGGCGGCGACGGCGCGGTCCGGGGCGGGATAGTTGGGGATGCCCAATTCCATCATGCGGTCTTTCGCCTTGGCCACTTGGTCCCCGCCCATGAAGGCGGTCAGCATGGGTTTGGCGCGTTTGTGGGCCTTGGCCAGCTTCTCCGCCAGCTCGAGCGGCCGGGTCATGTTCTGCGGCGTCGACACGATCACGAACGCGTCGATGTTGTCGTCGTCCTGCAGGATTTCGAACGCCTTGATGTAGCGGTCGGGCTCGGCGTCCCCGATCACGTCCACGGGGTTGCCGAAGGCGGCGGTGGGGGGCAGGATCTCTTTGAGTCTGGCCTGGGTGGTTTCCGAGGGGCTGACCATTTTCAGGCCCAGCGTTTCGGCGGCGTCGGCGGCCATGATGCCCGGGCCGCCGGCGTTGGTGATGACGCAGACGCGTTTGCCGGCCGGGAGGGGCTGGGTGGCGAGCGCCAGTGCATAGTCGAACAGGGCCTCGAAATTCTCGGCTCGGATCACCCCCGCCCGGCGGAAGGCCGCCCCGTAGGCGATATCGGCTCCGGCGAGGCTGCCGGTATGGGAAGAGGCGGCCTTGGCGCCGGCCTGGGTGATGCCCACTTTGAGGATGACCACGGGTTTTTTGCCGGCGGCTTCCTCGGCGACGCGGAGGAATTTGTCGCCTTCCTTGATGCTTTCGAGGTAGCCGGCGATGACTTTGGTGTCCTTGTCTTCGGCGAGGGCCTGGAGGAAGTCGACTTCGTTCAGGTCGGCCTTGTTGCCGAAACTGATGACCTTGCCCAGACCGAGTTTTTGCTGGGTGGCCCAATCCAGGATGGCGACGCACAGGGCGCCCGACTGGGAGATGACGGAGATGCTGCCTGGGGGGGGCAGGCAGGGGGCGAACGTGGCGTTCATGCGGTGGTGGGTGTTCAGCACCCCCAGACAGTTCGGACCCATCATCCGCACCCCCGCCTTGTGGCAGATCTGGACCAGTTCCTGTTCGGCCTCGGCCCCCTTGGCGCTGACTTCCTTGAAACCGGCCGTGATCACCACCACCGTCTTGGCGCCTTTGTCGATGGACTGGACGAGGGCGTCCTTGACGTACTTATGGCCGACGACAATGATGCTCAGGTCGATGGTGTCCGGGTACTCGGTGAGGCTTTTGTAGCACTTGAACCCGAGAATCTCGGGCGCCTCGAGGTTGATGGGCACAACGGTCCCCTCGAACCCGCTTTCCTTGAGGTTTTTCATGAACGCGTAGCCCACTTTCTCGGGGTTTCGGGACGCCCCGACAACGGCCACGGTCTTTGGATACAAGAGTGTCTCGAGCATAAATCGTTAAAGCACTGCCAACGCTCCGGCTTAGGGCGGGGATTGGCTCACCAAAGTTTGGCAAAGGTTGCCCCGTTTTTGAAGGACCGATCTCTGCGCCTTCACCCGGGGTAGGCCCATCCTTTGCGGTAATCCCGGCGCAGCAGCGCGTTGGCTTGTGCGTCCCCGGGGCACTCCTCCCTCGCGCCGTCCCAGGAAACGCTGCGGCCCAGCTTGTAGCTGAGCATGCCCAGCAGGCTCATGGCCGTGGAGTAATGGATGGCTTCGATGTCGCAAACGGGCCTGGCGCCGGTGGGGATGCACTGGAGCAGGTTGGACCAGAGGCCCTTGATGTTCTGGTCGTCGGGAGGATTGAGCTGGGGGCCCTCGTGGACTTCGGGTTGGCCGCGGTGGGCCGGGTAAAAGGTCCAGCCGCCCTTCCAGCCAAGATGGAGGGTCCCTTTTTCGCCGTAGAAATAGCACCCGACACTTTCGCCCTTCTCGGCGCTGTTGCCGGCAAACTGGCGGTGTTCCCAGGTCACATCGAAGTCGTCGAATTTGTAGGTCGCCAGCTGGTGGTCCGGGGCATCGCTCGTTTGCTCCTCCGCGGTCAGGACCGGCACCCCCTTGATGGGGCGTCCGCCGGTGGAGAAGACGGTCTTGGGGGAGCGGGTTTCGGTGATCCAGAGGATCTGATCCAGCCAATGGATGCCCCAGTCGCCCAGTGTGCCGTTGGCATAATCCAGGTAGCTGCGGAACCCGCGGGGATGGATGGCGCCGCTCCAGGGGTTGTTGGGATCCCCGTTGAAGGGCCGCAGGGGCGCCGGGCCGCACCAAAGGTCCCAGTCCAGCGTTTTCGGCGGCGCAATGTTCTTCCGCGGTTTCTCAGGGCCGCCCCCGTAGTGGACAAAAGCCCGAATCATGCCCACCTTGCCCAGCTTGCCGGAGCGGATGAAATGGCGGGCGCTGATGTTGTGGGGGGAGACGCGGCGATGCGTGCCCACCTGCACGACTTTGCCGGCGGCGCGCGCGGCCGTCACCATGGCGCGCCCCTCCTTGAGGGTGTGGCTGATGGGTTTTTCAACATACACATGCGCGCCGGCGTTCACCGCCGCGATCGTGATCAGTGGATGCCAGTGGTCGGGCGTCGCCACGATGGCAATGTCCGGCTTCGTCGCGTCGAGTAGTTCCCGGTAATCCTTGAACGGCTTGGGATTGGCGCCGGTTTCCTTGTTCACGCGCTCGGCGGTCTTGTCGAGGAACACCTGGTCCACATCGCACAGGCCGACGATGGAACAGGAGCCGCTGGCCATGGCCTCGCCCAGAATGTTGTTGCCCCACCAGCCGCACCCGATCAGCGCGGTGCGATATTTCCGGGCGGGCGCTTCGACACCCAGGAGCGGCATCGCCGAAAGCGCCACGCCGGCCGCGGCCGAGGATTTCAGAAAATGTCGTCGGTTCAGTTTCATAAGCCGTGGTCTGTTCAACCGCCGCAACCCCGTGGCGGCGGCGTCCCAAAACCTGCGTGCCGTCGCGCTCCCGCGTCAAGCGCGAATCGGGGGCGGCGGGCGGGTCCGGCGCATCCGGAGGTTGCCGGTGTCCGAGCGTGGGCAGTTATCGAGGCCATGAACCGCACCGGCCACTCGCCATCGCACATGGCAAATCGCAGATGGCCAATGACGACAATCTGGCCTTCGGCATTCAGAACAGGTTGCGCTGGCTGGAATCGTTTGCCGGTTCGACCGTGCCGAGCATGGCGCGGAATTCCGCTTCGGTCAGGACGGGGATTCCCAGCGCGCGCGCCTTGTCGAGCTTGGAGCCGGCGCTGTCGCCGGCCAGCACGTAGTCGGTGTTCTTGCTCACGGAACCGGTGACGTTGCCGCCGGCGTCGCGGATGAGCGCGGAGGCTTCGTCGCGGGAGAGGGATGGCAGCGTGCCGGTGAGGACCAGGGTCTTGCCGGCGAGCGGCGCTGGCGCGCTTTGCGGGGGCGCGGATGGCGGGGGTGCGGCTGCTCCTGCGGGGTGGATGTGCAGTTGGCGGAGCCGGCGCAGGATCTGGCGGCCGTTCGCGGAGGCGAAGTAGTCAAGCACGGAGCCGGCGGCGACGGGACCCACTTCGGCGAGGGTGGTTTTGGCGCCGGAGCGTTCGAGGCGGGATTCGAGCGTGGCGATGTCGGCGGCGAGCTGGGCGTGGCGTTTGCGGCGGGTCTCGAGTTCCCGGGCGTTTTTAGGCGGGTTCTTGCGGGAGCGCGGAGAGACGGCGTCGCGTTCCTGCTTCAGGCGGCCGAGGTCGCGGATGTCGCGCAGGATGGAGGAGGTGGCGAGTTCGTCGATGGAGGTGTGGGTTTGGGCGAGCTGCCAGGCGGTTTGCTCGCCGACTTCGGGGATGGCCAGCGCATGGATCCAGCGGTGCAGGGGAAGCGTGATCGCCCGTTCCAGGGCGGTTCTGACTTTGGCGGCGTTTTTTGCGCCGAACACGCGCGGGTCTGCGACGGTGCCGAGATTGAGCGAGGCAAGCTGTTCCTCGGCGATTTCAAAAAGATCAAGCGGCTCGCTGACGAGCCCCGATTCGACCAGTTTTTCGGCGACAATACCTCCGAGCGATTCAATGTCGAGGGCCTTGCGTTGGGCAAAGTACTCGAGGCGACGGTTTTTTTGCGCGGGGCAGCCAGCCACGTTCTGGCATCGCCACGCCACCTCCTCGGCGCCCGATTCGGCCGCGCTTGGCGCCTTGACCCCCGTGCGTTCCCCCGAGGGAGGCGCAGGTGAAGCGCGGCGCGCCGTTTGAATTTTGTCTTTGGCGATGGGACCGCCGCAGGCGGGGCACTTGCCGCCGACGTGGCGCCAGAGGTCGAAGGGGACGGTGCCGGACGGGCGTTTGGCTTTGACCACTTCGAACACCTCGGGGATGACCATGCCCGCCTTGCGGATGACCACCATGTCGCCCACGCGAATGTCTTTGCGGCGGATTTCGTCCTCGTTGTGGAGCGTGGCGCGCGCGATGGTGGAGCCTTGGACGAAAACGGGTTCGAGTTCAGCGACGGGGGTGAGGACGCCGGTGCGGCCGACTTGGACGGTGATGGCCTTGAGGCGGGTTTCGGCGGGGGTGATCCAGGGGATGGGCTTGTGGACGATGGCGTCGCCGGGCGCGCGGGTTTTTGGGGGAATGCGCGCGGCGTCGGCGAGGCGGTTGACCTTGAGGACGATGCCGTCGATGTCGTAGGGGACCTGGCGGCGCAGGTCGCGGCGTTCGTCATAGCCGCAAACGACTTCATGGCGGTAGGTGCGGAGGACGGCGTCGATGTCGGGACAGCGCCACCAGCGGGGTTGGGTGGGAAGGCCGAACCGGGCGAAGGCTTCGAGCATCTCGGCGTGGGTCTCGAACGCGATGCCGTCGCAGGCGCCGACGGCGTAGAAGACGGCGCGGATGGGGCGTTGGGCGACGAGGCGGGGGTCGAGCTGTTTGAGGGTGCCGGCGGTGGCATTGCGGGCGTTGGGGAAGGTCTTCTCGCCCGCGGCCTCGAGGGCGGCGTTGAGCGTCTCGAAATCGCTGATGGCCATGCAGGCTTCGCCCCGCACTTCGAGCAGTGCCGGCGGGTGCTCGAGACGCAGTGCGAGCGGGATCGAGCGCACCGTGCGCAGGTTGGCGGTGATGTCGTCTCCGAATCGGCCGTCGCCGCGTGTCACGCCCAGGGCCAGCTTCCCATGCCGGTAGTGGACGCCGATGGACACGCCGTCCACCTTGGGCTCAAGCACATACTCGATGCGGTCCAGGCCAAGCTGCCGGCGGAGCGTGGCGTCGAACTCCCTGAGCTTCTCCAGCGTGCGCTCGTCCTGGCGGCGGCTCCGGCGCTCGCGGTCGGGTTCCTCGCCGCCGTCCGGGTGGTCGGCGCCCTGGATTTTCTCGAGGGAGAGCATGGGCTGGAGATGCCGGATTCGCCGGAAGCGATCGGTGGGGGCGCCGCCGACACGCTGGCTGGGGGAATCGGGGGTGGCCAGGCCGGGGAAGGCTCGTTCCAGTTCGAGCAACTCGGCATACAGGCGGTCGTAGTCGAAGTCGCTGATCGTCGGCTGGGCGAGCACGTAATAGGCATGGTCGTGCCGGCGGATCTGGGCCGCCAGATCCGCGTGTCGCGCCTGGGCTTCGGCATGGCTCATGCCCCGGCAGTCTTGGCCGGGCCGGGTGAAAATGCACGCCGATTCGATGCGGTGTGCGGCACGGCGGCGCGGCATCTGCCCTGCCCATGAACCGCGCTCCGACATGCGGAGGGTAGGGCGAGACTCCGTCGAGCCCATACTTCGCCTCAGGTGCTGCGCCAACCTGAACCCGTCATTCCGGGGAGCCTGACCGCCTGC
>JAFGQR010000192.1 GCA_016935555.1 Verrucomicrobiota bacterium
CCGTGGGTCTGCGTGCGGCTCGCTCCACAAAACCGCTGCGCGGTTTTGTCCCGAAGATGGCATGGAACCCGCCGCGCAGCGGCGGGAGCCAGCCGCCGATGACGTTCGACTTGTCTCTGACCGAATCGGCTGGCTCCCGTTCGCTGCACCGTCTGGCTGTCAAAATGTGATCACTCTGTCGCTATCAATGACCCACTGGGCTAAGTCTGGCATGGTAGCCTTCTGCGCTCCATCGAAATAGGGGTGGTTCTTGTGTATGCCGCAGCGTGCCATGCAGGTACCACAAACCTTCACAGGGACACCCTTCGCAATCAGTTCCTTGAGCATCTGCGAGAGGTCCTGATCATAGCTCGCCGGCGGCTTGCAGACGTCACGCGCCATGTCCACGGAATCATTCATCAGGAAGACTCGGACCTCTTGGCCCGCCTCGTGCAGTTTCCCGGCCAACCGAACTCCGTTCCACGTTACGTCCGTATTGTCGTATGGTTCGCGGTTGAAGAGGATCAACACTTTCATGTGGTTTTTTTCTTCGTCAGCCAACCATTCATTCAACGAACCATGAACCAAGCGTGCTTCGTATATTGAAACCGACGAAGTCCATAGCTAATCCGTTTTGTCCCAGCAAACTAAATGCGGCAACAGCTTTCGGTCAACTCCCAAAAATTCTATCCCGAGCTTTCCTCACCAGCACGGCGTCCACGGTTGCCATGATCCATGAAATACACCGCCTCGACTTCCTCGCGCTGTGCCGCCGTGAGACGCACCACGGCAAAGGATTGACCGAGGCGTTCTGCGATCTTGAACCCGAGGCCGTGGCAGCGGCGAAGGACGGCGCCGAGGCGGCGAGGCTGTGCGCCGATGGTCGGCGACGAGGCATTTGGCTGCCGCCCCGTTCGCTGAATTGCTTTTGGACATGGATGCGACTCGAAGGCCGGGTGACACCCGGCGTTGTCGCGAGGGCGATCCGACGCCGTGGACTGGAATGCCCGCGGTCGCGCTCGACGCCCACACGCTCGAAGGGCGCAAGGCTGGACGCACCGTCACCCTGCTGTCCGGCCACTACGCGAACCACCGGCTGCTCGGCAGGCGTGTGATGGCCGAGGATTGGATTGCATCAAACGGAATTCAGAAGGCGAGCAGAAACAGAGATGAAACCGTTGAAAACATTGGGTTTTATTGAGGTTTTCGGGTGGAAATACGGCCTACGATCCAAAGCGAATGCACTGGCTCATGGGAAGTTCTTTCGCGAACATGGGCCAGCATACGGCACGAACCCGGTAGGAACGCGTTCCACCGCGTCCCACTTATGGCCGAGGCAGGGGGCCATGAT
The DNA here is from genome assembly GCA_016935555.1 of Verrucomicrobiota bacterium. GTDB lineage: Bacteria > Verrucomicrobiota > Verrucomicrobiia > Limisphaerales > JAFGQR01 > JAFGQR01. The sequence continues at coordinate 1,331 of JAFGQR010000192.1, forward strand.
CCTGAACATTTGGCGTTCAGCGTTCCGGTTCCAGGCGCAGGCGTCGTGCTTCGGCCGGCATGGGCATTGACGGCTTGAACCGGCGACGCGCTCTGGCACACTGCGCGGGGACACGCGGGTTTCCCTACGCACGCGTTTGCAGGCCCGCGATTGTCGCTGCTTTTTTGGAGGCGCAGGAGCTGGTGCGGTTGAGCCGGGAGGAGTTGGAGCGTGCGTTGGACGAGGGTCGGTTCAAGGTGTTGCCGTGGGCGACGGTGGTGGCTTTGGGTCTGCGGGCGCTGGGCGGGGCTCAGAGTTCTTGACGGTCGCCCTTAGATCGCAGCATCTTGGCGCCGAAAGCTGATCTGCCTGCAACAAGCTTCAGGGGTGAAGCATTGGAATGTGACTATGGAAACCAAACGACCCGTGGAAAAGGATCCGAGACAGCGGCGGGATGATTTGATTGTCATCACCGGCGGCGGCGGTTTCATTGGGGGGAACCTGGCCGGTTATTTCCGGAAGAAGGGTTTCACCCGGCTGCGGGCGGTGGACAAGAAACCGCTCGGCGACTGGTATGTGAGGGTGCCGGGCGTGGAATCGATCTGTCTGGACGTCAGCGATCCCGTCAACTGCCAGCGGGCGTGCGAGGGTGCGGTGGAGGTGTACAACCTTGCCGCCGACATGGGGGGGATGGGGTTCATCGAGCGTTTTCGGATCGAGTGCCTGCGGAGCATCCTGATCAACACGCACATGATCGAAGCCGCCTACCAGGCGGGCGTGCGCCGTTATTTCTATTCGTCGTCGGCCTGCGTCTACAACACGCTCCTCCAGCAGGATCCCAAGGTGCGGGCATTGAAGGAATCCGACGCCTACCCGGCGATGGCCGAGCGGGGCTACGGCTGGGAGAAGCTCATGAGCGAGATGTTCTGCCAGGAATACTGGGCTGAGCGCGGGCTGAAGACCGCCATCGCGCGCTTCCACAACGTGTATGGCCCGCACGGCACCTGGGACGGCGGACGCGAGAAAGCCCCGGCGGCGATATGCCGCAAGGTGATCGAGGCGATCGACACCGGGCGGGGCGAGATTGACATTTGGGGGGACGGCACGCGCACGCGCAGCTTCATGTATATCGAGGACTGCGTGAAGGGGATCGACATGATCATGCATTGCGACGACTTGATCGCGACGCCGATCAACCTGGGCTCGAGCGAGCTGGTGTCCATCAACGTGCTGGTCTCCAAAGTCGAGAAGATTGCCGGCGTCAAACTGAAGCGCAACTACCAACTCGACGCTCCGAAGGGCGTGGGCGGACGGAACAGCGACAACACGTTCATCCGGAAGATGCTCCACTGGGAGCCGAGCACGCCTCTGGACAAGGGCCTGGCGGTGACTTACGCGTGGATCAAGGAGCAATACCTCGCGCGCAAAAAGGGCAAACGCGTGGTCGAGTGACGCTGTGAGCAGATCGGATGGCAGCGTGAGGCGGGCACCCCTGGCCCAAGTCATCGGCCGCATCCCGTATCGGCTCGCGTTGGCCGGGGGTTGGATTGACCAGCCGTTCGTGTCGCGTCTGAATCCACGCCCGCCCGGCTCGATGGTTGTCGTCGCCATCCAGCCGGACTTTCGCGCGATGGACCGTGCGGGGCTGGCGACAGGCACGCGGCGGGTGGCGATGAGGCGTTGGAAGGGGCGCCTGCCTCGGCGCGATCCGGCGGTGCTGGTTCGGGAGCTGTATGCGGCGGAGAACCGGGGCAAGGCCGAGCCGAGCGGATCGCAAGACATGATTGGCCTGATATATCCCGGGGTGAACCGGCTGGACTACGACATCGCCGCCCACGGGGGCGTGTTTCCGGCTCACATCGAGCCGCTGTCCAGCCGGCGCGCGGCCTGCTGGCTGGAGCGCGTGCTGCACGTGCTGCCGGTCGCCCAGCGCCCGCAGGGCTACCAGCCGCTCGGCGAAAAACACCTGGACCCGGAGTGGATCGCGCGTCTCGGCGAGTCGGGCAAGGATTGTTTCGCGGCCATCCGTCGGATGGATCTGGCGGCTCTCGGCGCGTCGATGAACGCGTGCATGCGCTGCTGGGAGGCGCTCCTGCCCCACACCGTAAGCCATCCCACCATCACCCTCGATCTCAACGTCCTGCTCCGCGCCTACCAGGCCCAATACCCGGGCGCGATGTATTCCGGCTGCGGCGGCGGCTATTTGTTCGTCGCCTCCGACGCGCCGGTGCCCGGGGCATTCCAGGTCAGGATCCGAATGGCATGAAGACCGTGGTTGTCCCGGGGGTTTTCGACGACATCCGCTCCGGGCATGTCCGGTTTCTGGAGGAGGCGGCGAAGCTTGGGGCGGTGACGGTGCTGCTGCGCAGCGATGCGGCCGTGCAGGAGCGTCTTGGGCGGCCTCCCAAGCTGCCTCAGGCCGAGCGGCACTATGTGCTCGGCGCGATCCGGCATGTGCACCGGGTGCGTGTCGTTCATGGGCATTGGCCCGAGGACACCCTGCCCGACGTGGCCGGGTTTCGCCCGGACGCGTGGGTGGTGGGGCCTTGCCGCGCCAACGCCGCCCAAGCGGCGCATGCTCAAGCCCGCGGCATCGCGTATCACGTGATCGCGCCGCCCGCGGGCCCTCGGGTCTTTCCGGCGCCGCCGCCGGTGCTGGCGGAGAGCGGGCGCAAGAAGGTCGTGGTGACGGGCTGCTACGACTGGTTCCACTCGGGGCATGTGCGCTTTTTCGAGGAAGTCCACGCGCACGGGGACGTGTATGTAGTGGTGGGACACGACGCGAACATCCGCCTCCTGAAGGGCGAGGGGCACCCGCTCTTTCCCCAGGACGAGCGCCGCTACCTGGTCGGCTCGGTTCGTTTCGTGAAACACGCGCTCATTTCGTCCGGACACGGCTGGCTCGATGCCGAACCGGAGATCCGCCGGCTCCGGCCGGACATCTACGCCGTGAACGAAGACGGCGACAGGGGCGGCAAGCGGGAGTTTTGCGAACGGCACGGAATCCAGTACCTGGTGCTGCGGCGGACGCCGGCGCCGGGTTTGCCGAGCAGGTCGAGCACGGAGCTGCGGGGGTATTGAACGAGGCGGCCGGGGCGGGGATTGCGGCTTGCTGGGGCGGGGGCCTGCTGTTATCGTGGGGCCATGCCGACCACGGTGCCCATCACGCCGACGCGCGAACCCGGTTTGTGGACCGCCGAGAGTTTTCTGGAGTGGCTCAAGCCTGGGGTGCACGCTGACCTGGTTGACGGAGAGAGACTCATGCATCGCTTCTTTTTCCGCGAGGGCGACGGCGAGATTCTGGCCGAGTTCGGCCAGGGTGCCGACCGGGTTTCGGCGCGGGCGGTTCCGGGGTTTTGGGTGAAGCGGGCCTGGTTGAATCCGGACGCGTTGCCGGAGGTGGCGCCCAGTCTGGCGGAGATCCTGGCGGCGTCGTGATGACGCCTTCGCGCTTTTGCCTGCACCGCCGTCCAACCGAGCGCGCCTGAGACTGGCGATCCGCGGTGCGGTTCAAGGGGTGGGGTTCCGGCCGTTTGTGCATCGTCTGGCGACGGTGTTGGGCTTGGTCGGGTGGGTCAACAATTCTTCGGCGGGCGTGGGGGTGGAGGTGGAGGGGCCGCGCGCCGCGCTGGAGGCGTTCCTGCTGCGGCTCGGAGCCGAAAAGCCGCCGCACAGTTTCATCCAGAGCCTCGAGTCGTCCTGGTTGGATCCAGTCGGCCACGAGGGTTTTGAGATCCGTCCCAGCGATCCGGCCGGGGGCACGACCGCGCTGATTCTTCCGGACCTGGCGACGTGTCCGGACTGTTTGCGGGAGATCTTCGATCCGTCCAATCGGCGGTACGGGTATCCATTCACGAATTGTACAAACTGCGGGCCGCGGTTCAGCATCCTGGAAGCGCTGCCGTATGACCGGCCGAACACATCGATGCGGCGTTTCACCATGTGCCCCGCGTGCCAGGCCGAGTATGACGATCCGACCAACCGGCGATTTCACGCGCAGCCCAACGCGTGCCCCGTGTGCGGACCCCGCGTGGAACTCTGGGACCGGCACGGGCACCGGGTCTGCGGCGGCGGGCGCGCCTGGCTGACTGAGACGGCCCGGGCCATCCGTGCGGGGAAGATTGTGGCGGTGAAAGGCTTGGGTGGCTTTCACCTGGTTGTGACAGCCCACGACGACGACGCCGTCCGCCGCCTGCGGCAGCGCAAGCGCCGTGAGGAGAAACCGCTGGCGGTGATGATGCCTTCGCTCGCCCAGGCGAAAGCCCACTGCGAGGTCAGCCCCCTGGAAGAGCGGCTCCTGACGTCTCCGGAGGCGCCGATCGTCCTGCTGCGGCGCCATCCGGGATCGAGTGTTGCTCCCTCCGTGGCGCCCGGCAATCCGCAACTGGGCGTGATGCTGCCTTACACGCCGCTGCACCACCTGTTGATGGCGGAGCTGGGATTTGCGGTGGTGGCGACCAGCGGCAACCTGAGCGACGAGCCGATTTGCACGGACGAACGGGAGGCCTTGGAACGGCTCGGCGACATCGCCGACCTGTTCCTCGTGCACAACCGGCCCATCGTCCGGCACGTCGACGATTCGATCGTGCGGGTCATGCTCGGCCGCGAGCTGGTCCTGAGACGCGCCCGCGGCTATGCGCCCCTGCCGGTGCAGATGTCTCCACCCCTACTGCGCGCGTTGGCGCCGCATCCGCCCGGCAAGCCCGAAGCCCCTCCCCCCACCCCCGTCGCCCCAGGCGAGGACGCGCCCGGCGGCGGGTCGAGCATTCTGGCGGTGGGCGCGCACCTGAAGAACAGCGTCGCGCTTTCGGTGGGCACGCAGGTGTTCATCAGCCAGCACATCGGCGACCTGGAGACGGAGCAAGCCTGGGAAGCCTTTCGACGGGTCATCGCGGATTTCCAACGCCTGTACCACGTCGCCCCGACACGCATCGCGTGCGACCTGCATCCGGACTACCTGTCGACGCGGCACGCGCAGGGCAGCGGACTGCCGGTCACCGGGGTGCAGCATCACGTGGCGCATGTGCTGTCCTGTCTCGCGGAAAACGAGCTGGAACCACCGGTGCTGGGGGTTGCCTGGGATGGGACCGGTTATGGCGAGGACGGCACGGTGTGGGGCGGGGAGTTTTTCCGCGTAAGCGCGGGCGCGGTGGACCGGGTGGCGCATTTCCGGACGTTCCGGCTGCCGGGGGGCGACCAGGCGGTGAAGGAGCCGCGTCGCAGCGCGCTGGGCTGGCTGTTCGAGCGGCTTGGGGCGTCGGTCTTTGACCATGGCGAGCTGGCGCCGGTGCGGGCGTGCACGGAAGCCGAGCGGGTGGCGCTGAGAACGATGCTAAGGCAAGGCGTGCACGCGCCGGTGACGTCGAGCGTGGGGCGTTTATTTGACGCGGTGGCTTCGGTGATTGGGCTGCGGCAGCAGGCGCGGTTTGAAGGCCAGGCGGCCATGGAACTGGAGTTTGCCCTCGGGGCGGAAGCCACGGATGAACATTACCCGGTCCTCCTGGTGGAAAAGGCGGCCGACTCTCGTGACCCGTCGCGCCCGATGCTCTTGGTGGATTGGGCGCCGATGCTCGACGCCATTTTGGAAGAAACGCGCCGTGAGGTAGCGGCGGGGCGGATCGCCGCGCGGTTCCACAACACCCTGGCCGAGAGCGTCGTGGAGGTCGCGCGGCGCGTGGGTGAAGAGCGGGTGGCGCTTTCAGGCGGGTGCTTCCAGAACCGGTATTTGACCGAGACGACCGTCCGCCGGCTGGCCGCGGCGGGCTTTCGGCCGTATTGGCACCAGCGAGTGCCGCCGAACGACGGGGGGATTGCGCTGGGACAAGTAGTTGCCGCACGGATTCAAACCCGCTAGAGTAGCCATCATGTGTTTGGCAGTGCCTGGCAGAATTGAAAGCATCGAAACCGAAAGCGCCTTTGGCCCGACGGGAAAGGTCAATTTCGGCGGAATCCTCAAGGACGTGAATCTGGCCTATGTGCCGGAAGCAACCATCGGAGACTACGTCATTGTCCACGTGGGGTTCGCCCTCAGCCGGCTGGACGAGGCCGAGGCCAGACAGACACTCGAGTATTTCCGCCAGATGGGCGAATTGGCCGAGTTGGCGGATGAGGGCGCATCGGGTCCGACCGCCAGGGCACCCGCGCCGGAGGGTGGCAAGGGGCCGGCCGCCGAACTTCCGGCGGCCCGATGAGGTATCTGGACGAATTCCGGGATGGCCAGGCCGCGCGGAGCCTGGCTGCCGAAATCGGGCGGGTGACGACGCGTCCGTGGAACCTCATGGAAGTGTGCGGCGGGCAGACGCACGCGATTGTGAAGTTTGGCATCGACGAGCTGCTGCCCAAGGCGATCACGCTCATTCACGGCCCGGGCTGCCCGGTCTGCGTGACGCCGCTGGAGATCATCGACAAGGCCATCGAAATCGCCGCGCGGCCCGAGGTGATCTTCTGTTCGTTCGGCGACATGCTGCGCGTGCCCGGCAGCACCACCGACCTGCTCTCCGTCAAAGCCGGCGGCGGCGATGTGCGCATGGTGTATTCGCCGCTCGATGCCGTGAAGCTCGCCGAACAAAACCCGGCCCGGCAGGTGGTCTTTTTCGGGGTGGGCTTTGAGACAACGGCCCCGGCCACGGCGATGGCGGTTTTCCAGGCGGCGAGCAAGGGATTGGGGAATTTTTCCCTGCTGGTGTCGCATGTCCGCGTGCCGCCGGCGTTGGAAGCGATCCTGTCGTCGCCCGATTGCCGGGTGCAGGGTTTCCTGGCGGCGGGGCATGTGTGTGCGGTGATGGGTTTCTGGGAGTATGTGCCCATCGCCCAGCAATATCACGTGCCCATCGTGGTGACAGGGTTTGAGCCGACGGACATTTTGCAGGGCATCTTGCGGTGTGTGCAGCAGTTGGAATCGGGCCGGGCCGAGGTGGACAACCAGTATGCCCGGGCGGTCTGCCGCGAGGGGAACCGGCCGGCGCAGGACCTGTTACGGCGGGTGTTCCGTGTGGTGCCGCGCAAGTGGCGGGGGGTGGGTGAGATTCCGAACAGCGGCCTGGGACTGGCCGGCGAGTATGCCGCATTCGATGCCGAACGCCGATTCGGGCTGGCGGATCATCACGTTGAGGAACCCGCCGAGTGCCTCAGCGGCCTGGTGTTGCAGGGCCGAATCAAACCGCACGAGTGCCCCGCGTTCGGCACCCGCTGCACGCCCGAACATCCGCTCGGCGCCACGATGGTGTCGTCGGAAGGCGCCTGCGCGGCGTATTATCGATACCGGCGCCATCCCTGATCCCGACCTCATGCCATGCCTACGCCACCCCACCTCCCCGCCGCCTGTCCCCTTCCCATCCAGCAATACCCGCAGGTGCTCCTCGCGCACGGCGGCGGCGGCAGGCTGATGCACGAGTTGCTGGGAAAGATCTTCTTCCAGGCATTCGACAATCCCGCGCTCAACGTCCAGCACGATGCCGCCGTCCTCGCCTGCCCCAGCCCGCGCCTGGCGTTCACCACAGACTCCTACACCGTGCGCCCCCTGTTTTTTCCAGGAGGCGACATCGGCTCGCTGGCGGTGCACGGGACGGTCAACGACCTGGCGATGAGCGGGGCGCGCCCGTTGTATTTGAGCGCCGGGTTCATTTTGGAGGAGGGGCTGCCGATGGACACGCTGTGGCGGGTGGTGAGTTCGATGCGCGACGCCGCCCGGGCATGCGGCGTGGCGATCGTCACCGGCGACACGAAGGTCGTCGACAAGGGCAAGGGGGACGGGGTGTTTGTGAACACGGCCGGGATTGGTGCCGTGGAGCACTCGGGAACCATCGCGCCGCCCAGCGTGCGCCCGGGCGACGGCATCCTCGTGAACGGCGACGTCGGACGGCACGGCATGGCCATCATGGCGGTGCGCGAGGGGCTCGAGTTCCAAAGCGCCATCCAAAGTGACTCCGCCCCGGTCCACGACCTGGTGCTGGCATTGCTGCGCGCCGGAATCGACATCCATTGCCTGCGCGACCTCACCCGCGGCGGCCTGGCCAGCGCGCTCAACGAAATCGCCGAAGGCGCCGGCTGCCGCCTCCAAATCGACGAACCCCGCGTGCCCGTTCGCGACGACGTCCGCGCCGCTTGCGAGATCCTCGGGCTGGATCCCCTGCACTCGGCCTGCGAGGGGCGCTTCGCCGCGTTCGTCGCCGAGGCGGACACGGACCGGGCGCTGGCGCTGATGCGCGCCCATCGGTCGGGCGAAGGCGCCGCTCGCATCGGGCACGTGGCCGGGGCCGGCGAACCGATCGTGCTCATGAAGAGCGCCATCGGCGCGAGCCGCATCCTGGACATGCCCAGCGGCGAACAACTGCCCCGCATCTGCTAGCGAGCCGCAGGCTCAGACTGTTCGGGGCTTGAGTCGGCTGCAAGCCTACGGTGTTTATCGAAGCGTCCATTTGACAACGTGCGGCTCGCTGTACAAAACCGCTTCGCGGTTTTGAATGCCGTCATGGAAAAGCCCCCGCGCAGCGGGGGCAAGAGTCCTTGACGACCGCCCCGCAACTTGCGCCTTGCAGCGCACAAACTTGATCTGCGAGCAACGTATCTCACGGGTCAAGGACTCTAGCCTGCATTTCTCACCGCCCTGTGAGAAATGCGCCCGAAGGGCCGCAGAGCAGGGCTAACCCCGCCCGCCAACCGCCGCGGGCAGTCCGCCGGAGCCTGCAGAAGGGCGGCGCCACCGAGGCGTCCCAGTGGCGCGCCACGGGGATTGGTTTTGGCGGAGCCGGTCGGGCCGTGCTAGGCTGCGGGGGATGTCTGGCGATTCCGCACAACGCAAGGCGCTGGCGTGGCTGGTGCTGGCCACGATGTTCTGGGCGCTGAGTTTTCCGGCGATGAAGGCGCTGGTGCTGGCGCAACAGGCGCTGGTGCCGGCGGCCGGCAGCTGGTTCTTCTCGTCGCTGTGCGTCACCTACCGCTTCGGGGTGTCGGCGCTGGTGCTGGCCGTGTGCTGCGCGCGGACGCTGCGGGGCCTGAGCCGGAGCGAACTCGGGCAGGGGCTGGGCCTCGGGCTGTTCGGCGGAGCCGGCCTTCTCCTGCAGGTGGACGGTCTGGCGCACACGGACGCGTCGACGTCGGCGTTTCTGACCCAAAGTTATTGTCTGTGGCTTCCCCTGTGGGCGGCGTTGCGCCAGGGGCGCCGGCCCCCGGCGCGCGTGCTGGCCTGTTCCGCTCTGGTGCTGGCGGGGGTGGCGGTGCTGGCCAGGGTCGACTGGCGGCACTTGCGGTTGGGCCGCGGCGAAATCGAGACCCTGCTGGCGTCCGTGCTGTTCACGGGCCAGATCCTGTGGCTCGAACGCCCCCGCTATGCGCGGAACCGCGTGCTCCATTTCTCCGCGGTCATGTTCGCCGTGATGTCCGTGATGTCCGTGCCGGTGGCGATGCTGACGGCGCCGAGGGCTGCGGACTGGGTGGGGGCCTACCGGACGCCGGCGACGCTCGGTTTTCTGGGGCTGCTGATCGGGTTCAGCACGCTGGGCGGCTATTTGCTGATGAACCGGTGGCAGCGGCACGTCACGGCGACCGAGGCGGGGTTGATCTACTGCTGCGAGCCGGTGTTTGCCAGCTCGATGGCGCTGGTGCTGCCGACGTGGTTCTCTCGGTGGTCGGGCATCCACTACGGCAACGAGCAGCTCACGCTCAGCCTGCTGCTGGGCGGCAGCTTGATCACCCTGGCCAATGTCATCCTCCAATCGCCATGGCCCGCCCGCCCGCGACCCGCCCCGGCACACGCGATCCCGGCGTCCCCGGCGCCGGGATCGCCCCGTGAGCCGTCCGCTTCCTGACGCCGCGGCGCCCCGAATGCGCCGGGGCTCCGCCGGCGAAACCCCCGCCGGCGCGGCGGGAGTGCGCTGGTGAGATTGTGCTTCGTTTGGGCGGGGCGCGTTCTTATGCTGGGCCGCGATGAATCGGGTGGCTCTTATCACGGGCGCGTCGCGCGGGATTGGGCGCGGCATTGCGCTCGAGTTGGCGGCGGCGGGTTTCGACCTGGTCGTCAATTACGCAGGCAACCGCGCGGCGGCCGAGCGGACGGCGGCCGATTGCCTGGAGCGGGCCCGGGCCGTGCGGGTGGCGGTGCGTGTCGAGATTTGCCAGGCGGATGTGTCGGTGGGGGCGGATCGGGAGCGGCTGGTGGGGTTTGCCCGGGAGGGGTTTGGCCGGCTGGACCTGCTGGTCAACAATGCCGGCGTGGCGCCCGTGGTGCGCGCTGATCTCCTGGAGGCGGACGAGGCCAGTTTCGACCGCCTGATCCGGATCAACGTGAAGGGGCCGTATTTCCTGACCCAGCGGGTGGCGCGGTGGATGATCGAGCAGACCCGCGCGGCGCCGGCAACGGCCGGGGAGGGGCGGGGGGTGTATCGGCCCAAAATCGTCACGATCTCCTCGATCAGCGCCTACACCGCATCCCCCAACCGCGGCGATTACTGCGTCGCCAAGGCGGCGCTCTCCATGCTGACCCCGCTCTATGCAACCCGCCTGGCCGAACACGGCATCCTCGTGTACGACATTCGGCCGGGGATTATTGCGACGGACATGACAGAGCCGGTGAAGGCGAAGTACGACGCGCTCATCGGGGGGGGGCTGACGCCCATCGCGCGGTGGGGCCAGCCGGCCGATGTCGGCAAAGCCGTCGCCGCCCTTGCCCAGGACGCCCTGCCTTTCAGCACCGGCGACGTCATCAATGTGGATGGCGGATTTCACCTGCGCCGGTTGTGACCCCCGCGTGTGAGTTTCAAGTGACTCCTGAACGTTACGCGCTGACATCAACTCCGGAATCGCATGGCCGTCACGATTGATCCTGACCTCACCGCGGGGCAACTCGCGCCACGCCTCGAACGGCTGTTTGAACTGTCGGCGCAGAAGATCCTGAGCCTGGAGCGAACGCGCGGGCCGGGCGAGGGCACGCCCGTGTTCACGGTGAAAGGCCGGTACACCTCGCGGGGCTGGACGGAGTGGACGCAGGGCTTTCAATTCGGCTCGGCGCTGCTGCAGTTTGATGCCACGGGCGAAAAGCGGTTTTGGGAACTGGGCCGGCGCCGGACCCTGGAGCGGATGGCGCCACACGTGTCGCACATGGGGGTCCACGATCACGGGTTCAACAATGTGTCGACCTACGGCAACCTGCGGCGGCTGATGCGGGAGGGCAAGGCGCGGCATGACGCGCGGGAGTTGGAGCTGTGCGAGTTGGCGTTGAAGGTGAGCGGCGCGGTGCAGGCGGCGCGGTGGACGCGGACCGTCGACGGGGGCGGGTTCATCTACTCGTTCAACGGGCCCCACTCGCTGTTTATCGACACGCTGCGTTCGCTGCGTTCGCTGGCGGTGGCCCACCAGCTGGGGCACGGCCTGATGGGGGAACAGGACGCGCGGATCTCGCTGTTGGGGCGGCTGATGGACCACGCCCGCGCGACGGCGGCGCACAACGTGTATTACGGGGAGAACCGGGATGCCTACGACGTGCCGGGGCGGGTGGCACACGAGGCCGTGTTCAACGTCAACAACGGCAGCTTCCGCTGTCCCAATTCGCAGCAGGGCTACTCCCCGTTCAGCACCTGGACGCGGGGCCTGGCCTGGGCGATCCTCGGGTTCGCGGAGCAGCTGGAATTCTTCCGCATCTTGTCGGAGCAGACCCTTGAGGAGGCGCTGCATGACGGAGACCGGCGGCCGACGAACCGGGACGCCCCCCGCGGCGGGCGGCGACTCCGCAAGCCGGCTGAAGGGACCGCGCTCCAGCCGCGCTCGATCCGGCGGTGGATGCTGCGGGCGGCGACCGTGACGGCGGATTACTATCTGGCGACAGCGTGTGCGGATGGGATTCCGATGTGGGATACCGGAGCGCCGAACCTGCACCGGCTGGGGGACTACGGGAGCCGCGCCGCCGACCCGTTCAACGCGTGGGAGCCGGTGGACAGCTCGGCTGCGGCGATCGCCGCGCAGGGCTTGGTTCGCCTCGGCCATTACCTGGCCGGCCAGGGCGACGCCGGAGGCGGGAGACGCTACCGGCAGGCGGGGTTGACGGTGGCGCGCGCGCTGTTGGCGGAGCCTTACCTGTCCACGCGCGCGTCGCACCAGGGGCTGTTGTTGCACTCGGTCTATCACCGGCCCAGCGGGTGGGATTACGTCGCCCCCGGGCAGAAGGTGCCCAACGGCGAGAGTTCGATGTGGGGCGACTACCATTTGCGGGAACTGGCGCTGCTGCTCTGGCGCGAGGCCCGGGGCGAAACCTACCTGGCCTTTTTCGATGACGCCGCAATGGCCCTTGCCAGCGACGCCTCCCGACGGCACTCTCGGGCAAGCAAGTGACCCGAAGACATCATGCAACCATCCTCCGAACCAATGAATGCGCGGGATGCCACCGCCACCATGGCGGTGTTCCTGGACCTCGAAAACATTGCCATCGGGGTCAACGAAGCCCATTACCCGCGCTTCGATATCAAGAGGATCCTCGAACGCCTCCTGCTCAAAGGGCACATCGTCGTCAAAAAGGCCTACTGCGACTTCGAACGCTACAAGGAATTCAAACGCGACCTGCATGAGGCCGCCTTCGAACTCATCGAAATCCCCCACGTCCGCCAATCCGGCAAAAACTCGGCCGACATCCGCATGGTGGTTGACGCGCTCGACCTCTGCTACGCCAAGGGCCACGTCGATACCTTCGTCATCATCAGCGGCGACTCCGATTTCTCCCCCCTCGTCAGCAAACTGCGCGAGAACGCCAAAACCGTCATCGGCCTCGGCGTCAAAAAGTCCACCTCCGATCTGTTCATCAACAACTGCGATGAATTCCTGTATTACGACGACATGGTGCGCGCCCAGCCGTCGAAGACACGGAAACCCTCGGCCGCCAGGGGGGCCGGCACGAAGGAGGCCGCGCCCGCCAAAGTCATCGTCAAGGGCCTCGACCCGGGGCAGGCCTTCGACTTGGTGGTGGAAACCCTGGACGCCATCGCCGAGGAACGCGAGGAGGACGAGCGGATCTGGGGATCCATGATCAAACAGGCCATCAAACGGCGCAATCCGGGATTCAATGAGCGCGCCTACGGGTTCCGCTCGTTCAACGACCTCCTCCTCGATGCGCAGAAACGCGGCCTTCTGACCCTCGAGCCCGACCCGAAATCCGGCGGTTACATCGTCAAGGCCACCGAGTCGGACACAGCCTCCTGAACCCCGCCCTGTCGGCCAGCCCGCGCCTCGAAGCCCGTGAGCCGGTTGCCGTTTCCCATCGCACAGGCGACACGGAACGGTAAACGGGCTGCACGGCTCAGGACCGGGTGGTGGGGAAGGCTCACGCCGCGGTTAACGCGCATGGCAGAAGGTGCTTTCACGCCGGTCCGGTCCCGCGCATACTCGCCCCATGAATCCCACAGCGCTTCCAGCCGCCGCGCCCCAAGGAACCCCGGGGCGCCCCGCCCGCGTTCGAGGTCACCTTGCCCGCTGCCTGCTTTGTGGCGTGGCATGGGTTCCCCTGGCCTCGCTGGCGGCGGGCGATTGGCCCACCTATCGCCACGACCTGGCCCGCAGCGGCGTCACCTCGGAGGCGCTCCCGCTGCCGCTCTATCTCCAATGGCGCCATGTGCCCCGCCACGCCCCCCAACCCGCCTGGCCCGAGCCCGGCCGGGAATTGAACCGGCTGGACTTCGACCACGCCCACGGCGTCACCGCCGCGGGCGGGCTCGTTCTGTTTGGTTCATCGGCCGATCACGCCGTCGTGGCCCTCGAAGCCCGCACCGGCGGGGAACGATGGCGCTTCTTCACCGAAGGCCCCGTCCGGTTCTCGCCCACCATCGATGGCAACCGTGTCTTTGTGGCGTCCGATGACGGCTGGCTCTATTGCCTGTCCCTGCCGGACGGCCAGCTGCTGTGGCGGACCCTGGGCGGGCCCCGCGAGGAGAAACTCCTCGGCAACGAGCAAATGATCTCCCGCTGGCCGCTCCGCAGCGGCGTGGGCGTCTCCGAAGGCGTCGTCTACTTCGCGGCAGGCATGTGGCCTGCCGAAGGCGTTTGCCTCTGCGCGCTCTCCGCCAGGGACGGACGCGTCATCTGGAGAAACGAGACCAGCGCCGAACGCTACATGCCGCAACCCCACCCGGGCTCGTTTTCCATGACGGGCGTCAGCCCCCAGGGCCACGTGCTCGCGGCCGGCGACCAGCTCTTCGTGCCCACCGGCCGGAATGTGCCGGCGGCCTACCACCGGACCACCGGCGAACTGCTCTACTACCGCGGCACCCCCACCACCTGGAACGACCGATGGGGCGGCTGCTGGAATTTCCATGCCCGGGGCCTGCTCTTTGGATGGGGCGCCCATCACGGCCCCGACATTGACGTGCAACCCGGCGAATACCCCGCGGATCCCAAGGACGGCATGATGGTGTTCGATGCGGCAAGCGGCAAGGAACAGCGCTTCCTCGCCGGCAAACTCCGCGCCGTCGTCCGCGGGGACACCCTCTTCGCCGCTGGCGGCGGCGCCCTGGCCGCCTACGACCTCAACGCGTGGCTCGCCGGCACAAACACCGACTCCTGCCGGCATTGGAACACCCCCCTTGGCCACCCGTACGCGCTCATCCTCGCCGGCGATACTCTCTTCGCAGGCGGCAAGACATCCCTCACCGCCGTGGACGCCCGCAACGGCGCGGTCCTCTGGAAGGAAACCGTCTCCGGCCGGGTGCGCGACCTGGCCGTCGCCGGCCAGCGGCTCATGGTCAGCACCGACGACGGCCACATCCGCTGCTACAGCCCCGACCCGCGCGAAGCACCCGCCACCGTCGCGCCCCCGCCCGCCACCCTCCCCGAACCCGCCCCCCCGTCGGCAGCCGCCCTCGCCCGCCAGCTCATCGCCGCAAGCGGCAAGACAAGCGGCTTCGGACTCGTGCTGGACGCGGTCAGCCCCGAACTCCCGCTGGAACTCGCCCGGCAATCGGACTTGAGACTCGTCTGCGTCGAGCCCGACGCCCCAAGAGTCGCCGCCCTTCGCAACCGGCTCGATGCGGCACAGCTCTACGGCGTGCGCGTTGTCGTTCATCAGGGCACGCTGGACCAGGTGACCTATCCCGCCTACTTCGCCGATCTGATCGTCGCCCCGGCGGAATCCCTGGCGCGGCTCAGGACCGGATCGGCGGACGCGCTCTATCGCCTGCTGCATCCTTACGGCGGCGTGGCCCGCCTGATTCCTGCGGACCCTCGCGCGGAGTCGGACGCGGTCCGGCGCTGGCTGGCCGAAGGCGGCGTGCCCGAGGGCGAGGTTGCAGTGTCCGACGGGGGGATCACCGTGAGGCGCGGCCCGTTGTCTGGCGCGGGGAGCTGGACCCACCAGTATGGCGACTCGGCGCGCACCGGCTGCTCGAAGGACGACCGCGTGCGGCTGCCCGTGCAGCTGCTCTGGTTCGGCCAGCCCGGGCCGGCTCCGCTCATCAGCCGCCATTGGAAAGGACCCGCCCCCCTGGTCGTCAGGGGACGCCTGTTCGTCATCGGCCAGAAATGTCTGATCGCCGTGGACGCTTACAACGGCCGCGAGCTGTGGCGGCGCGATTTTCCCAAAGTCGGGCGCTGGCCGGTCGACGCGAAGGGGAGCAGTGTTGCCGCGGACGAGACGAGCCTTTATCTGGTGCAGGAGAGGGTGTGTCTGCGGCTGGACGCGGCGACGGGCAACACGATCCAGGCCTACCGGTTGCCGACGGTGGCGGGGGCGACTGCGATCGCGCCTGCCTGGTCCCTTTGGAGCCACCTGGCGGTCAGCGGCGACCTGCTGCTGGGCAGCATCGGCAACGAACTGGAAGCCACGCACGTGTTCGCCCTGGGCAAGGCCGACGGCCAGCCCCGCTGGATCCACGCCGCCCGGAACACCGTCAACAACAACGGACTCGCCGTCACCCCCCGCCGCGTGTTCCTCCTCGACCGGCGAACCGCCACGGCGGTCACCGATGCCCGCCGCCGCGGGATGCGGCTGGACGCGGACGCCACCCTGCTTGCGCTGGATGCCGCCACGGGAGCCGTTCTTTGGCAGACGCCGCAGGGCGTCGGGACACGGATCGCCGTGGCCGCGGGCAAGGACGTCGTGCTCGCCACGTCCGGCTCCGGCCTGTCCGGCTACGCGGCCGACACCGGGCGGCTGCTGTACGATCGCGAAGCCGTCCTCCAGAAATCGCCGCTGATCGTGGACGAGACCGTCTATGCCTACCCGGGTGCCTACGACCTGCGCACCGGCTTGCCGCGGCAGCGCGCGCTGCCGTTCACGGGGGAACGGGAGCCGTGGAGCATGAGCAAGAGCTACGGCTGCGGCCACCTCGGCGCCGGCAACCACCTCCTGCTGTTCCGTTCCGCAACCCTCGGATTCTATGACCTCGTTGACGACAGCGGCATCCACAACTTCGGCGGGGTTCGAGCCGGCTGTTATGTGAATGCAATCGCCGCCGACGGCCTCGTGCTGTCGCCGCCCGCCGATGCCGGGTGCACCTGTTCCTACAGCTACCAAACCACCGTCGCGCTCGTGCCCGCCGACCGGCCCCGTCATTGGTCCCTGTTCTACGATCGCCTCCCCAAAACCGAAGTCCGCCATGCCGCGCTCAACCTGGGCGCCCCCGGAGACCGGCGCGATCCGAAGGGCGCCCTCTGGCTGGCCCTGCCGCGTCCCGGCACCCGGCTGCAATGCGCGCCGTTCGAGGAACCCTTCCGGTTCACGCTGCACCCGGCCTTTGGCGCCTACCGCAGCGCATCCGACGCGTTGCCCATCGCCGGGACGGACCGGCCCTGGATCTACACCAGCGGCCTGAAGGGATTGCAGCGGGCGGAGCTCGACCTCGAGATTTTCGGTGGTGGGTATACCTGCTGGCCTCTGGCCCAACCGCCCGTGCTCGACGGCCGGCTGGACGACCCTTGCTGGGACGGCTACCGGTCCGTCGCCGTGTCGAATGAGCCCGTCGCCGTGACTCTCCGCTACGATTCCCAAAACCTCTACGTCGCCTGCCAGCGGTCCCCCGCGCACGACGCCGACGGCGTCCGCCGTCCCTGGAAACAAGCTCTCCAACGCCGCGACTCGCCCGTGTGGCAGGACGATGCCTTCGAAGTGCATTTCAGTAACCTCCCCAAAACCGCCCGCGAGTTCGGCACCCGCGCGCTCCACTTGGGCGTCTCGGCTTCCGGGGCCCGCTACGATGCCTCCTGGCGCTTCGTCACGCCCTTCCCCGCCCTCGATGTCCCGCCCGTCGACGCCGCCGTCGACGGCCGGCTCGACGATTGGTCCGGCCCGGCGCTTGAAATCCATTCGCCGCCGGGTGCCCGCGGCAAGATGCGCCCCGCCCGCGACTTCGATCTGTTCTTGCGCCTCGGCTGGAACCCGCGCGGCCTGCTCCTGGCGGCCACGGTCACCGACGACGTGCCGCGCGAGGCGGCCAACCCCGCCGACCTCGCCAAAGGCGATTCCCTCGACCTCTTCCTCACCCCCAGACTCGCCTCCGGCGAAGGATACCGCCTCCTGCTGGCCCCGGGCGTCGATCCCAAGCATCCCCAGCCCCGAACCCGCTTCGCCGACTGGCGCACCACCAGCGCCGGCGCCAAACTCGACGCCCAAGTCGCCTGCCAAAAAACCGCCCGCGGCTATGTCATGGAAATGCTCTTGCCCTGGGCGAACCTCCAGATCCAGCCCGCACCCGGACTCGAGTTCGGCCTGCAGCTGATGGGGCACGACCTGGACGGCGGCAAAGGGGCTCCGTTCACGGTCCGATGGCATCCGGCCGGCAACCCCGTGAGCACCAAAAACCCCTCTGCGTTCCATCCCCTCCGCCTGGCCCAACACCCCAGCCCGCCCGTCGTCTTCGCCCGGCGCTCCGCCCCAGACTCCGACGGCGGCTTCACCGCGTCCGAACCGCTGCCGTTCCCGATCGAGGTGCCTCCGCTGGGATTGCAGGGCGAAAAAGCGGATTACGCCGGGGAATGGTCGAGCGCGGTGCGGGCGGATTCCGCGGCGTTCGCGGTGGAAATGGCCGTTCCATGGCGCACGCTGGAGGCGGCGGGCTTCGAGCGCGAGACGCTGATGGTGGCGCTGGACCGGCGCGGTCCGCTGACGGCGCCGCCCGCCCTGCACCAGGGATTCGAACCGCTGATCCAGGTGCCCGCCGCCAGCACCCGGCCCAGAACCGTCTCCGTCCGGCTCCACTTCGCCGAAATCGAGCCCGTCGGTCCGGGCACGAGGGTGTTCGACGTCAAAGTCCAGGGTGAAGTGCGCCTGAAGGATTTTGACATCATCCGGGCGGCTGGCGGCGCGCGCCGGGCGGTCGTCAAGGAGATGCACGCGATCGAAGCCGCCCGGAGCCTCAGTCTCGAGCTGGTCCCGAAAGCCAAGGCCATCACCGCTGAAACCGCCCCGGTGATCAGCGGGATTGAAATCCTTGCCGCGCCGCTGCCGCCGCGCGGTCCCGCATCGCCGGGAACCGCTTCGGCCCGCGGCGGCTCATCGCCGTGACGCGTCCCGGCTCCACGTCGTGTCGATCGCCCACCCCAGGCCGTAGCGGGGCGGCTCGGCGGGGCGGGCGCCGCCGCGGGTGATGGGCGGGCGCCCTTGGGCGAGGGTGGTGCGGGTGAGCATGGCGTCGAGGGTTTCGGGGGGCGGGTTGGGGTGCTGGAGGATCGCCGGCAGGAGCGGGAGCGGCGTCGGCCGGCATGGCGGCCAGGATGAGCCTCACCAGCGTCCCGAACTGGGACCGATCGACGCGGGGGCCGTTTTTCTTGTCGGTGTCGACCCGGTGCACCACCACCAGGTCCAACGCGGGTGCCACGAGAATGTAGTGCCCGCCGGCGCCGCGTGCGGAGAACGTGTCGGGTGGCAGGGCGACATGTTCCAGGTGTCGGCCCTGCCAACCGGTCCACCACAGGAAGCCGTAGCCGGCGTGGATGACGCCGTTGGTGGTGGTGGCTGCGGAGTAGGCGCGCGTGCTTGTCTCGACCCAGTCGGCCGGGACGACCTGGCGGTCGCCCCAGCGGCCCCGGTGGCGGTAGAGCCATCCGAAACGCGCCATGTCGCGCGCGCTCATCCGAAACACATACGCCGGGTGAATCGAGTCGGCGCCGCGCACGTATTCGGTGTCCGCGAGCCGGAAGTCCTCCATCTGGAGCGGCGTTGCCAGGTGCCGCTCGAAGCCGGCGAACACGCTGGTGCCGGCGGCGCGCTCGTAGATGGTCCCGAGGGCGTTGAAGTCCCAGTTGTTGTAGTAGTAGAACGTCCCCGGCGCATGACTGCCGCGCGCCGGACGGCGCGCCTTCATCGCCTGCGTCTCGTAGAGCGCCGGATGGTAGACGCCCGACCGCGCCTTGAGCAGGTCCGCGACGGTGGCCTGCTTCTCCGCTGCTGTGAGCCGCGGCTCGTTGTCGTCAATCCCCAATTGCTCCAGCGTGCGGTCCAGGTCGATCGATCCCGACCCGACCTCGAGGCCGACGAGCGCGCTGAGGAAACTCTTGCGGATGGAGTGGACATTGAACCGCCGGGCCGTCGCGCCCCAGTCGAGCACGGACTTGCCCCGGTGCACGACGAACAACGCCGCCGAACCAATGGACCGCGCGCAGGCGCAGACTTCAGCCAGCGCGTTGCTGGACCAGCCCAGCGTCCCGGGGCATTCGACGTGATCCCAACGCGCGGCGGGAAAGTGCGGCGCCGGCCGGGCGGCGGCGGGGCTGCCGGGAGCGGCCAGCGCGGGCAGCACGAGAAGAACCCACAACGCCGGGCGCAGACACGGCGATGCCGGGGCGGAGTCGCGACGCATAAGGATACGCATGCCCGGGAGGATATTCGAATTCGCCAAAGATCCAAGACGCCGGTTCAGGCGCCGGCTCAGGGGGCGCCGCGCACGCGGGCGAGCGGGTTGACCTGGCCCAGCGGCAGGGAAAAGATGACGCCGATATAATCGCTCGGGTTTTCGCCTCTGCGGATTTGGCCGAACGCCTCGCTGCGGCGCGCGTCCGGCTCCTGTCGGATCCGTGGAGGGTGTAGGTGCGGCCCGCGACCGCCCGGAAGGTCAGCTGCAGGCAGCCGGCCGCCGGGGCGAGCGAGACGATCTCGAACACGCGTTGCGCCTCGTTCGGCACGGTCCCGGCAACGTATTCCGCCAGATTATCCGTCCCGTCCGCATCCGGGTCGAGCGCGGCGTCCGCACCCGAGTATGGATTCAACCCATGCGCCAATTCCCAGGCGCCCGGCATGCCGTCGTTGTCGGAGTCCAACTGCCCGGCGCGCCCGGGGGTGGGGGGCGCGGCGAACCAGTTCAACGGTTCGTTGCCGTAATCCAGGGCGGCGCGCCGGTGGATGGAATGGCCGGTGCCGGCGGCGCCGGACGGCCAGGGCGCGACGCAGGAGAAGTGGACGCGTTTTACCCATTCGTAGGGCACGAACCCGGCCCGGGGTCGCCGGAGGGTTCCGGTTTGTCGGGCCACAGCAGGCGCACGCCTTCGCCCGTGTCGCTCAGTTTGCCGTCATACGGCCCAAGGACGGGCACCTCCGCCGGCACGCCGAACTTGGCGCGGAAGGCGGCGAGGGCGGCGGCATCGGCGACGGGGTCGAAGCTGACGAGGAGCAGGCAGCCGCCGGCCGGGACCAGGATGTTCGGGGGGAAATCGAACGTGACGCCTTCCCGCAGGCGCCACTGGTTGGTCGGGTGGGCCGGATCGTAAAGCGGGACCGGCTGGGAGCCGGGATTGTGCAGTTCGTGTCGCACCGCACCAGAGATCAGCTCGTTGATGACCACCTGGGCGGAGGCGGAGACGGACGCGCCGGCCAGGACGGCGGCCACGAGCATGGCGGACCACCGGCGAGCGCTCCGGGCCCGCCCGTTGATCCATGATCGCAGTGCAAAGCGTTTCATAAGACGGTCTTCTCCTCGCCGACAGCAGCGGTTGGAGTTGGTGTTTCTGCGCGGCCACCCGCTGCCTCGCATGCGCACCGGGGCCTTGAACCCTCGCCGTCTGAAGCGGGCTGAAGCCCTACCCCTATCGTCCTTCGGTCTTCGGACGTGTCAGGGCGCGGGAATGCCGGGGGCATCCCACGCGATGTGTCGCGCGTCGAACACGGGGCCTTCGGTGCAGGCGCGCTGGTATTCCCAGCCGCCGCCGATGCGGATGGGGATGACGCACGTGAGGCAGGCGCCCACGCCGCAGCACATGTGCTGGTCCATGGAGAGTTCGGCTGGCGCGTTGAAATCGTGGGCGATTTGGGCCACAGCCTTGAGCATGGGCGTGGGGCCGCAGGCGAAGAGCTTGCGGCCGGTCGCGCGGCGCCGCAGTTCCGCAAGCAGCGGTTGTGTGACCAGGCCCCGCTCCCCATGGCTGCCGTCCTCGGTCGAAGCGCGGACATCCCAACCGAGGGCCTGGAATTCGTTGTCGGCGAGGATATCGACGCGCCGTCGTCCGCCCACGAAGGCGATGCCTTTTTGGGCGGATCGTTGGGCCAGGAGGTAAAGGGCGGCCATGCCGTAGCCACCGGCTACCAGGAGCGGCGTGTCGCCGCCGGGCTGCGGGACGGTAAAGCCGTGGCCGAGCGGACCGAGAAGGCTGAGGAGGTCGCCGGGGCGCATCTGCGACAGCGCATCGGTGCCTTTGCCGACGGCTTTGTAGAGGATGGACAACGTGTCGCCGGCGACCTGGAAGATGCTGAATGGCCGTCGGAGCAGGGCGTCTTTCAGGGGCGGGATGCGGACATGGGCGAACTGGCCTGGCTGGACGAGCGGTGCGATGCGGGGGGCGCGCACCACGAGCCGGAAATAGAGGTCGGTGTCGCGGTCGTTGGACACGATCGGGACGGTTTGTTCAAGCATGGCCGGTATGAGGATGGAGGTGGCGGCGGGGTGTGTCAAGGCGGCGGCGACGTGGTGGATCGCGCGCGCGAAAAATTTTCAATTCCTAATGTTCAATGTTCAATTGCGCCATATCGACGGCGGTTCATGGCCTCCGATGCGCGCTTGGAGAGCGTCTGGACTTTCCAGGAACCGCGGTCGGCGCTCATTCGGCTTGCACCGTGAACTGGTCCTTCGCCCCGGCGGCCACGTAGATGGCGGCGGTCTTTTCCAGCGGCTTGTCCGCCGGCCCGAGGACCCGGAGCGGGCGCGGGGCCAGCATGCCCAGCGCGTCCGGCACGTCGCACACGCGCAGCACGTTCAGGAACTGCGGGGCGGCCGCGTCCATGTGGGTCAGCAACGGCCGCCGCAACACCGCGCCCGAAATCTCCGGCTCCAGCAGCGCCGCGTACGCCGCCAGCACCGCGGCGGCCCCCTCGCCCACGACCGTCAGCGGCACCTGCCCGCCGTGCCGGCCGCGCAGCGCGCGCGCGGCGGCGATGACGTCCCGGACGCGCCCGGTGTCCACGGTGCTTCCCAGCAGTGCGTGACTGCGCTTGACGTAATTGGGCGGGTTCTTTTCCGTCCAGCGCGTCGCGCCCATCCCGCGCGGCTCGCACAAATACACCGCCTCCCCCGGCCGCCCCAAACCGCGCAGCATCCCGATGAAGGACCCGCCCGAATCCGCGTCCCCAATCCCCAGCAGGAGGCGCGTCGGCCCCGGGGCCGCAGGGGCGTTGGTGAGTTCGAGCAGACGCACCGCGATGCCCGGCTCGGTCTCAATGTGCGCCTCCGCGGCCTGGCCCCGCGCCCGCCATCGGGCCGGGGGGATGCGTTCGGGGAAGGTGCGGAAACTGACGCGGCGCAGTTCGGCCAGGAGCGTGTTTTTCCAGTCCGGGAACGAGCGGGCCGTGGGCGGATCGACGCTGGCCATGGGCACGAAGTGCCGGTCGATCGCCGTGTTCAGTTCGTCCCGGGGAATGTCGCTTTCCTGCGGGAAGACGCGCAACCGGTCGAGGGGGATGGGGTAAAGGCGGTTTTTCGGGTCGCCGGTGACGAGGTCCACTTCGCTGTCGTCCACGGGGCGGGGATCGTGTTTGAGGTGGGCATTGATGAAGCGATAAGCTGCCTGGCGCAGGTCCTGGCGGTAGGCATGCCCGCCGATGCTCACCACGGCGTCCACCCAGTCCGACCGCCCATGCAGGCTGTAGACGCGCTCCAGCCGCGCGATCACCCGCTCGTTGGCATCCATGGGGAAGATGCGGTCCGCGTCGCTGTTGGCGAACAGCTGCGCCCGGGGCGCGATCAGCGCGGCGATGCGCGTCCAGGGCCACTGGAACGTGTTGTGCAGAAACATGCAGTCGCAATGCCCGTTGATGACCCGGTTCGTCACGTAGGACGGCAGGTCCGCCATGCCGCTGACGGGCACCGCGACCTTCACGCGCCCGTCCGCGGCGGCGATCCAAAACGTCGCCGCACCCCCGCCGCTGATGCCGGTCACCGCAATCCGTTCCGGGTCGACGTCGGGGCGGCTGACCAGGTAGTCGATGCCGCGGATGCCATTCCAGCATTCGACGCCGGCGGGGGTGTAGCCGCGCGAGTGCCACCACCAGCGGTTCTCGCGATACGTGCCGTGGTGAATGGCCGCAATCTCCCCCAACTGCAGCGAGTCCACCATGAGACACACATACCCGTGCCGCGCAAACCAGATGCCGTGCGACTGGTAAGCTGTCTTGTTGCCGGACCGGCCCTGGTTGGAATGGCCGCACACATACAGCACCGCCGGCAGCCGTCCGCCGGCTCCGCCGCCCGCGGGCCGATACAGGTTGCCCGTCACGTAAAGCCGCGGGCGGCTCTGGTAATGCACCAGGTCCACCCGGTAACCGTCGCCCTCGAGCGTTCCGGTGACCGCGGCGTGCAGCGGCGTTCGCGCCGGCAGGGGCCACAAGCCCAGCATGTACAAGTATTCCTCGCGCCAGACGGCCCGCCTCGACTCCCAGTCCGCCGGCGATCGCACGTCGTTCGTGAAGCTCGCGTGAAGCCGCGTCGCCTCCGCGGCGAGATAAGCCTGGATCATCTCGTCGCCGGGCGCGCCGCGGTCGGGGGGGCCGTATTCCTGGGCGTGGTGGCGGGCGGCGGCCAGCAACCCGAGCAGGATCACAAGGAAGCAATATCGCGGTGTGTTCATGGAGGCATGCTCACATTGTTGAAGTGACGGTGACGTTGACTGCAGATGGGGAGAGGTGGGGGGGCGGTGCACAGGCCGCAGCCCGGATGCGCCGGTCGGCCGCCCACGCCCGCTGCTTGGCTTGGCCTGCATGTCTCACCGGGCGGGTGGAAACTCGGGTTAGGTCGCGCGCCCGACCTTTTTGAGATGCCGGATGGACCGCTCGGCCTGCTCGACCGTGCCGCACTCGACGGAAAACACAATGTCGCGCCGGGCTTTCCGGCAAATCCGCATCACGCGTCCCCAGTCGATCACGCCGTCCCCACAGGCGCAGCCGACGGGGGTTCCGGTGACCTTGCCGCGTTGGGCCTGGGAATGCTCGACGGAGATGTCTTTGGCGTGCAGGTGGATGAGGCGGCCGACGACGTGTTCCAGCCAGGGGTAGGGATTCTGGCCGGCGATGTAGCTGTTGCCGGTGTCGAAATTGATGCCCAGGACCGGGCTTTTCACCAGCCCGTAAATCCGGTCAAGCCCCGCCGGGCGTTTGCTGTATTGCTGATGGCACTCGAGCCCGATGAGAATGCCGCGCGGCTCAGCCACCTTGACCGCCTCCTGCAGCGTGTAGCGCATCAGCACGTGGTCCTCGGCTTCCGTGGTCCAGTCGGGCTTGATCCCCTCGTCCGTGTTGACCACCGGCGCGCCGCATTCCACCGCAAAACGAATAGCCTGCTTGAGATACTCGACGCTGATCTCCGGCTTGATCAGCGGACAGTGCGCGGACAGGCTGGACACCTTGACCCCGTGCTTCCTGCAGACATTGCGGACCCGCAGCGGATCGTCCAGCATCGAGACACTGTGAAAATAACCGGCCTCGCTCAGCAGTTCCCGGCCCCAATGCACCATCGGTTCCACGTGCGTGTAACCCAGCTCGGCCGCCTTGGCCACGCCCCACTCGAACGATTTGTCCTCGTGCCGGACAAATTCCATGTTCACTCCAAAATAGATTCTTGCCATAGCATCAGTCAGGTTGTGTGGTTCAATGCCGGCGCCACTTAACCAGCAATCCGCCCCGAACACCAGGAAGGAAATGAGCCGAGTCACGCCGCGCATGCCGCGCCCCCCGACGGTCGGGCTGACCCCGAGCCAACGCAGTTGACACCCCGGCTGGAGCCGATCACTCTCGCGCCCGAGTCCGATGGAACATCCAGAACCCGAAAGCCGGAGCCTGCGCGTTTCGATTGGCGGGCTGGCGTTGCAGAACCCGGTGATGGTGGCCTCGGGCACGTTCGGGTATGGGGTGGAGTATGCGCCGCTGGTGGACCTGAACCAGCTCGGGGCTGTCGTCGTCAAAGGCCTGCGGCGCGACCCGGTCCGGGGCAATCCGACGCCGCGAACGGCTGAGGTCGCGTGCGGCCTGCTCAACGCCATCGGCCTCCAGGGGCCGGGCGTGGACGGGTTCATCCGGAAATACTGGCCCTTCCTCAAGGCGCTCGAGGTGCCGGTCATCATCAACATCTGGGGCACCACCGTGGAGGAATACGCCGAAGTCGCCCGCCGCTTCGACGCCCTGGGGGGAGTGGGGGCGCTCGAACTGAATGTGTCATGCCCAAACATCCGGGAAGGCGGCGCCCATTTCGGGACCAACCCCGCCCTGCTGAGCCAGGTGGTGGCGGCGTGCCGCAAGGCGACACGCCTGCCGCTCATCACCAAGCTCAGCCCCAACGTGGTCAGCATCGCGCCCTATGCCAGGGCCGCCCAGGACGCCGGCAGCGACGCGCTGGCGGTGACCAACAGTTACCCGGCGATGGCGATTGACATTGAGACGCGCCGCCCGAAGCTGGCCAACACCACCGGGGGCCTGTCCGGCCCCTGCATCAAGCCCATCGCCGTCAAATTGGTCTGGGAAGCAGCCAGCGCCGTCACCATCCCCGTCGTCGGCATGGGCGGCATCCAGAACGCCGCCGATGCCATCGAGTTCATGATGGCCGGGGCGACGGCGGTGGCTGTGGGGACGGCGACCTTTTACGAGCCGCAGACGGCCTTGCGGGTGATTGCCGGGCTGAGCGAGTTCATGGAACAGCGCGGCATTCGGGATGTGCGCGAGATTGTCGGCACCGTGCAGACCTGAAGGGGGAGGGCTGGCACCGGCGAGGCGGCCCCCGAAAAGCGGCGCGCCGCGATGGCGCCATCCGGGCCCGCGATCCGACGGGCGCGGCTCACGGCAGGCTGTCCAGCAACGACAGGATCCTGGCCGTGGCCTCCTCAATCCTGACCCCCACCAGGGAACCCCGGCGCGGCTTGAGTTCGACTTCGCCCCGGGCCAGTGATTTTTCGCCAAGGCCCACCCGCAGGGGGAAGCCGACGAGTTCGGAGTCCTTGAATTTGACGCCGGGCCGCTCGGGGCGGTCGTCGAGGATGACGTCGACGCCGGCGGCCTGGAGTTGGGCGTAGAGGGTTTCGGCCAGCGGCATGACGGGGCCGTCGGGGTCGACGTTCAGAGGGGTGATGCACACGGTGTAGGGCGCGACGGCTTTGGGCCAGAGGATGCCGTCACGGTCGTTGGACTGTTCGATGACGGCTTGGACGGTGCGGGTGACGCCGATGCCGTAGCAGCCCATGACGCACGGGTGGGCGCGGCCCTGCTCGTCGAGGAAGGTGGCGTTCATGGCCTCGCTGTATTTGGTGCCCAGCTTGAACACATGGCCGACTTCGATGGCCCGGTGCAGGGTGAGCGGCTGGCCGGTGGCCACGTCAAGTTCGCCGGACCGCACGGTGCGCAAGTCGGCCCACCGGGTGACGCGGATGTCGCGCCCGAGGTCGACGTGGCGAAGGTGGAAGCCGTCCTCGTTGGCGCCGGTGACCATGCCAGCGGCGCCGCGCAACGCCGCGTCGGCATAGACCGCCAGGTCGGGGGATTTGAGGGTGGCCGCAACGGCGCCAAGGCTCCCGGGATGCGCTCCAAGGGCGGCGGCGATTTCATCGGGTTCGGCGGCTCGGAACTGGTCGGTGCCGAGCTGGGCGGCAAGCTTGGGCTCGTTGAGTTGGTCGTCCCCGCGCACCAGGACCAGGACGGGGCGGCTGTCGGCCAGATACACCAGGGTCTTGAGTTGCCGGTGGGGGGGCACAAGATGGGGCGGTGCCGCCAGCGCGGCGATGGTCAGCACCCCGGGGGTGGGGAACTTCTCGGGGGCGTGGCCGGTGGAGACTCCGGGCGTGGGCGTCAGCGGTCCGCGGCTGGTGGCCTTCTCGAGGTTGGCGGCATAGCCGCCGGACGCCACGCACGCGATTTCGTTTTCGCCCGTCTCGGCGGGCACCATGAATTCGTGCGAGAACTTGCCGCCGATGACCCCGGTGTCGGCTTCGACGGGCACGGCCTTCAAGCCGCAGCGTTGGAAGATGCGGACGTAGGCGTCGTACATCTTCTGGTAGCTGAGCTGCGCCGCGTCGTCCGAGACGTCGAAGCTGTAGGCGTCCTTCATCATGAATTCCTTGGCCCGCATCAAGCCGAAGCGCGGCCGGATCTCGTCGCGGAACTTGACTTGGATCTGGTAGAAATTCTTGGGCATCTGCCGGTAGGAGCTGATCTCGGTGGCGGCGAGCTGGGTGATGACCTCCTCGTGCGTGGGGCCGAGCACCCATTCCTTGTTCGCGCGGTCGCGCACCTTGTACAGGACGTCGGCGGCGGACTGGTAGCGGCCGCTCTGCTGCCAGATGTCGGGGGGCTGCAGGGCGGGCATGAGAACCTCCAGCGCGCCGGCGCGGTCCATCTCCTCGCGAACGATTTGGGCGACCTTGTGCAGGGCGCGCACGCCCAGCGGCAGGAAGGTGTAGAGGCCGGCCGTCAGCTTGCGGATGAGGCCGGCGCGCAGAAGCAGTTTGTGCGACAGGATTTCGGCGTCGGCGGGGCTTTCCTTGAGGGTGGGGATGAAGGTATGGGTCCAGCGCATAGGGGGATCAATCGGCGGGCGCCCCGCGCCGGTCGCCGGTCGGCCGCGACGGGGTGTCGACGGGCGGGGGCTCCGCGGGGGTCATTTCACGGTGTTGACGAGCGGGGCAAGCCCGTGGATGCGAACCTCGATGCGGTCGCCGGAGGTGATGGGGCCGATGCCGCCCGGGGTGCCGGTGAGGATGATGTCGCCGGGCATGAGGGTGATGTTGGTGGACACGAAGCTGACCAGTTCGAAGCAATTGAAGATGAGCTGGCTGGTGTGGGAATTCTGCCGCAACTGGCCGTTCTGGAAAAGCTGGATGGTCAGGTCGTGGGGGTTGATCTTCGTCTCCACATACGGCCCCAGCGGCGTGAAGGTGTCAAACGACTTGCACCGCGCCCACTGGCCTTCGGCCTTCTGAATCGTGCGGTCCGTCACGTCCTGCGCGGCGGTGTAACCGAAAATGTAGCGCGCGGCGGCGGCGGCGGTGACATTGCGCACACGGCGGCCGATGACGACCGCCAGTTCGGCTTCGTAGTCAGTGCGGTGGCCGGGAAAGGGAATCTCAATCTTGCCGTTGTCGGGGATGAGCGAGGTGGGCGCCTTGAGCCAGAACAACGGCTCCTTGGGAAGCGGCTTGCCCGTTTCCCGCGCGTGATCGGCATAGTTCAACCCGACGGCGATGATCTTGGTGGGACTGACCGGCGTGAGCGTGCGCAGCCCCTTGAAGGGGGTCGGCTTCTTGTCGAAGGACGGCGACCCGAACACGTCGCCCCGCAACCGATACAACTCGCCATCCACGACCTTCGCGTAAAAAACGTCGTCGCCTTTCTGAAATCTCCCGATCGCTGCCATAGTGCTCTGTGCGCGCAGTTGTAGCAAAGCGGCTCCCGAAGTCGCAAGCTCTAATCCAAACCGCCGCACGCCCCGGGCCGGAAGGCCGCAGCGCCACCAACCCGCATTTCCCACCGCCCGGCGGGAAATCCACGCTAAAGCGGGAGCCGGACCGCGCCGACGATGAAGGAGGGGCGGGGGTGAGCGGAATTCTTGCATCCGGCGGGGAACTCCGGGTTTAGAATAGGTGACGTCATGACTATGAACACGAAGCTGACTTATGGGCTCGCGACCGCCCTGGCCCTGGCCGCCGTCTACGGGGTGGTGTCCTGGCGCAAGCAGGCGGAACTGCGCATCGCGTTTGCCAACGCGGAAGCCAAGTGGCAGGCCGAGTTCGACCGCCTTGAGGCCGCGCTGATCGCCGCCAACGCCAAGAGTTCCGCCACCCCCAGGCCGGCCTCCACCTCCGCCACGGCCGCCCCGGCCGTCCGAACCCCGGGCACCTCCCCCCAGTCCATCCTGGACGAGTTGATCTCGCTGGACCCGACCGCGACCGAGGAACCCCGCAACGAGACGCTGCGGAGAATCGTCGCCCAGTTCCAGCGCCTCGCCGATTGCGGACCCGACGCCCTGCCCGTGATCCGCGATTTCCTGGCCAAGAACCAGGACGTCTACTACACCGCCGGCGACCTGACCAGCACCGGCGAACGCGCCCGCCGCGCCCTGTCCGTGTTCAATCCCGCGCGCACGGATTTCCTGGTGCCGCCTTCGCTTCGGCTGGGGTTGATCGATGTGCTGCGGCGGATCGGGGGCGGGGAGGCCGAAACCCTGCTTGCCGGGGTGCTGGCCACCACGGGGCGGGGGGTGGAGGTCGCCTACCTGACGCGGGTGCTGGAGGAGATGGCGCCGACGAAGTACCGCGACGCGGCGGTGGCGGCGGCGAAGGAGCTGCTGTTGAACCCGCCGCCGATCGATTCGCCGAACCGGCTCGACGACAACGCGAGGGCCTATTTGTACGATGTGCTCAAAATGTACGGAGACCACACCTATGTGCAGGAAGCCCAAACCAAACTCGTGGCCGCCGACGGCAGCGTCGACCGCACCACCCTCGGTTACCTGACCAGCCTGTTGAAGGAGGACGCCCTGCCGGTGCTCCACGCCGCCTACAACGACCCCCGGCTCACCAATGTCTTCGAAAAATCCGCCATGCTCAACCACGCCCTCAAGTTCGTCGGCGGCCACACCCAGGCCAATGAAATGCTCGCCTCGGCCGTCATCAGCGACGCCATGCCCCATAACCTCCGCAGCTTCATCGTCATGAGCCTCGCCGGCGGCCACCGCGCCGAAACCCCCAAAGACCCCCACATCATCCAGGGACGCCTCGAGTTGCTCGATTACCTGCGCCGCAACTCGAACGACGAACGCATTCTCCGCTCCATCGACGAAACCCGCGGCGCCCTCCAGACCCTCCTCGAGAAACGCCTCGCCCCACAGTCCCCGCCTCCGGCCGAAACCGCGCCTGCCCCCGGCGCGGCGCCGGGGGAATGAGCCGGGACTCAAATCTCCAGCGTGTCCCCGTAGCGGGGGACGGCGACGCGCGCGCGGGGTTTGAGGCCACGGAGCGTTTCGCCGAACGCCAGGCATTGTTCCTCTTCGCCGTGGATGACGGCGATGGTCTTGAGGTCGCCGCGGATCCCCTCGACGTAGCGCCGAAGCTCGTGCCGGTCGGCGTGGCCGGAAAACGCGTCGAACGACCGCACCGTCGCACGAACCGGGTGGGGTTCGCCGAAAATGTTCACAGGGCTGCGGCCGGCCATGATTTGGGCGCCGAGGGTGTGTTCGGCGCAGTAGCCGATGAACAGCACCAGGTTCCTGGCGTCGCCGATGTGGTTCTTGAGGTGATGCCGGATGCGGCCGGCCTCGCACATGCCCGAGGCGCTGATGATGATGGCGGGCTCCTTGAGATTGTTGAGCCGCATCGAGTGGGCCAGCTGCCGGATGTAGGTTAGATTGTCCATGCCGAACGGATTCTCCCGCTCGCGCAGGAACCGGTAAATCTCCTCGTTGAAACACTCCGGATGCAGCCGGTAAACCTCCGTCGCATTCACACTCAGCGGGCTGTCCACATAGATCGGCACCTCGGGCAGCTGCTTCTCCAGCGTCAGCTGGTGCAGCACATACACGATCTCCTGCGTGCGCCCCACGCTGAACGCCGGAATGATCACCTTGCCGTTCTGCTCCAGGGTCCCCCGCACCACCTCCGTCATCTCCCGGATCGAGCCCGCCCTCGCCGTGTGCTCCCGCGCCCCATACGTCGACTCCACCTGCAAATGATCCACATCCTCCACCCGCACCGGGTCGCGCAGAATCTCGTCGCCCCCCCGTCCCACATCGCCGCTGAACAGGTAGCGGAAGCTGCGTCCGTTCTCGCGGATGTCCAGCACCACCTGGGCCGACCCCAGGATGTGGCCCGCATCCCGGAACGTCACCGTCACCCCGTCAGCCACCAGCATCGGCCGGTCGTAGTTCAAACTCACAAACTGACGCACCGCCTTCTCGGCGTCCAACGCCGTGTACAGCGGCTCCACCGCCGGCTGGTTCTTCTTGGCCCGCTTCCGCGACACGAACTCCGCATCCGCGCGCTGGATCTCGGCCGAGTCCTCCAGCATGATGCTCGCCAGATCGCGCGTGGCGAAGGTGCAGTAGATGTTCCCCCCGTAACCCTGGCGGCACAGGTTCGGCAGATTGCCGCAATGATCAATGTGCGCGTGGCTCAACACCACCCCGTCCAGCGACTTCGGATCAAACGGAAAATTCCGGTTCCGCTCCAGCGTGTCGCCGCGCTTGCCCTGGAACAACCCGCACTCGAGCAGCATCCGGCTGCCGTTGGCCTCCAGGAGAAACATCGAACCCGTGGTCGTGCGCGTCGCCCCGTAATAATGAACTTTCATGGGCCCTAACCATGCGCACCCCGGCCCGCCGACGCAAGCCAATGTCCGCCCGCCCGCCGGAATCCGTGCTTTCCAGGAACCGCGCATGGGCTGCCGAAGGGTCCAATTGAAAATTTTCAATTCCTAATTTTCAATGATCCATTGCGCCATATCGACGGCGGTTCATCGCCCCCGATGCGCGCTTGGAGTCGCGCCGCGCCCATCCTTGGCCGCCCCGGCGCCGCACGATGGCCAACCCGCATGCCGGGAGGAGAAGTCAGGGCTCGACGGAGTCTCGCCCTACCGCGTCCAGGGGCGCGATGCGTCCATAGTGTCAACCGCCTTGGGAACGCCGGCGCCTCGCTGGGATTCTGCTCGCGCCGGGGGGGATTTGACGCTATGGAGAGGCGCGACACGACGACATGAAAGCCAAGCGCGCCAAAAGGAAAGACACGGCCACGGTCGCGTCGGCGCGTTCGGCCTGGTGGATGCATGCGGTGGCGATCGCCGGACTGCTCGCGGCAAGCGTCGCGCTGTATTGGCCGGCAACCCGCCTGGGGTTCTTCTCGCTGGATGACCCGGATTACGTCATCAACAATCCGTTTCTCGAGCCGTTGACATGGGCCAACGTGGTGCGCCTCTGCACCGCGCCCTATTTCGCCAACTTTTCGCCGCTGCACCCCCTCAGCTACGCCGTCGATGTCGCCGTCGCCGGCAGCAAGCAGCCGTTTGCACTGCACCTCTCAAGCGTGCTGTGGAACGCGTTCGCCGTGGCCATGGTCTATGGGCTCGCCTTCAGCCTCCGCGCCCACGCCGTCACCGCCGCCGCCGCCGCGCTGTTGTTCCTGGCGCACCCGGCGCATGTGGAGGTGGCCGCCTGGATTTCCAGCCGAAAAGACCTGGTCGCCACGGCGTTTGGCGTGCTGGCGATGACACTCTACGTGCTTTATCGCCGCCGGGGCCGGCTGGCCTGGGGGTATTACGCCGGGAGCGTCGCCAGCTTCCTGCTCGCCACGGCCGGCAAGCAATCCGTGGTCCTGCTGCCGGCCGTCATGCTCACGTTCGACTGGCTCGTGGAAAAGCGCCGGCACTGGGCGATGCTGGCCGACAAGATCCCGTTCGGGTTGATCACGATCCTCTTCGCGCTGCCCACCCTCGGCGCCCAGCCGGACACGCTCCGCACCTACAGCCTGCCCGTCCTCGCGGCCAACCAGATCTGGAACCTCTGGCTGCTGACCGGGTTCGGCACCCACGTCGTTTACCGCGCCGCCTTCGAAACCGCCGGGCTCCCCTGGATGGGACACATGATCGTCATCGGGCTGGCCGCCGCCGCGTGGATCGTCCCGGCCCTGCTCCACCGCACGCTGGACCCGGTCCGGCTCGTGCTGTGGTACTGGATCCTCGTGCAGTTGATCCCCCCGGCCGCCCTCAGCTTCATCTCGCCCGTCACCGACCGTTACCTGTTCCTGCCTTCGGTCGGGCTGTGCATCCTGCTGGCGGACGCCATCCTGCGGCCCAGCTTGCGCAACCGCCTGAACCGGCCGGGGGCTGTCGCCGCCGTGCTGGTCCTCGCGGCCCTGTGGGCCTGGAGGACCCATGCCTACCTGGGCGAGTGGAATGACCCTCGCTCCGTGTGGTACGCCGCCACCACCAAGTCCCGCGCCTTCCAAAACAACGAATACCTCGGCACCGTCTACCAGGAAGCCGGCGACCGGCTCCACCAGCTCGTCACCACCGGCAAGGCCCTGGACCCCGCCCGCGAACTGCCCCTGGCCCGCGCCGTGCTGAACGACGCCGCGCAGGTCGCCCGACTCAACACCGAATGGAACCAAGCACTCCCCACCCCCGCCCACTCGGGCGCCCGCAGCCAGACCTGGCCCGAATCGACCGCCTACCGGGACCGGTTGTGGGATTTGGCATGGGAACAGTTCGAGCTGGCCGTCGCCCGGCGCGGCACCATCAACACCCCCAACCTCTTCATGCGCCGCGGCATGATCCTCAACAACCGCGGCAAATCCCAGGACGCCATCGCCCAGTTCCACATCGCGCTGCGCTTTGCCCAAACCCACACCTACGAGAAAGTCCGCCAGGAAAATGTCACCCACATCACGCGCGCCCTCGGGATCGCGCACTGGAAACTGCGCCAATACGCCCAAGCCCGCGACTGGTTCCTCGAGGCCCGGAAAATCCAGCGCGCGTCCGGCCAGGTGTGGGTGCCCACGCTCGACCAGGAAGTCGCCCAAATCACCCGCCTCGCCGACCGCCAGCCGCCCCCAGCCGCGCCCAACCCCTGACCCGGCCCCGTCAGCCCGTCAGCCCATCATTCCATAAACCCCATAACCCGATAACCCCACAACCCAAAATCCCAAACCCATGAAGCCATCCTCTCAATCCCACCCTGATTCCACCCCGCCGGCCACCAGCCGCCGGACCTTCCTGAAAACCTCCGCCGCCACCGTGTCCGCGGCCGCGTTGGCCAGCCTGGACATCGGGCGCGTCGCGCATGCCGCGGGAAGCGACACCCTGCGCGTGGGCATGATCGGCTGCGGCGGACGCAACAGCGGCGCCGCCGTCGAAGCCCTCAGCGCCGATTACGGCGCCCGCCTGGTCGCCATGGGCGACATCTTCATGGACCGGGTCCAAGCCAAGCGCGCGGCGATCCGCAAGGCCCGGCCGGACCAAGTGCGGGTGGACGACGACCATTGTTTCGCGGGATTCGACGCCTACAAGCGGGTGATTGAGTCCAGCGACGTGGTGCTGATCGCCAACGCCGCGAAGTTCCATCCTCTGCACACCATGGCGGCCGTCCAGGCGGGCAAACACGTGTTCACGGAAAAACCCCATGGCATCGACCCCCGCGGCCTCAAACTCATGAAGGCCGCCTGCGACCTGGCCCGGCAGAAGAAACTCAGCGTCGTGTCCGGCCTGCACAGCCGGCATCACCCCGGCTACGCCGAGACGGTGCGGCGAATCCACGACGGGGCGATCGGCGAGATCGTGGCGATCGAGGAGAATTTCCTGCGCCCCCCTTACGGGGTGACCGACCGCCAGCCGGGCCACACCGAACTCGAATGGCAGTGCAGCACCCAATACCACTTCGTCTGGCTGTCCGGCGACGACGTCGTGCAGTCCCTCGTCCATAACCTCGACCGCGCCAGCTGGGCCATGAAGGAAGTGCCGCCCGTCAAATGCCACGGCCTCGGCGGACGCTCCAGCATGACCGACGGGAAATACGGCGACGTCTTCGACCACCATTCCGTCGTTTACGAATACGCCAACGGCGTGCGCCTCTACGCCTTCTGCCGCACCACGACCGGCTGCTACGACGAATACTCCAGCCTGATCCTCGGCACCAAGGGCAAGGCGTCGATCATGGGATCCCGCATCTGGGGCGACACCAACTGGCGCTGGCAAGGCCAGGGCAACCCGTACCAGATCGAGCACGACAAGCTCTTCGCCTCGATCCGCTCCGGCAACCCCCTCAACCACGGCGATTACATGGTCCGCAGCACCCTCATCGGCGTCATGGGCCAGATCTCCTGCTACACCGGCAAGGAAGTCACCTGGGACCAAATCAACCAGTCGGACTTCTACTACCCCCCACTCCCCGAGGAATGCAGCGACGGCATGGAGCCTCCCACCAAGCCCGGCCCCGACGGCTCCTACCCCGTGTTCGTTCCCGGACGCACACGCCTGCTCTGACCTGCATTGCTCACGGCGCACTAGGAAATGCGGGCTAAAGCAGCCGAATCTGCGGGTCCTCACCCCCCAGCGCCTCGCCCAAACCCTCCACCCGCGCCCGCCGACGCTCGATGATGGTCTTGTCCGTGGCCGGATCGTAGGGCACAGGATACACGCCGTCGTAGCACGCCAGGCAAAATGAGTCGGCAGGCAACCCCGTCGCCCGAATCAGACCCTCCCGCGACAGGTAGGCCAGCGAGTCCGCGTTCAGATAACGGCAGATCTCGTCCACGCTGTGGTTCGCCGCCATCAGGTGCCGGCGGTCGGGGAAATCAATCCCATACACGCACGGATGCATGTGCGGCGGGCAACTCACCCGCACGTGCACCTCCCGCGCGCCGGCTTCCTTGAGGTTGTTCACCCGGGCCTTGCACGTCGTGCCGCGCACGATCGAGTCGTCGACAATCACCACCCGCCGCCCCTGCACCAGCTCCCGAATCAAATTCAACTTCACCCGCACGTTGAAGTCCCGGATGAGCTGCGACGGCTGAAGAAAGCTGCGCCCGACATAATGGTTGCGCACAAACGCCATCTCAAACGGAAGCCCCGCCTCCATCGCATACCCCAGCGCCGCGCAATTTCCACTGTCCGGCACCGGCACCACCACGTCCGCCGCCACCGGCCTCTCCCGCGCCAGCTCCCGCCCCATCGCCACCCGCACCTTGTACACGCTCCGCCCCGCCAGGATGCTGTCCGGCCGCGAAAAATACACATACTCGAAGATGCAAAACGCGCGACGCCGGTGCTCCGGGAAAAGCTGCACGCTTCTCAGCCCGTGCCGGTTGATCACCACCGCCTCCCCAGGCTCGACGTCCCGCTCGTGCCGCGCGTGAATCAAATCCAGCGCGCACGTCTCGCTCGCCAACACCCATGCCTCCCCCAGCCGCCCCAGGCACAACGGCCGAAACCCGTGCGGATCCCGCACCCCAATCAGCTCCTGCTCTGTCATGATCACCAGCGAATACGCCCCCTCAATCCGCCGTATCGCCCGCAACAGGTGGTTCTCCTGCCCCTCCAGCCCCGGCTGCGCCATCAAATGCAAAATGATCTCGCTGTCCACCGTCGTCTGAAAAATCGACCCCCGGTTCTCCAGCTCCTCGCGCAGCTGCGCCGCGTTCGTCAGATTCCCGTTGTGCGCAATCGCCAACTGCCCCCGCGCACAGTCCACCGTCAACGGCTGCGCATTGCGCAAATGCGACGAGCCCGTCGTCGAATACCGCGTGTGCCCGATCGCCATCGAACCCCTCAGACCCGACAAAACCCCGCCCGCGAACACCTGCGACACCAGCCCCATCCCCCGGTGCACCCGGAATTGACCGCCGTCGCATGCCACAATCCCCGCGCTCTCCTGGCCCCGATGCTGCAACGCAAACAAGCCGTAATACGCCAGCTCCGCCGCGTTCGGATGCCCGTAGACACCAAACACGCCGCAATAATGCCTGGGATGGGTTTGCATCAGTCGCGTCACGCCCGCACCGGCAAATCACACCAGAGCTCAAACCTGCCCTGCAAGCCCGATCTTGAGCCCCCACCCGCCCCAGACCCCCCCCACCCCCAGGGCGCCGCGCATGGGATGCGGCGCCGCAGCCGCCTCCGCCTCATGCGCATCCCATCCCCCCGGTAGGGCGAGACTCCGTCGAGCCCTGATTTCCCTTCGCCTTTCCCTTCACCACCGCATCCCCCGGCGTCCAACCTCCCCGGAGTGCGCGGGTTGGGATAATCGCAGCGTCCGGGGGGAAATTGGGGCTCGACGGAGTCTCGCCCTACCGTCTGAGCACGACGAAGCCCCCGAAAAAAGAGCTTGACCGGAAGATTGCAGTATGATATCAAGGAGATACCAAAGTGAACCATGATGTGAATGGGTTAGCTCTAAACACGACATTATGAATACACCACGCATGAATGTGAATCGTGAACGCGCCCTCCGCGTCCACAACGGCTGGGTCATGCTCCCCCTCGTCATCGCCTTGCTCCTCGGCAGCATCGCCGCCTTCGTTTATTCCATTGCCGCAGGAGTCGGCGACGGCGGCCACCCCGTCTGGCCATTGTTCGTCGGGTCGATGTTGACCGAGGCTGCCAGCATCCTGATGCTGGTGGGTTTCTTCACCCTGCAGCCGAACGAGGCGCGGGTGATTGTTCTTTTTGGGCAATACAAGGGCACGGTGCGCGAGAGCGGGTTCCATTGGGGCAACCCCTTCTATTCGAACGGCCCCCGCGGCGGCGGCATCGCCTCGCGGATCGCCGAGGCGCAGACGCAGGCTGCCGCGGCCAAGGCCGGCGCGGCCCCGCCGCATCGCAAATCGCTGCCGCGGTTCAAAATCTCCCTGCGGGCGCGAACCCTGAACGGGGAGAAGCTGAAGGTGAACGACAAGCGGGGCAACCCGGTTGAAATTGCGGCGGTGGTGGTGTGGCGGGTGCAGGACACGGCGCAGGCGGTGTTCGACGTGGACGATTTCGAGGAGTATGTGCAGACGCAGAGCGAATCGGCGTTGCGGCATTTGGCGAGCTGCTACGCGTATGATCACGGGGAGGACAACGAGAGCACGCTGCGCAGCAATGTGGCGGAGGTCTCGCAGGCGTTGAGCGAGGAGCTGCACGAGCGTCTGGCCAAGGCGGGCGTGGTGGTCGAGGAGGCGCGCCTGACGCATCTGGCGTATGCGCCGGAAATCGCGCAGGCCATGTTGCGCCGCCAGCAGGCCGAGGCGGTGATTGCCGCGCGGCAGAAGATCGTGCACGGGGCGGTGAGCATGGTGGACATGGCCCTCAAGGAAATGGCGGAAAAGAACGTCGTCCAGCTCGACGACGAGCGGAAGGCGTCGATGGTGAGCAACCTGATGGTGGTGTTGTGCGGCGAGTCGGAGGTGCACCCGGTGGTGAACACGGGCACCCTCTACCACTGATCCGGCATGGCGGAACGGAAATCGTTCCTGTTGCGGATCGATCCGGCGCTGTGGGCCGAACTTGAAGCCTGGGCGCAGGACGAACTGCGCAGTGTCAACGCCCAGGTCGAGTATGTGCTCAGGCAGGCCGTCCTGAGGCGCAAGCGGGGCGCCGCACCCCATGACGAGTCCCCCGCCGCCTCGCGGCGCCACGCGCCCTGAAAGCCCGGCGCCCCGGCGGCATTGCAAACCGATCGCGTCCTGCCCGCCGTTCAAAACCCGGGCGTGCCGTCCCGCCGCGGCATGCGCCCACGCGCCATGCGCGCCTTCCCAATAATTGAGCTTGAATGCGCGTGCGCGGCGGGTGTGAGATCGGCCGTGCAACGCCATTCACTATGAAGACCCCTGATTCCCTCACCCGCCGCGCCTTCATCGAAAAAGCCGCCACACTGAGCGCCATCGGTTTCGCCGCACCCCGCCTCGTCTCGGGGGCCGCATCGCCCGCCCCGTCCGCCCCCGCCACGGCTCCCAACAGCCGGATTCACGTCGGATTGATCGGCTGCGGGGGGATGGGGCGGGGCAACCTGAACGAATGCGCGAAGCATCCCGACGTCGTGGTCACCGCCGCGTGCGACGTGTGGCCGGCCCGGCGCAACGCGGTGCGGGAGCAGTTCAAGGACACCTGCAAGGTTTACGCGGACTTCCGCGAGATGCTGCAGCAGCCGGACTTGGACGGGGTGATCATTGCGACGCCGCCGCACTGGCACACGCTGATGGCGGTGGCGGCGTGCGAGGCGGGCAAGGACATCTACGTGCAGAAGCCGATGACGCTGCATCTGGGGGAGAGCCTGGCGATGCGCAACGCGGTGAAAAAGCACCATCGGATCAGCCAAATCGGGACCCAGATTCACGCCGGCGAAAACTACAGGCGCGTCGTCGAATATATCCGCGCCGGCAACCTCGGCCAGATCGGCACCGTCCGCACCTTCAATGTCATGAACCAGGCCCCCCAGGGCGTCGGCAATCAGCCCGGCGGCGATCCGCCCCCGGGACTCGACTGGAACCTGTGGTGCGGACCCGCGCCCTATCGGAAATTCCACCCTGCGCTCGCCGCGGACGCCTATTACCACAGTTCATGGATGGATTACAGCGGGGGCTGGACGCCCGGCATGGCGCCGCACATCATCGATTTGCCCGTGTGGGCCCTGGACCTGGGCTACCCGCTGGTGACCTCCTCGGCCGGCGGACGCTACATCCTGCGGGACGACGGCGACGCCTACGATCATCACGAGGTGCTCTGGCAGTATCCGGGCCTGACGATGACCTGGATGTCCTCCCTCACCAACAGTTATGGGTTCGATCTGCACGGCGAACCCGTGCCCCGCCGCCGCCTGGGCATCTATTTCCACGGAAGCCGCGGCACCCTGTTCGCCGATTACGGCATGTTCAAAATCGTGGCCGAGGGCGACCGCATGGCGGGCAAGGAACCGCCGCCCAAGTCCATTCCACCCTCCCCGGGACACGAGCGCGAGTGGCTGGACTGCATCCGGTCGCGACAGCAGCCGAGCTGCAGCGTGTTCTACCATGTCAAGGTGGACGTGCCGATTGTTCTGAGCCTGCTTTCGTTGAAGTTGGGGCGCTCGATCCGGTTTGATCCGAAGAAAGAAGCCATCGTGGGCGACCGCGAGGCTGCCAAGCTTGCCATTCCCAAGTATCGGTCCCCGTGGAAATTCCCACGGAAATATCTGTGATATCGAGGCTTGACCCTTCTGTGGGGGGCGCAAAGATCGCCCCATGAAGACCCGTGTCCTTGTCGCGTTGGTTCTGTCGGCAATTGTCGCCTGGCCTCTTCGTGCGGCCGAATCGGGCAAACTGAGATTCCTGGTGGTGACGGGCGGGCACGGCTTCGAGAAGGAGGCGTTCTTCCGCGTGGTTCCGGGCTGCGTCTTCGGTCAGGCTTACAAGCACAACACGGAGGTTTCCCTGACGGCGGCCACGCAGGGGAAGTCCTCGGAAGCCTATGACCGTGCTGACCTGCTGACCTACGATGTCGTGGTCCTCTACGACATGGTGCAAACGATCACCGACGCGCAAAAGGCGAAATTCCTGGCGCTCTTCGACAAAGGGACCGGCCTGGTCGTCACGCATCATGCGCTTGGCTCCTACCAGGATTGGCCGGAATACGAAAAGATCATTGGCGGCAAATACCTGCTAAGGGACGAGAGGGAAGGCGGCACGCTCTGGCCGAAATCGGATTACCAGCACGATGTGGACATTCCGGTCGTGATCCTGGCCAAGGACCATCCCATCACCCAAGGGCTGAAGGACTTCACGATTCACGACGAGATTTACAAGCGGTTCCGGGTTCGTCCGGATGTCACCCCGCTCCTGACGACCACGCATCCGGAGAGCGGCAAGCCGCTGGGCTGGGCGCGCACGCAAGGCAAGTCGCGGGTGGTGTATCTCGAGCTGGGCCACGACCATTTCGCCTACGAAAACCCCCATTACCAGCAATTGGTGGCGCGCTCCATCTGGTGGGCTGCCGGCCGGTAACAATCGGGGCGGGGCCATTTCAGCGTTGCGGACTGGGGCAGTCTTCTGACGCTGCGCGTGGCGCGGCTGGCATGGGCGACGCGCAGTGCGACCACAGCGCGGCCGCCGCGAACAAGGTGGGGCAGACGCCCCCACGGCAGCAACACCTGGCGGGAGCGGTCGCCGTATCGCGTGTCGCTGTTTTGCAGATCGGCCAGGTGCGTGACGAGGAGCCGCCGGCCCGTGGCGATCGGTTTGCCGTCAACGCTGCTGACCCAAACCGTCGCGTCGGTGTCGAGCACCTGAATGCTCGCCGCGCGCGCCTCGATGTCGAGGCTTGCCTCCAACGGCAGCCACGGGTCGCCGGCTGGAAGCAAGGACTGGCGGCGGGTTCGCTTCGCCCTCAACCGCGGGCGCACCGCAACCGTCCACCCAGATGCGCAGGCCCGGGTCCGCCTCCGCGAGCTGAATCCAGGAAGCTGGCATCCGCCGGCTGCGGATCTTCCGGAATGCGGCTCAGGGGCGGGGCGCGCTGCCCGTTTCGACTTGGGCAAGGTCTTTGGCAATCTGCTTGCCGAGGTTGCGGACGTCCTTTTCGGAGGCGTTGCGGGACAGGACATATTTGGCGGCCATGGCGTAGGGATTCATCAACACCATGCCGCCCGGCATGGGTTTTGAGCCCGTGCCCGTGCCGTACACCAGGATGGGCTGGTCCCGGCTTTGCAGCAGATCGTACACGCTGACCTGCACGAGCACCTCGGTCGCCCCGGTGCCAAAGCCGATCACCGCGCGCTTGAGGCGGTTGCCCTCGTCCACCTCCATGAACTGGCCGCCGACCACCAGGGCATTCGCGCGTGCCGGGCTTCCCCGCGGTGCCCGGCAGGCGGGGATGTTGAGTTCCACCAGTTCCTTGGTGATGGTTTCGGAGAGGAGTTCGGCAAGACGGGCGCCTTTCTCCGCCGGCGTCTCCTCGGGGCGGAGGTTCTGCCGCATCCGCATCACCGGACCTTGGCGTTGCCCCAAGAGGCCCTGGTCCGTGTGCAACCGGGCCGCATCAAATGCGAAGTCGTGCACAACGACAGGCCGCGGGTTGGCGGCGAGGGGGGCCGGGGGGGGCGTTGCGGGGGCGTTGCCGGTGGAAGCGGACTGGCAGCCGGCGAGCAGGATGCAGTGGCCCGTGGCCAGCACGGCGGCCAGAAGGCCGGAGCATCGGGCGAGGGTGATTGTCTTCATGGTGGTTGAATTCGGAGACCATTGTGACATGAGTTCCTGAACCCATCCAGCATTACGTGAATTTGGGTTCCTGCCGGAGCTTCGGGCGTCGCCGGGGGTTCATGACAGGCTGCTCAGGCAGGCCGTCAAAGGGTCAATTGAACGGGTCCCCGTTGAACGGGAAAGAAGCGTTTTATGGGGACCCTGTGTTTTGTTGAGGTTGCGGGACGAGGGTGCCCTGGCGCACCGAAAAATGGTCGTCCCCCGAGAACACAAGATGCACGGTCCGCCCATCGGCGCTCATCCACTTGGCGGGCAGGCAGGCCGTCTCGCCCGGGCCGACATCCCAACGCTCGGTGAAGAACGCTGTGGTCCACGGGCCCCACGGCTCCGGCGCGTCGTAAACACCGAAGCCGCCTTGGAACCGCGGCCCCTGGGGGTGCCCGCTTTGGGGGAGAATCTGGACCCACAGGTAACGGTTGAGGGGCGCGTGGAACGTGACGCCCGATCGATAGCAGCGGCCGGGGTTCATGAACACGGCGCCGCGCCGCGCGATGTCCTTCGTCCAGACCGGCTGGCCCTTGGCATCCCGTTGCACGAAGAACTCATAAGCATCCCGGACGCGCACTTGATGCGAAGGCACCCGGGCGAGCGCCATGCGGTCGGCCGGTTCGTAGGCGTTGTCGTGGTCGGGCGAGTAGAGATAGACGAATGCGTCGCGGGCTCCGGCATAGTTCTTTTGGAAGTTGAGGAAGGTGGGGCAGCCAAAGCTGCTCGTGAATTTCCAGCTGGCCCACGTCCATGTCGCTCCGTGGTCGCCGGACCAGGCCAGTTGGGCGTTGCCGGCATTGCGCGCGAGCAGGTAGAGCACGCCCTCCACGCATAGCAGGCCGCTGGCCTTCCGGCCCCTGGCCCCGTCGCCGCGAGCCTCGCCCGTGGGCGAGCGGAGGTTGACGCCCCTGAAGTCTGACGGGCTGCCGGTGATGCGCGCAAAGCCCAGGCTCAGTTTCTCCGGCGTGAACGGCTCGAAGCCGTTGCCGTCGCCGTAAGCGGCGTAGAGCGCGTCATCATCGGCCCACGTCATCGGCCAATTGTCGCTGCCGCGCGCGCGCCGGACGATGGTGGGGCGGGGCGCCCACCGGATCTGGCGGATGACCGGGCTGGTCGGGACCGGCGGCGCGGCTGGGTGGCGACGGGATGCGGGGCGGGCGGCGGCGCAGATGGGGCCGAGAAACGGTTTGAGAACCTCGTAATGGCCGGCGCCTTTGTGGCGCTGCCACGATTTGCCGGCGCGCGCAACCACGAGGTCGAGACTGGGGATGACGACGACAAGGCTGTCGTACAGTCCCCAGGTCCAGAACGCATCGCGGGGCGCATCGGCGAGCGTGCCGTCGTTGTTGTTCCACCACAGCAACCCGTAGTGCGCCGAGGAAGAACCAAAACGGTCGGCCGGAGTCGGCGGCTCCAGCACGGGCAGTCGGGCCACGTCGGGTGCGCTTCGGCGGGCCAAGGCGACGAAGCTGGGCTCCAACAACTGGCGGTCGTTCCATCGCCCCTCGCGCAGGTAGAGGTAACCGAACCGCGACATGGCCTCAATGTTGGCGCTGATCCCGGCGCCAAACTCGCGCCGCGCAATGCCGTCCAGTTGACGCGGACGGTAGGCGTTGTTTCGCCAGCGCAGATCCTGCCGGCCGATGCCGATGGGATTGAACACGCGCTCGAACATGACTTCGTTCAGGTCGCGCCGGTAAACCCGGGTGAGACAATCGGCGAGCCAGTTGGGGCCGCCATCGCTGTAATGCCATTTCGTGCCCGGCTCGAAGAGGAGCCTGCCGAACCCACCGGGTTTTTCGAAACCGGCTGTCTGGGTGGCCAGCATCCGCAACGTGATCTTGTCCAGCCAGCCGGTTTGGGCGTTTGTCTCCGGCGGCACGCCGAGATCCGGGCAAAACTTCCTGGCCAAGTCGTCGAGCCGCACGTGGCCGTCCATCACCGCCAAACCGAGCGCCGTGGCGCCAAACGATTTGGTGGTGGATTTCAAATCGTAAAGCTGTTTCGGGTCGCCCCAGGCCAGCACGCGTTTGCCGTGGCGGAGGATGCAACCGGAGCCCCCGCCGGTGAGCGCGTAGTCGCGGGCCTGCGCCAGTGCGGCTCCGTCCATGCCGGCTTCCGCAGGCGCGGCGCGGGGCCAATCCGGATTGGGCCACGACGGTTCATCCCCGACTTTCGGCCCGGCCGCGCCCCATGCGGCTGGCGGCAGCCCGCTGAACAGGAGGACCATCAGGATGGCTGAGGCGCTCAACACGGTGCGCGAGCCGCCGGGCGGACGGGACAGAGGGGACTGACAGGGGGGGTTTGACGTGTCAGTCGCGTGGGTTTTGGTTGCCTGGTTTTTCATGACGCTCGGTCAATCGGTCAACTATCGCCTGGATAAGTCATTACGCATCAATCAGAAACGAATTGCGTCGGCGTTGCCGAGCTGCCTTGCACGGGTTTTTGGGCGCCGTTTCTTGGCCGCAAGAAATTCAGCTCGCGGTAGGTCCCCTCGCGCTTGTCTCGGCCGGCGGGCGTCTCGGAGAGCGTGTAATTCAAGCCTGGAAACGCTCTGGACATCCAGTCCGCGATGCCGTCCTGAT
Organism: Verrucomicrobiota bacterium; assembly: GCA_016935555.1. Taxonomy (GTDB): domain Bacteria; phylum Verrucomicrobiota; class Verrucomicrobiia; order Limisphaerales; family JAFGQR01; genus JAFGQR01. The sequence goes on from JAFGQR010000192.1 coordinate 45,997, forward strand.
CACCGATGTCGGTCAAGACGACCAGCCGGGGTTTGGGATCGGGCAGTCGGCGCGTTTGGTGAGCAGGGTTGTTGAAGTTGCCGATCCCCAGCGCACCGATGTCCGTGCGCGCGGTCAGGTTGTCCCAGCGTTCGGCGGCGTGGGTGGCCAGGGTGAGGCTGGCGAGGAGGAGCAGCGTGAGTGGTTTCATGAGGTTGCTTTAAGTTGGACTAACAGAGTCGCCGATTAGTTCAAGGATTGGGGCGGTTCTTGGCGAAGAAGGTTGTGACGGACCCTCCCGGCGCCTTGCAACCCAGCGCGCCGTTGGTCAGCACGAACGTGTCCAGCCGGCGGATGAAGGGGGCGAAGGTTGCCCGGCTTCAGCGCCGAAGGGCACAGACCGAGGCTCGGATTGGGATTGTCGCGCCACGATTTCCGGATGTTGTGCTGCGATATCGCGCTGTTCTCCGGGATCTTCGAGGAGGTCAAATAGCATCATTGACTTGGGCGTGTCACCGGTTTGCCGCCCGGGATAGTCAGTTGGTGGGTAGTGCTCGAATGGCGCGAGCCGACAACGATGTTGTGTGGGCCCGACGCGTTGCAGGTGAGCAGCGGCATCATGTCGCGACCATCGAGCACGACATCTTGAGGAGTCCCGGTTCCCTCGCCACCAGATCCAAAGTGTTCGATCGCGCTTGCGGCGACTCCCGGCTTGCACACGGCGAAAGGAGCTTTAACGTCCTCCCATGTCCGCGCTGCCGGCACGTTCTCTGATCTTCCTGATCCTGGCTCTACCCGCCTTTGCCGACGACTGGCCGATGCTTGGGCACGATGCCCAGCGGTCCGGCGCCACGACGACAGAACTTCGGCCGCCGTTCGCGCGGAAATGGTATCGTTTGTTTGCCGATGAAGGTCTCCAAGCCGGCGTGCAACCGGTCCTCGCCGATGATAAAGTCTTCCTCGGCACGCTCGCCGGCGTTCTGCACGCGATGGATGCCGAAACCGGCAAGGACCTTTGGGGCTTCAAGGCGGATGGGCCCATTTTGCACGCGGCCGGTTTCGGAGCGGGCAAGGTGTTCTTCGGCGCGGCCGATGGAGTTATCCATGCCGTCCATGCAAGTGACGGCAAGCCGGCTTGGCGGCATCAGACTGGCGCGGCCATTTGGAACGCGCCGGCCATCCACGCCGGCGTGGTGTGCGTTGGCAGCCGCGACGGACACCTCTACGCGTTCGAGGCCGACACCGGCCGGCTCCGCTGGCGTGCTCCCACGGGAGCGCCCCTGCTCAACAGCCCGACCATTGATCCCAAAAGGGGCTGTGTCCATATCGGAAGCGAGGCGGTGCGCGTCCACGCCTTTTCTCTGGCGGACGGGCGCGAACTTTGGCGCAGCGAGCTCTTGCCGGGGGCGTCCATGCGTGGTTATCACCCGGTGATTGCGCCGGATGGTTCGGTGATGGTGACCACGCAACCGGTGATCGGCTACAACCGATTTCAAGACTTGCTCCTGCAAATGGTGCGCGAGGTGTTCGGCGACTTCGCCAGTTGGCGGCACTCGAAGGAGGAGAACCAGCGTCTGCGAGCCAGGAACTTTCTCCAACTCGAAAGGCCCGAGACGTATTCGGCCCAATTGGATTACCTGCGTCGCCGCCTGATCGCCGAGCCGGCCTACCAGACATTTTTCGTGCTCGATCCCGAAACCGGCCGGCAGCGCTGCGTGGCGCCGATCGTTGCTTCCGAAAGCATGAACGGGCCGGGCGCGCCGCCGGTCGTCACGGCGGATGGGCGTGTGATCGTAAAATACCAAGTGCTCCTGCGCAGCCGCTACCAACATTACTCGCCGTTTCTTAATGTCGGCTATCTTGATACGGCCACCGGGCACATCACGCCGTTGATGGACCAGACCCGCACCTACGGCTGGCACGACAGCATGTTGCTGGTGCATGACGAGCAATGCCAGCTCAGCGCGGCTGGACGATTGCTGCTAAACACGCACCAGGACAACGTCAATGCGCTCGACCTGGACACGTTGAAGGGATACCCGGAGCCGCTTGCCCTGAACATCCACGAACCGGCCAAAGACGAAGCGCTCGCCATCCGACTGGACGCGTGGCGCGGGCGTGACCTGTCCCCCGGCAAAGAATGGTTGATCCGTGGCACGGCGGTTTATGGCGGCGGTTCCGCGCTGGACGTGCCGGTCAGCATCGCGGGCGACAGTTTCTATTATGTGCCCACGCACGAGATCAATTCGGGCTGCGGGCTGGTTGCGTATCGCATGACCCCGGGTGCGCCTCCACCCGGGCGCATTCCTTCAGCCGCTCCGAAGCTATCCGAGGACGAATGGAAACGGGTGCAGGAATTGCCATGGGATTGGGACACGCTGGCAACGCCGCGCTTGAAGAACCTGCTCGAAGCCCTGCCGGGCCCGGTCGCTGGAACCTTGGCGGCACCCCTCAACGCGAAAGCCAACGAAGCGGTCGCGGCTATTCCCGATGGCGCATTCGACGAGTTCATCTGGAAACCGGCTTGGGAACCGAGCGCTCCGGCACCACGCGAGGAGGCCAACGTTCGGACGCAACTCCAACTTGCTGTGCGCGAATTGATCAGCCAGCGTTGGCGTCCGCTGGTGTTGCCCGCCGGCAAGGCCCCCGAGGAGTCTTATCGCGTCTTCAACGATCCCAGCCAGACGCTCTGCACGCTCCTTCTCTGTCGCCAATTCCTGGACGACGAACTCCAAAAGCAGGCCGACCGGCACATGGCCACCCTGGTCGAAACCGCCTTGCGAAAAACGCAGGATCCCGACGCCGGAGAATCACGAGTGCCTTACGACGTTCCGCGTTCCCTGATGCGCATTATCGAGGAACCGGTCCTCGACGATCTTGCGCGCCTTTACCCGCTCTGGCTCTGGTCCCGCATTCCGTCGGGCGCGGGCTTCGTGGGCGAGCACTGGCAACAACTGCGTGATCGGCTTCGACTTCCACCGCCCAAAGACATGGATGACTGCGGCAATTCGCGGCTCGCGGGTTTGATCGCGTATTGTCGGCTGGCCAAGGCGGCGGGGGATGACGCCGCCTTGCAGGACGCGCTCCGGCTTACCCGCCAGGCGATGCGCGAGCGCCTCCAATACGAACTGGCCCATACGCGCGGCGGGGTGCTATGCCGCGTACCGCACGGCCGAATGGTGATCGCCCGGTGGCGGCGGCTCACGCCGGACGTGGCCGCCTTGATCGCAGCCCACGCGCGAGACATCGAGCACCGGCTCATGGCCACTTATGTGGACTATCATCGCCCGGGCTGGTGGCTGGCATGGAACGTCGAGCAACTCATGCGCAACGAGGCGCCCATGCAACTGCCCACCACGCCCCTCGACATCTTCACCGCCCGCGCGCTCGTGTTGCAGGAACCCGCCGAACGCCTCCGCCGTTACTTGGATTTGCCCTGGTGCCGCGCCGACGAATTCTACCTCCAAAAACTAGCGCTCGTGCTTCGTGCACAAGGGCCATGAACACTCATGAGTCGGTTACGCCGCCGTTTCTGCTTAAGAACGACCAACTCATTGAAACACATCCCGGTGCCCGGACCCGTGTGGGCAATCGTTCCAGGAGGTGCAGGGGCAGCCAGCCAAAAAACAACGTCGCCACAAACCCTTGTGCGAACACCAGCGGCAGGAAGCGGGATCCTCCCGTCGGCTCCAGCAGCGTTGGTCAGAATCGGGCTCCACTGTGCCACATCTGCCGAGGCTTTAATCACGTAGAGTTGATCTGGCTGGCCGTGGAGCGTTGGCAGGCCTTGCGAAAGGCGGCGGCGGAGGTGGCATTGGTCTTGAGCAGAAGCACCAGGCCACCGGGAGCCAGGGCTGCGCCGGGCGGGAAAGTGAAGCTTGCGCCGGCGATCGTCCAACCGCCGAGATCGACAGTGGTGCTGCTCACGTTAAAGAAGAGGACTTGGCGCAGGAGGTGTTCCTGCGCGTGTTCGCCCGGCTCGACCGCTACAGAGCCCGCCCCCAGGTGCCGCTCGAACACTGGGTCTCCCGACTGGCGGTCCGGACCTGTCTCGATGCCCTGCGCGCCGACAAGCGCCGTCCGGAGTGGCGGCTGAGCGACTTGGACGAGTCGGAGGCGGCGTGGGTGCGCCACCTGACAACCGAGGGGTCGGCCGCACCCGACACGGCGCCTGCGGCGGCGCGCGAGGCCATCGCGTGGATGCTTTCGATGCTTGCCCCGGCCGACCGCCTCGTGATCCGCTTGCTCGACCTCGACGGGCAATCGGTGCGCGAGATCAGTCAACTCACCGGCTGGAGCCGGACGCTTGTCAAGGTCCGCGCCTTTCGCGCCCGAGCCAGGCTGCGGAAGCTGGCCGGCCGGTTCAAGGCGGAACACCCCCATGAAATCCTTTGACGACAAATGGCAGGAATGCGCCGCGCACGCGCGACGCGCCGAGCCCCCCGCCGGGCAGGCGCCGTTTGGATTTGCGGCCCGGGTGGCTGCGCGGGCCCTGCGATCGGAATCCGGTTCGTCCGAAAGCGTCTGGCTGCGGTTCGCCGTCCGTTGTCTGGCCGGCGTGCTGGTGTTGCTGGCGGTCTGTGCCGTCCTGGAGCTGCCTCACCTCGCCGGAGCGCATCCGCTCGCGCCGGGGATCGAGAACGCGGTGGCGGCATTGGTTTGGACCCTATGAAAGCTTTGAAACACTGGAAGATCGTCGTGGCGCTTCTCGCCGTCACCCTGAGCAGCGGACTGGCAGGCGGATTGATCGGACACCGCCTGGCCCGCCAACGACTCGAACACCGCAACAACCCCGAAAACTGGAATGTCCACGTCGCGCGCGAATTCGACCGCGTCGTTCAACCCAGCCCGGAGCAGCAACCGCGCCTGCAGGCGCACCTCGATCGCGCGGTCTCCGAGTTGCGGCAGATTCGCAAGGAGACCATCGCCCGCAGCACCAACGTCATCTGTCGTCTGATCGCGGATGTCGAAGGCGAGCTGACGCCGGAACAACGGCGGGCGTTCGAAGCCTTCAAACCCAAACCGTCCGACCTGGACTTGGATCTCCTGCGCGTCGAGCCCAAGCCGTAATCGGGTGATGGCCGCGTGGGCCGGGAACGCCGCGCCGTGCCGGGTTCGAGCTGCGATGTAACCGCATCGGGGGCCGTGGCGTTACCTGGGATGTCGGTCAAACCGAACACGAACACAGAACCAAACACAAACACGCACCATGAAAAAGACACTGACCCTCCTCACGTTTGCCATCAGCTTGCAGGCCGCCACGGCCCAGGAGCCGCTGAGCCGCGAAGAGACCTTGAGATACGCCTTTCTCGCGAGCCTGGATCTGGCCCGCTTGACGGACACGCCTCTGCCCACGGATGTCGATGTGAAGCGCGCGGTGGCGATGCGCCATGGCGATTACGGCGCGATGGTCCTGCCCGAAGCCAAGCTCGATTCCGAGACCCTGGGCGCCCTGGGCCGGAACACCCTGCCGCTCGGGCAATTGTGGCTCCACGAACTGGCCCCCATGCGCGACTATTCGCCGGTACCCGTGGGTGAACTGCGTCTTGCGGAAGTAACCCACGACGGGGGAACCGCCTCCGTGCCCCAGTGCACGCTCGCCGCCCGCCGCTCCGCGTCGGGCTCGCTCGAACTGGCCCTCCTGGGCAAGACAACGCAGCCGTTGTTGACCGTCCCGCTCAAAGCCGTGGATCCGCGGCCCCAGCAGCAGCCGATCGAGATGGCGGCGAGCCGCGTGGACGCTTATTCCGGGCAAATCACCCTGCGGATTGTCGGCCGCTATGAAGCGAGCGTGCCCGTCACCGAATTGCAAAGGTATTGAGAGCAGCGGCACAGCGCGTCGGGCGTCGGGGGGTTGGACCGGGGCGATTTCAGTGGACGCACCGGCCGCGGTGGGAGTAACGAAAAGGCATGATGCATCACCCGGTTGCCCGAGGGGCAGGTCGGACTGCGCGCCTGGCAGCGGCCTGCCTTCTCGCGTTGATCCCTTGCGAAGGACAATCCGGCACGGCCTCGGAAGGCCATGTCATCCCACCGTTCGAGATCGTGACCACCCAGGTGGAGCAGGTGCCGGTGCCGGAATGGGTCTTTGTCGCTCCCGGCCGGCCGCCGCAAAAGAGACATTTCCGCTACGCCGACATGCTGTATCCGAACGGACGGTTCAAGGATCACTGGAGAACAGGCCAGTCGGTGTCGGATGTGAGCCGGCCGGAGACCAAGCTGTGGTTTCACTTTTTGGGCGCGTCGTTCATTGATGTGGGGTGTGAAGCCATTCACCTGGGCCAGACCGAGCTGATGAACCACAACGACCGCGAACTCCATCACTACGCACAGGTGCTTGCCCTGATTCGGGCCCACGCCGCCCGGCAGCCGGACGCTCGTGTCGCCCCTGGACAAGAAGCGATGGTATCATGCCAACAATGCGAGCCTGGCGGTGCCTGACGGCTATGGCGACGAGGCGGCGATTCGTGCCGTCTGGGGGGCAGACAGCCGGTCCGCGCCATGAATCGCGGCGGGAGACACGTCAAAAGGAAGATGGGATTTCGGAAGCCTTGACAGCCATCGAAGGATGGCGGGGGCGCATGCCAGCAACCGTTGCTTAACCTGCATGTCTCACAGGGCGGTGAAAAATGCGGGCTAACGCATGACCCCCAAACCCAAGGCTGTGGTGTCGAGTTGCCAAAGCCGCGCCAACTCGGCGGGTGAAGGCGGGGTGCCCACCTGGCGCCAGCCCTGGCCTTCCCGCTGCACTTCGGGCAGATTGGCCAGCAGCGGCTCGAACTTCTTGAACCGTCGCAGCAGCGCCTTGCCCAGCAGCGGGCGCGTGTGGATCACATTCACGTGCGCCAGCCGCCCGCCAAACGTCAACTCGGCCCCGATGGCTTCCCGAATCGCCTCGTGGTTCCCGCTTCGCGCGGCTTGATCCAGCCGGTGCCGCAAGTAGAGGTAATGCCAGTACATGCGCAGTTGATCGACCCGGGCGCGGCACGCCGGCGAGTCCCGAACCAACCAGGCCGCTTCGTCGAGATCGCGGAACGAGGCTTTGAGAGTGTCGACGCTGAACGCGACAGCCGCTTGCTCCGGCTGCAGGTCGCCGCGTGCCGTTGCGGATGATGGCACCGGGTGGGTCGTGTCAGAAGTCATGATCCGGTGCTCCGGCGTGGAAACGGCCGCCGACAACCCGTACCACCGGGCATAGTAACGCTCCATCACGCCCGCCGCCGGACCGAAGGCTTGCCGGTAAAAGTCCCGGAGCAGCCCCGGCACGTCGGCGTTCACATCCCACAGGAGTTGCGCCGCAAGATAATAGCCGAGGCCGCGCGGGCCCCAATTATTGGAGGCTTCGGCATTGACGCTTGTCACGCCTTTGCGGTGGAAGAACTGCAATTCCTTTTGGAGGGCGGCTGGGGCGAGTTTGCCGGCCGAGGGATAATCCCAATCCCATGGATACACGCTGTAGTAATCGCGGATGCCGATCTGGGCGGCGCGCGCGCTCCAGGCATCCAGTTGTTGGTCCAGCGTGAGGTCGGTTCGACGGAACGCGGTGGTGGTCTGCACAAATACTTTCGGGTGGAGCGGGAACGATGGCGGATGCGAATAGGCGCTGTAGGCGTAGCAACCGATCCAGGTGCCCGGGTATTTCCCGGCCACAGCGGCCGCCACCTGGTTGATGAAGTGGAACAGCGTTTCCGAGGTGACGTTCACCACCAGACCGTCGGGACGCTTCGCGAAAAAAGTGCCGTGCGCCGCATAGGGCTTTGCGCCCTGGAACACGGCGAAGCAGCGGTCGCACTCGCAATAGCCCAGGCCATCGGGGGGCGTCATGGAAATCATGGCGGCGCCGCGGCCCGCCTGCGCCAGCGCGTGGCGGATGGCGCGCTCGAGGACCGCGGGATGACTGTAACAGGGCTTGGTGGGTTTGCGTTGGCCCCCAACCAGCGCAAACCAATCCGGGTGTTGTTCGAAATCGGCCTTGAAATCCAGGCCGTGGCTGGTGTGGCCGATGGAAATGGCGACCGGCCCGCCCATGCGGTTGTGGCGTTGCCATGCGTCGAACTCCTGTTCGCACGGACGGTAGGTGCCGAACCCGTACCAGATCTTCCGCTGCATGGGAAAGCTGGGGACGCCGCGCTGATCCCAGGCTCCCGTCACGGTGGGGCGTCGCGGCACCACCTCCCACGTTGGCCCCGGGAAAAACCACCGGCATCCCAGCGTCTGCAGGAGCGTCGTGACCGCATGCTGCACCCCCGGAGCCTCGTGCGCGAGGAGGAACAGGTTCGTGCCGTCGCTCCTCAAAAGAAATCCTTCCCCGCCCAGGTGCGCGAGGTCCGTCCGCGCCAGCCACGGAAAATCCGAGGCCAATCCCACGAACACGCCGCGCGCGCCCGGCTGCGGCTTGCCAAGGGGCAATTGCGTCCCCGAGATTCGCTCGAGGTAACGCTGCAATTCCGCCACGGGCTCGGGCACGCTTCCGGGCAGCAACGTCATCCGCGGCACGCCTTGGTCCACCAGCGTGACGGGTCGGGCCGCGAGGCCCATGGGGAGGGCCGGACGTCCGGCCGACGCGGTATTCCCGGCCGCCGGCATGTCCCGATCCGCGGCGCCATTCTCCCCGGTCACGAGGAAACTGCCCAACACAACGGCCGCAATGAACTGGACTGCTCGCGCCACGACGCGAGGCTGCCTGTTCGCATCCTGGGATGCGAGGATTTCGTCGGAAAATATCGTCCACACCCCGTGCGAAACTCACGGCGCCTCGACGGCGGCGGTTTGGTACAGACGGCGGTCGCTGAAGATGTCAGTCCAGCGGACGTCGTCCACGCAGGTTTCCGGCAGCAGCTGTTGCAGCAAACCAAAAGCCCCCACCGCGCCGAGCACGACGTGCAAGTCCGGTTTGCGCGCCAGCAACGTCGGCCACCGTGTGACGAGGCCCTGTCCATGGCGGCGTGCGGCATCGAGCAGGTCCGGCCGGCGGTGGTGCGGGGCGAGCGAACTCATGTAGACCAGCCCATAGAGGGCGTCGAGTTCCATGTAATTGCCGTAGTTCAGCCAGGAGCCATCGGGTTTTTGCAGCGCGAGGATGCTGTCGATCACGCGCTCCGGATGCGGGAACCGGCGCTGGTGATGCTGGTAGATCGGCCAGATATGGGCGCCGCCGCCCAGCGGCTCGAAGCGCCCGGCCGGCGGGACCCCCCGCCGCCACCAGCCGGTCTGCGGATCCAGATGGGCGTCGAGCCAGTCGAAAACGGCGCGGCGCCAGGCCCCGGTGCAGCGGCGGCTCAGGCTGAAGCAATGCATGCCGCCCCAGAACAGGTGCGAGCCGCTCCATTGCCTGCGCCAGTCGATCGTCTCCAGCCACGGGCCAACTTCGTCCACGGCGTCGAACGCGTCATAGAGCCGCACGGGGTGCTTTTGTTTTCCGCCCAAAACGCCGAGCGCGCCCACGACCATGCCGTTGGCGTGTTGCGGCGAATGGTGGATCCGGGCGGGCCCGTAGGTGCCGTCGGGCCGGGCGAAGGAATTGATGTGATCGGCCCAGGCCTGCCGTTGGGCCGGCGTCAATGTCTTTTGCAAGTCCTCGCCCATCACGGTGCGCATGTGGGCGACATCGCAGGAGGCGTAGAGCGAAGGCGCGTTGGTTTTTCCGGGGCTGTCGAAATACCAGCCGGGGGGTTTGCCCGGCACCCGGAGCGTGTCGGCGTAGGCCAGCGCCTCGCGGCGAACCGCATCCAACGAGACCGTGTCCGCGCCGGAGGCACCGGGCGATTCGGTTGTCAGCGCGGCGGCGGTGAGCGGTTGCGGCGTTGGGGTCAGCGCGGCCGCCGGTGAAGCTGCGGCGGGCGAGGTGCAGCCGAAGCCGGCGAGGAGCAGGAGGGTGAAGGCGGCGATGTTGTTGGGCACAGGGTGCTCCGGGTTTGGGTGCGGCTTCATAGGCATCGGCGAATCGCAAGGCTTACCCGCTCCCGGAACGGCATTTCACTTCAAGCCGCGCTTTTCCAGCAACGGTTGAACACTGGGGGCGCGGCCGCGGAAGCGCTCGTAGAGCACCATGGGCTCTTCGCTGTGGCCTTTCTCGAGGATGTTCGTGCGGAAGGAGCGGGCCGTGGCTTGATCAAACAACCCTTTGTCCTTGAACGCCTGGAACGCGTCGGTGTCGAGGACTTCGGCCCAGATGTAACTGTAGTACCCCGCCGAGTAACCCCCGGAGAAGATGTGCTGGAAATAGGTGGAGCGGTACCGGGGCACGATTTGCTTGGGAATGTTCATCCGTGCGAGCGCCACGTTCTCGAGCGTCGGCGCGTCCGGTTCCGCCGCGGCGGCCAGGGTGTGCCATTCCATGTCAAGCAACGACGCGGCGAGATACTCCACCGTCTTGAAGCCCTGGTTGAACGTGGAGGCCTTGTGGATCTTCTCGACGAGCGCCGCGGGAATCTCTTCACCCGTTTGCCAATGCCGCGCGTAATGCGCCAACACCTCCGGTTCAAGTGCCCAGTTCTCCATGATCTGCGAGGGCAACTCCACAAAATCCGTCGGGGTGCCGCCGAGACTCCGGTAGCGGACCCGCGAGAGAATGCTGTGCAGCGCGTGGCCGAACTCGTGAAAGAGCGTCTCGACCTCATCCAGCGTCAGCAATGCCGGCTCGTCGCCGGCGGGACGCGAGAAGTTGCAGACGTTGGCCACCAGGGGCCGGACGGATTTGCCTTCCTCGATCCACGTGCCGCGCAACTGCGTGCTCCACGCGCCGGATCGCTTCCCCGCGCGCGGATGATCGTCCACGATAAAAACCGCCAGGTGCGTTCCATCGGCGTCTTTGACCTCGAAGAGCCTGGCCTCCGGATGGTGCACCGGCATGTTCTGTAACTCGGTGAAGGTGATCCCGTAGAGCTTGCGGGCCACCCAAAACGCGCCCTCGCGGACGTTCTCCAGCCTGAAGTAGGGCCGCAGCGCCGATTCATCGAGTCGGTATGCCGCCCGGCGCACGTTCTCGGCGTAATAGAACCAGTCCCAAGGCTCCAACGGAAAGTCGTTGCCCTCGGCCTTGATGGCTGCCTGCAACGCCTCGGCTTCGCGCGCAGCCAGCGCTTTGGCCGGCCCCCACAACTGGTCGAGCAACTCGTATACCCGAGCCGGCGTGCGCGCCATGTTCTCTTCCAGGACGAAGTCCGCCCAGGTCGGGTGGCCGAGCAAGCGGGCTTTTTGGGTCCGAAGCGCCGCGGTGCGGCTGGCCACGGCCTTGTTATCGGTGCCGTCTCCGTGGTTGCCGCGCGTGGTGTATGCCGTGAAGATCTGCCGCCGCCACTCGCGGTTGGGGCAATACTGCAGGAAGGGCCACAGGCTGGGCGCGTGCAGTGTGAACGCCCATTTGCCGTCGAGCCCGGCCTTGCGGGCCGTGTCTGCCGCGGCGGAAACCAGGTGGCCAGGCAACCCTTTCAAGGCATCGCGGCGATCCGCCACCAGACGCCAGGCGTTCATTTCCTTCAGCAGGTTGTCCCCGAATCGGACCGAAAGCGACGCCAGTTCCGCGTTCAGGACACGCAGCTTCTCCTTGCCGGCGTTGTCCAGCAGGGCTCCGCCGCGCGCGAACCGTTTGTAGGTTCGCTCCATCAGCATTCGCTGCTCCGGCGTGAGTGCAAGCGAGCCGCGGGCGTCCCAGACCGCCTTGATGCGGCGGAAGAGCGCGTCATCGAGAAGGAGGGTGTCGCGGTGGGCGGATTGCAGCGGCGCCAACTCCGTCGCCAGCGCCTGGAGCCTGTCATTGGTCTCGGCACCGGTCAGGAAGCGGAACACGGTGCCGGCGCGGTCGAGGTCGCGCCCGGACCGCTCCAGGGCTTCAATCGTGTTGGCAAAGGTGGGCGTCTCACTTGACGCAGTGATCGCTGCAACTTCCCGGCGTTGCCGCGCCATGCCCTCCTTGATCGCCGGGAGAAAATGCTCCTCGCGGATCTCCGCGAAGGGCGGCAGGCCGAAGGGCGTCCGCCATTCCTTCAGGAGCGGGTTCGATTCCGCCGTCTGCGCCAGAGACGCGACGGCTGCGGCGAGGATGAGTGAACTCATAGGCGTTCGATTCCCGTCAGGCCCAGGATCGTTTCCATTGGGGCGGTCATTGTCAAAGGCATTGTCATCGTTGCCGGAGAGCCGTCAAGTGCCGGCCGCGGCGCGCACCGGCGGCGGGGGGCCGGGCATGGCGGATGGCCGCCTGCTTGGGGAACGCCTGTTGCAGGGTCTTGCCCGGCGATGGGAGCACGGGCATTCCATTGGCCAAGCTTGACGAAAAGGGGAGGATGAAGGTTAATGTTTGCCGTTGCATGTGGAGCAGAGTTCATCCGTCTCCAACCCGTTGCGGTCGTCACCTGACAGCGATTCTTGCGGCTTGTTTTCTGTCGGATTGCCGGCCACGCCCGGCCGGGTCCGCCCGGGGCATTTCGGCCGCCAGCGCGAGCGCCAACGGGATGAGACCCCTTGAATGAACCCCCACCCGCACGGCGGCGACGGGAAGGCGGCCGCGGACTGGGAAGCCAGGCGGGTGGCCGTCGCAGGTGGCGGGTGATGATCATCCACAGCGGCAGTTCCACCGCCGATGCCGGCGGGGTTGGCCTTGTCAGCCGTCCAGGGGCTGGGTGAAACAGTGAGACGCAACACGGGCCAGACGGAAACGCAAGCCCGGCCATCAACCGGAAGAACAAACAACATCATGAACATCAGAAACATCATCGTCACCTTCGGACTGTTGGCTGCGGCCGGCAGCGTCACCGTGGCCTGTGCCCAGGACACGATCTTCACCTACCAGGGCCGGCTGGATGACGGGAATGCGCCGGCCACGGGTGTTTACGATTTGCAGTTCACCCTGTGGAAGGCGGCCTCCGGGCCGAGCCAGATCGGCGCACCGGTCACGGTGAACGACCAGCAGGTGACCAACGGTTTGTTCACCGTGTCGCTGGACTTCGGGGCCGGGGCCTTTGAAGGATCGGCACGCTGGTTAGAGGTCGGGGTGCGGGCGGGCGCCAGTGTCGGCGCATACGAAATCCTAACCCCCCGGACACGAGTGTTGCCGTCGCCCTATGCCATTTACGCGGGGGCGGCGGCCGTGGCCGGAACGGCCAGCGGCGTGGCCGCCAACGCTGTGGCCAGCTCCGGGATCGCGGACGGGAGCATCACGGCGGCAGATTTGAACACCGCCAGCGTGGATGGGCGCTACGTGCTGAAGGCCGGCGACACCATGACAGGCCCGCTGACGACGCCGGACCTCACCGTGCCGGGCACCATCACGTCCAGCTCGCTGCGCAGTGAAATCTTTAGCCTGCGCCTCAATTCCCCCGGCGACCTTGAGTTCACGATTGACCGGGATGCCAACCCCGCCCTGCTTGGCTTCTTCGAGGTGTTCAATGGTGAGGGCCATCATAGGTTTTGGGTCAATGAGGCGGGTCACGGCCGCATCTACGGCAACTGGACCGCGGACGGGACTGTGGCGGCTGCGGGCTTCGCGGGCGATGGTTCGGGGCTGACCAGCGCCGGCCTGGTGCGGACGACGGTCCTGGACGTGACCTGTCACCCCAGTGTGTCGTATGGCACCACCTACACCAAACTGGTCAACATTGGCTCCTTCACCAAACAGCTGGCCGGTTCCACAATCGAACTCACCTTCAACGGCCGAGTCTACGTCGGCACCATGACGAATTCTGCCACCGGCGCCGTATTCGAGTTGCGCGTGGATGACACGGCGACCACGAATGGCCGTGCCCGCGCGAGCCTGAGGTTTGCCGAAGCCGGCGGAGGCGGCATCCCCACCAGCATCACAGGGATCTTCACCGGCCTGGGCACGGGCACTCACACCGTGAACATGTGGATTTGCGGTTCCTATGCGGGGGGCAGGCAGGCCATGCTGGACACGGGATGCTGGGGCACCGACCATGTCGTCGTCAAGGAACTCAAATAAGCCAACGCGTTTGTGCTCTTCGAGGTTGCAGCGGGGGGTGCGCCGGGATGGGACTCCCTGGGGGCGGGCTTTGAGGCTCTGGATCACCCGGGACAGCCGGATTGTCGTGGCGCATTCCCGCTGCTGACCGGGCCGAGGGAGAACGCGGCGCGGGTGGTCCTGCGGCACCGCGAGCCGATCCCCTTGAAACTCATCGCTTCTTTGCTAACTTGCAGAGCGTTATGGCTCAGAAACCGTCCGTGGCGCAGGTCAAGGTGAAGGTGTTGTTTCTGTGCACCGGCAACTCCTGTCGCAGTCAAATGGCCGAAGGCTGGGCGCGCCATCTGAAAGGCGGGGTCCTGGAGCCGTTTTCGGCCGGCATGGAGAAGCGCGGCATGAATCCGCACGCCGTGCGCGTGATGGGGGAGGCGGGGGTGGATCTTTCCGGGCATTTCTCCAAGACGGTGGAGGAGCTGGGTTCGATGTCATTTGACTATGTCGTGACGCTTTGCGGCCACGCCAGAGAGCACTGTCCTGTCTTCCCCGGCAAATGCAGGGTGGTGCATGCGGGCTTTGAGGACCCCCCCGAACTGACGCGGCACCTCCCGGACGGCGAGGAGAAACTGGACGTTTACCGGCGGGTGCGGGATGAGATCCGGCGGTTTGTGGAGACGCTGCCCGACGGGCTTGTGTTGGCGAGCACGGCGACACGAGCGCCCTCGCAGGCGTGATGCCCGCCAGGCAGGGTCACACCGCCCGGAGCCTGGGCGGGGGGCCGGGCGGGCGTGGGCGGCATTCTCTCACAGAAAACCACGCGCCCCATCAAAGCTCCGCACGGCGGGCTTGAAGCGTTTTGGGAAGAAAGCGAATTGAAGCGCGCCGTGCGCGCCGTGCCGTTGCCCGGCGGCGGCGTCCGATCCCAAGCCATGCCGGGCACAGGCCGCGCGGGCCGCCCTGCGGCTCCGGCGCCGCTGCCGTCAACGCCGGCGCCGACGAAGCGCAGATCGGCCGGCTGCTGAAGCGAGGCTCCAAGGAACGATGGGATGAGCTCCAAATCCAAGATTCCCCTGGTGGGCGCCCTGGCCGTGGCGTTGCTCCCGCCGGGAGCGTCTCCGACCGCGGGCGCGACCCCTGCCATTCCCTCCGCAAGGAGCCTTCTCCAGGGGATGGAAGATTGTGCTCTACTCCAACGGGATGACCCACCCGGCCCAGGCCCGGGATGCCCTGGCCAGGGTGGGATTCGCCAACGCGTATCTGCTTACGGACGGCTTGGAGGACTTCATGCGGCAGGTGTTGAAACCGGTTTCCCTGCGCAGCGCGCCGCTCTCCGAAGCCCAGGCGGCCAGGGTCAGGGCGTGGCGGACGTTCTTCCTGGATGGATTCCACACTCACGCCGTCACGACCGTGAATCCGCCGAGCGCGGCCCCCCGCCTGGTGGAGACATCATGGCTGCAGGAGACTCTGAACCGGCCCGAGCTGCGCGTGATCGATCTGCGCCCGCAGCCTGCCTACAACGGCGGCCACATTCCGGGATCGGTCCGGATGGATGTGGAGCATTTCCGCGGTGTGGTTGGCGGGGTGTCGTCGATGCTGCTGCCGGCGGACATGATTGCGCGGCACCTGGGGCTGCTGGGGATGACGCCGCAGACGACGGTGGTGCTTGTGCCCACGGACAAGCTGCAGGACGCCACGCTGGTGGGCATGGCCTTGGAGCGGGCCGGGCACCCGCGCTACGCGTTGCTCGACGGCGGCTGGGAGCAATGGGCGGCGGAAAAGCGCCCCGTGGACACGCTCCTGCCCACCATCCTCGCCACGGAATACCCGGCCGTCAGCGGCGCAGACACGTTCAGCGTGGACTACCGGCAAGTCCTGGCGCTCTCCCGAAACCGGAGCGCCGTGCTGCTCGATGTGCGGCCCGCGGATTTCTTCAGCGGCAAGCAGTCGGACGAAGCGCGTGCCGGGCACATCCCCGGCGCGGTCAACCGGCCATTCCATCTGCACGTGTCCGCAAGCCATGGCGCGATCCGCTTGAAACCCCTCGACGAACTGGACCACGCCTACGCCGCGTTGATCCCCACCAGGGATTCGCCCGTGGTGGTGAGCTGTCGCACCGGACATCAAGCCTCCCAGACGTACTTCGTGCTGCGCCACCTTCTGGGCTACCGCCGGGTGAGCTGGCACGACGGCGGCTGGGCGGAATGGGCCAGCCGGCCCGAACTCCCCATCGAGACGGGAGGAGGCTGAGTGACGGCGGCCGTTCTTTTGCGTTATGCGCCGCACGCCGGCGGGCGGGGGTTTTCGCCGCGCCGATGAGCGGTCCAGGGCCGCGCCGCCCTGATTGCCGATGACGCCGCTGCCCCGCTTTCGACGTTCCCCCTTTGAAGGCGGCAAAAAAGCCCCGGCGGCGAGCCGGGGCTGTGATCGTCGGCTGACAGTTCAACTTCGCTCCGCTTCGCGCCGGACAACCGCACTGAGGACGGCACTCCGCGCCTGTGCGAGCGTCAGGTGATTGCGTTGCACGAACCGTTCAGCGATGGCGTCCAATGCCTGCAGCCACTCCGTGTCGCAATCGCCGCAATCTACGAACAGGAATTCAGGTCTGAATCCCTCGAGCTGGTCGTGCAGCGACTTGCTGAGGTGGTCGTTTAGGGATTTCATGGGACGACCGAATCCTAGGACGAACCCCGGACGAAATGGAAGTCCAAAATGCCGGGGCCTCACCCCGCCCCCGCGGCCGGATTCCCATGAAGCTCCGGGTCAGGCCGGCCGGGGTTGGGTCCGCGTGCCCGGGTGCGAGGACCAGCACCCCACCATGGGACCCACCCGCGCCCCGAACGGTCTGCATCCGGGGCTCGCTAGCCTGCATTGCTCACAGGGCGGTGAGAAATGCTGGGGTTAGGGCCGCATCCAGCCCAGCGGCGTTGCCAGGGCGATTCCCGAGGTCAGATTGACGGGTTTGCCGCCGCTGGCGGCGATGCGGTAGACTGCGGTGCCGACAGGCTGGCCCTTCTTGTCCAGCGTCAGCACCTCATACACGATGTATGTTCCCGAGGGCGACCAGCGGGCCGGATCGGGACCCAGGTTGGGCTTGCGCGGAGCGGGAATGACCGTGATCCAGTCCGAGCCATCCTCATTGATGCGCTGGATCGTGCTCGAAGGACCGGAGAACAGGATCTGGCTTCTGCCGCTGCTCTGCACCGGGGACCAGCGCGGGTACTGCGCGGCCACTGCCGAAAACAGCGCCTGGTCCGGAAAACTGCCGTCGGCCCAGCCGACAAAGAGGCGCCCGTCGTTGAGCGCATACACCAGCCGGTTGCCCTCGGGCGACCAGTCGCATCCCATGACCACGGTGGCAAAGCCGAAGTCGGGCATGTCTTCACTGGCAAAAATCTCCTCCCACGGCAGCACCACGGGCAGGCAATGGGGAGATTGCGGGACGAACCCCGGCCCCAGCAGCGCCGGGTCCACATCGACGGCATACACGCCGGCTTCGCCCACCCAGCTCGCGCCGGCGTCCTGAATCCATCGTCGCCCCACAAAGGTGACCCGCCCATCCACGATCCCATCCCGCACCGTCCAGCGCGGACAGGCGGGACCGGCAATGTCGGTGTTGGGCTGGATGGCAGGGTCGTCGGTCAACTGCACCCAGTCGCCGCGGGCGCTCACGGCGAAGAACTCCTGCCGGCAGCGGCCGTCGGGGTAGACCTGTCCGGAGATCTCGGCCATGACGAGGAACCACCACTGCCCGCCGTGTTGCGCCCGGCTCACCTCGGCTTCCGGCAGCGATCGGCCGAGAAGAACGGTTTTGGCGCTTCCGTCCGGGTTCATGCACAGGACTTGAGTGTCCGTCGAGAAGAAGATGATGCCGGCATCCACCGCCGCGGGCGGCGGTTTGACCGGTCTGGCGTGCACGGCCATTGGAGGAGTTTGTGGCCACACCGCCGCCAACCACACCACAGCCGTCGCGGCCGCCGCCATCACGATAACTTTCACGTTCGTTTTCATATTTCCGTTTCCGCTCACGCTGCCCCGTCGGAAGATGCGTTTCATCATGGTCCCGACCCTCGCCGGAATCGCCGGCGTGAACACGCCGCCCGGCGTGTCCCCATGTGCCGTGTCTTGCCACAAGCCACGACAGCGCCCGTTGAAGGCACTGCCTACGGTATCGGCCGCGCGGCGCGTTTTTTTGAATGGTTTTTCAGCCGCTGCCGGCGGCGGGGCGCCTGGCATTGTCCGGTTTTGGTTTCTCCTGTCCCAATGGAGGACACGCAGGACAGACACGTCGCGATTTTTGAGCACGGAATACGTGGGCATCCGGGTGTGTAGTCGCGGGCGGCGGCGGAGGGAAGCCGGCGCATTTAAATAACCTTTTACTATTGGGCATGTTATGCAAACACCCCCTGAAGCGTGCCCGAGAATTCAACGATGGCAAAGGCCGTGCTCAGGGCTTGATGGTCGGATCGTCATTTTATGGGAATTGCATTTGTTGTTGCCGCGTCCAACCCGCACCGGCGGTCCATGGCGTTCTCGTTGACGGAGCTGGTGATCGCGATGGCGCTGCTGGCCACGGTGTTGGGCGCGTTGCTGACCAGTTTCACGGCGGGATTCTTCAGCCTGAAGATGGCGCGCGAGAACTTGCGGGCCACGCAAGTCATGCTGGAGAAGATGGAGACCATTCGTTTCTACAGCTGGTCGCAGCTCACCCAGCCGGGGTTCATCCCGCCCACGTTCACCGCCTTTTATGATCCCAAAGACACGAACAGCGGGGTGGTGTATTCCGGAATGCTTGCCTGGAGCGCGGTGCCTTTGACGGTTCCTTACGCCAACCAAATGACCCAGCTCACCGTGCGCGTCGACTGGCAGACAGGCGACTTGAACCGATCGCGAACCTTCACAACGTACATCGCCCGTCATGGACTGCAAAAGTATGTGTTTTGAGCCCCGGGCGCCCCTTGCGCGATCGGGCCACACCCTCATGGAGATGGTGTTGGCGATGGGCATCGCCGCGCTGTTGGTGCTGACCGTGTGCAGCTTTTCCATCTACAGCAGCCGCAGCTTCGCCGCCATCTCCAATTACGCCGAGCTTGACACCGCGAATCGCCTGGCGATGGACACGCTCACCACCGACGTCCGCCAAGCCAATTACGTTTACAGCGCCAGCAGCAACCACATCGTGTTGAGCTCGCCTGATCCCCATGATCTCTCCAGGAATGGCTATATCACCTACGCCTACAACCCCGACGCCGGCACGCTCGTCCGCCTGGCCAACTTCCCGAGCGGCATAGCGCGATCCGTCGTGCTTTCCGGCTGTGACCGCCTGGAGTTCGCCCTGGGACAGCGGAATTTCACCACCAACGGCGTTCCCTACAAGGGGATGCCCCTGGCCAGCCCCGGCGTCATCCAAAGAACCGCCAAAGTAGTCGACGTCTCGTGGCTCTGTTCCCGGAAGATTTTCGGGGTCAAAATCAACACTGAAAGCGTTCAAACGGCCCGAGTGGTCATTCGAAAACAAGAACCCTAAATGTGTTCGCTCTGCGAACCAGTGCGCCTCCGGTCAGCGGAGCGCGAACAGAAAGGACAGCATGCGGTTGATGGCATCCGGTCACGAACTTGGTTCCCTTGAATTCATGAAGAGCCGCACGGGATTTCGCCGGCCGACGCAGGGCAGCACGCTGATGCTCACCGTAGTGGTGACGGCGCTTGTGGGGTTGGTGCTTGTCGCCTACCTGAGCCTCATCAAGCACCAGAACACGATCAACTTCCGCTCGCAGCGCTGGAATTCCGCCATGCCGCTGGTCGAAGCCGGCCTGGAACACGCCCTGGCCCACCTGACTGCCAATCTCGACATGGAAACCGGCTTCGGGTTGGATCTGGCCCGGGACGGCTGGGTGGCAAACGGCACTGGGTACACGACCACCCACCGGGTTGGCAACGACCGCTACGAGGTGGCCATCCTCGATTACACGCCCGGCAAGAGAAACACTCCGAAAATCGTCTCCATCGGCCATGTCGAAGCCCCCCTCATGGCGGCTGCGCCCGCAGTGGCGCCGGGGCCGTTTCTGGCCTTTGCGGAGACCGGCAGTCCCGTGAGTGCGTCGCAGGGAGCGGCGGCAACATACCTCGTGCGCGCCGTCGATGTCCGGTGCCGCCTGGATCCGATCTGGAGCAAGGCCATGTTGGCGAAGGACTCGCTCGACATCAAGGGAAACGACATACGGAGTGACAGTTTCGACTCTGCGGATCCAACCATGAGCGTCAATGGCCAGTATTCTCCAGACCGGTTCCGTGCGAATGGGGACATCGCCTGCAACGCCGGCATCACGAATTCCATCGACGTCGGGAATGCGACGATTTATGGCACCGTTTCCACCGGCCCCGGCGGCACCGTCGATCTTGGCCCCGGCGGCCTGGTGGGCGATGTGACATGGACGCCCACGGGCGACGATCGCATTCAGCCCGGCTGGTTCAAGGATGACATGAATGTCGAGTTTGACCCCATTATCGTGCCGTTTAATCCGGACGCGTGCCTTGCGCCGCAGCCCGGGTGGATCACCAACGAGGTGGTGCACGCGAATACCAACATGGTGTACAGCCCCGTTTACCCCGTGGGCGTCACCTCGCCCATCACCACCAACTTCACCACGGCGGCCACCTATCCCCCCGGAGTGAGCCCGGTCATCACCAATACGATCATCAAGAACAACACGATCTCTTACACGTATACCTACCCTGTCAGTTATGGTTATTGCCCAGGCGGGTTCATCACAAACACCACAGCCGTTTACTACGATTATGTGCTCACGGACAATGCCGGTTCCGAGAGCAAATGGGCCATTCCCAACCTGGTGGGCACGGTCTACGTCAGTGGCAACGCGACGCTCTACGTGTCAACCGGTATCAATATGACCGGCCAGGACGTCATTCACATCGGGCCGAACGCATCGTTGAAGCTTTACATGGCCGGCGCCAAAGCCAACCTGGGCGGCCTGGGCATCGTTAACGAGATGGGATTCGCGACCAATTTCAGCTACTACGGGTTGCCATCGAACACCAGCCTCAGCCTGGCTGGCAACGGCACCTTTACCGGCACGATCAACGCCCCCCAGGCCGACCTGACCTTGAGCGGCGGAGGCAGCACGGTGACGGATATCGTCGGGGCGGCCATTGCGAAAACGATCACGCTGAACGGTGGGTTCAACTGTCATTTCGACGAGTCCCTGACGCGGGGGCCTGTCCGCGGCTATATCGTCGCCGTGTGGAACGAGTTGAGTCCGCAGCAAGTGAACGGCTTTGTTTCAAGCGCTCCGGCGCCCCTTGCCTTGCCCGATGTGCAGCCGATGCCCTGAAGGTGAAGCAACTGCAGGCCGCCAGGCCGCGGTTCAGAAGCTGTAGCCGACCCCCAACAGGACGAAGAAGGACTGGCTCAGGTCGACCTCGACGCGGCGGTCGCCAAAGCCGGCCTCGTAGGTGCCCAGGTACTGGTATTGCACTCCGGCGGTCGCGCTCCAGCGGCGATGGAAATCCCATGAGACGTTCGCGGCCGCAAACGCGCCCCAAAGCACGTCGAAATCGCTGCCGCGGCCGGCGCTCGAAACGCGGTTGCCCGCGAGGCTGACCGACTCGGACCACGACGCCTCGCCGTCCAACAGCCCCACCGCAAGGCCGCCGGAAAGCCACAGGTTGACCCGGTCGGCGAGCGGCAAGGTCACATACGGACCGAGTCGGAACCCCCAAAGATCCGCCTCGTATCGGCGACGGCCCGAGATTTCCACGCCTTGCGGAAGGACGCGGGTTGTGGAACTGACAGATGTGTCGCCCAGGAGGAAGCCTTCGTCGCCGAAGCTTCCCTGGTAGGGGTTGTTTGGGGTGAGGGTTGCGGCGGGGGGCGTCGTGCCAGGCGTGAACGGGTAGGCGTCCTGGAGACGCACGGCGTTGCCATAATAGGTGCTGGAGTCGCGCACGCCGAAGGTCTGCCAGTTTGCGGCGGCTTCGAGGCCGTAGTGCATGCGGCGCCATTGGCCGAGCCACCGTTGATACGTCAACTCCGTTCCCCAGACGGCATCGTCGTCGCAGGACGGCGACGCGAAGCCGGGCGCGGGTGTGGACCGGCTCATGAGGATGGTGTTGCCGCTGATCTGGCTTGCGCTGTCGTCGTAACCCCAGTACCACGTTTGCCCCCCCGCATTGCCGCTGCTGTCGGTCAGCACGTAGCCGTCGTCGTAAGTGTAGGCGTGGCCAAGCGGGGTGGTCCGGGAGTTCGCGAGCGCGGTCAGGCCGGCGGTGGTGCCCTTGAACCGGGCCGAAACGTTGAACCCGAGCCGCGCCGAGAGCGTGAGGCGGTTGCGATTGGTCACGGGGTTGTCCGCGCGCGCGGCGGGCGCGAGCAAAGCGACGGCCAGGATTATCCAGGGCAAACGCGGCGTGTTCACATTGATGATGCGGTTCAGGGGGTTAGGGATTGACCATCACTTCGATGACTTGGTAGAAGCGGCTGGCGCCCGAGGCCGGTTTGCTGACGGTCTTGGGCGGGCCGTCGTCATACCATTGCACCCGGTTGGCGGCGGCGGTGACGGTGGGGGTGGCGACCAGCCACGGGCCGGTCGGGTTGCCGTCGCTGTAAATGACCATGTACGTCCGGCCGGGAACGCTGGTCCACTCGATGACCAGACGCCGCTCCCCGAAGCGCTCGTCCAGGAACGCGCGGTCGATCCGCACGCCGGCGGCCGAGTTCGTGCCGGCGGGAACCGGCGGGACGGCGACGGCCTCGAGCGCATTGGTGAAGGGCAGGCGGTCCGGCACGCGGAATTCGAGGATCACCGTCGCGTTGCTGCCCGGGTCGAGCGGGGCGTTCCATTGGACGTAGGGCCGCGCATCGGCGGCGTTGGTGCCCGTGGCGTTGGCGAGCGTCACGTTCGTGCGCGGCGCGCCGCTGGGCGAGCGGATGTCGCCGACCAGCAGCCGGAAGGCGGCGATGGTATTCGACCCCATGTTGGTGACCGTGACGCGCTGTTCGTACAAACCCGTCTGCGGATTCAGCCGGTTTGTATCCTGCAGCACATTGAACCCGCCGGGCACCACAACCGTCCTGACTTGCGAGTGGACGGCGGTGCCGTTGTTGTTGGACAGGTCGGGGTCGGCCGTGGTCGAGCCGGCGAGGGCCACGTTCGTGAACGTGCCGGCTGCCGGCGCGCGCGCCGTGAGGGTGAAGCGAGCGGCGGCCCCGGTGTCGAGGCTGGCGATCGCGGGCCAGGTGACCGTTTGACCCGCCACCGTTCCTCCGGCCGAGGCATTGACCAGAATCACGCCCGGCGGCAACACGTCCTGCACGAGCACGTCCGCAGCGGCCCGCGGCCCGAGGTTCGTCACCGTGACCACGTAGTCAAAGGTCTGCCCCGGCGTGACCTCGGCGGGGCCGCTCTTGAACACCGCCACGTCGGCCAGAGGTTCCACCACCGTGATGACCCGTGAGTTCGGGGAGCTGCCGTCGTTGTTGCCCGGGACCGGCTCGGGCGTGCTGGACGTGGCGGAGGCGATGTTCGTGAGGATGCCGGCCAGGGGCGCGCGGACCCTCAGGGTATAGATGGCGCCGGCGCCACTGGGGAGCGTCACTCCCGCCCAACGCACCACGCCGCTGTCCACCACCGGACTGCCCGACGCGTTCAGCAACGTCACCCCGGCAGGCAGGGCGTCTTCAACGACGGTGTTCGTGGCTCCCGACGGCCCGCGATTTGTCACCGAGATCGTGTAGGTGATGCTGCCGCCGGCTGGGACGCTGGCCGGCCCGGCCTTGAGCACCACCACGTCCGCCAGCGGCAGGACAAAGGTCGTCACCTGGGAGTTCGTGTCGCTGCCGTCATTGTCACCCGGGTCCGGATCCGGGGTGCTGTTTGTGGACAAGCCCACGTTGGTGAACACGCCGCCGACGGTGGGCAGGGCGGTGATCGAGAAGTTGCTGCTCGCATGCGCGGCGAGGTTGAATGCCGGCCAGATCACCATGTGGTTCGTGACCGAAGCGGGCTCGGGCACGGCGCCGACGAATTCGTAGCTGGCGGGCAACTGGTCGACCACGACGAGGTTGGTGGCGGTGGACGGGCCGCGGTTCGTCACGGTGAGGGTGAAGTGAAGGTTTGTGCCGACGGCGCCGTTGGTGCTGCCGGTTTTGAAGACCGCCACATCGGCCAACGGGACCACGTGAAGCGTCACCGTGGCCGCCGTGCTATTGGTGAACCCGTCGTTCACCCGGAACGTCAACGTGTCGCTGCCGATGAAGCCGGGCACGGGCATGTAGCCGATCGCGCCGGTGTGGGGATCGAAGCTCTCGATCAAGCCGTGGGCTGGGCCTTGAACCAGGGCAAACGTCAGCGGGTGCCCATCCAAATCGCTCCCCGTCAGGGCAAATAACACCGGGGTGTTTTCAGGCGTCGTCACGCTCTGGTCGTTCGCCACGGGAGGATAGTTGCCGGGATCGACCGTGACGGTGAAGGTGCAGTGCGCTGAATTGCCTGCCACATCGGCGGCCGTGCAACGCACCGGCGTGGTGCCGAGAGGCAGCAAAGACCCCGACGACGGCACGCAAACCGCCGTCGCGCCCGAACAGTTGTCGGTAACCGCCGGGGCGGGAAAATGGACAACAAGGTTGGTTTCGCCCGCCGGGGCGACGAAGCGGAGGTCTTCCGGGCAGGTGACGGCCGGGGGTTGGGTGTCGCGGACGGTGACGGTCTGGGTGCATTGGGCGGTGTTGCCGCTGCTGTCGGTGACCGTCCACGTGACGATCGTGTCGCCCACCGGATACGGTTCGGTTGCGTTGTGGACCGCA
>JAFGQR010000193.1 GCA_016935555.1 Verrucomicrobiota bacterium
CTGGTGGGGTTGATCAAGGCCAACTCCAACTATCGGTTGCACGAAGGCAGCTCGGAATAGGAAGCGCGATTAGGATTACGATTACGAGGCTGATCCGGAAAAAGCTGAGATGCGCCCAGGGGGGTGGGGGGTGGGCCATCCGATTATTCTCTTGAATTGCGGTGGGGACTGCGGCATCAAGGCATTCCTCTATGAAATACAAACCTCTCGGCGCGTCGGACGTTTCGGCTTCGGTGCTGGGTCTGGGCGCCTGGGTGCTGGGCGGCGGGGCTGTTTGGGGCAAGGACACCGATGACCGCGAGTCGGTGAAGACCATTCAGGCCGCGCTGGATGAGGGGATGAACCTCATCGACACCGCACCGGCCTACGGCTGGGGCCGCAGCGAGCGCGTTGTCGGCGAGGCCATCCGCGGCCGCCGGGACAAGGCCGTGGTGGCCACCAAATGCGGGTTGTGGTGGGCCGACGACCGCGGGTCCTTTTTCACCGAACTGGACGGCAAGCGGCTTTATCGCAGCCTCCGGCCGGACACCATCGAAATTGAAGTCGAGAACAGCCTGAGGCGGCTCCGGACCGACTACATCGACCTGTACCAAACCCATTGGCCCTCCTGCCCGCCCGAGGCCACGCCTGTCCCGGACACCATGGCGTGCCTCCTCAAGCTGAGGGACCAAGGCAAACTCCGCGCCATTGGCGTCTCCAATGTGTCGCTGGCTGAGCTTCGTGAAAACCTGGAGTGCGGACCGGTGGTCAGCGATCAGTTCCGCTATTCGATGCTCCACCGGCAGCCGGAGCAGGATATCCTGCCGTTTTGCGCGCAGCATAACGTCGCCACCCTCACTTACATGTCGCTGGAGCAAGGCCTGTTGACGGGCAAGGTGGGCATGGATCGCCAGTTCAGCGCCGGCGAATTCCGCACCAACACGGCATGGAACCCGTGGTATCTGCCGGCCAACCGCCGCAAGGTTCTGGACCTGCTCGGCCGGTGGAAGACGCTCACCGACAAATACCACTGCACACTCGCGCAGCTGGTGATTGCCTGGACCGCCGCCCAGACCGGCGTGACCCATGTGCTCTGCGGCACGCGCAACCCCGCCCAACTGCGGGAAAACCTCGGCGCCGCCGACCTCGCCCTCGAACCGGACGACCTGGCCCGGATCCGGCACGACGTGGTGGCGCTGGGCGAACCGGCCCCAGCCTGACCCCGGCTGGAATTCCTGGCGCTCGTTAGCATTCGAACGTCGTGCTGACGACCGACCTATTGCTGACGGCTTATCGCCACGGCCTGTTCCCCATGGCCGTGAACCGCCGCGGCACGCTCGGCTGGTTCTCCCCCGACCCGCGGGCCCTGATCCCGCTGGACCAACGGTTTCACATCCCGCACGGCCTGAGACGCACACTGAAGCGGACCCGGTTTGAGATCGCGTTCAATGGCGACTTTGAGGGAGTCATTCGGGCGTGCAGCGGGGAGCATGGCGACACGTGGATTTCGCCGCAAATCGTGCGCAGCTATTGCCGGCTGCATGCGGACGGCTTCGCGCACAGTGTGGAGACGCGGCTGCACGGAGCCCTGGTGGGCGGCCTGTACGGCGTGCACGTCGGCGGCGCGTTTTTTGGCGAAAGCATGTTCCACCGTGTCCCCGACGCCTCCAAGGTGGCCCTGGTGGCCCTGGTGCAACGCCTGCGGGAACGCGGCTTCCAGCTGCTCGACACCCAGTGGACCACACCCCACCTGCGACAGTTCGGCGCCTTTGAAATCCCGCGTGCCGACTACCTGCGCCGTCTGGCCCGGGCCATCACCCTCGATTGCCGTTTTCCATAGAACGAGGTTCGATGTCCGCAGGGTCCGAGGTTCGCCGCAGAATCCCGTCGTGAGATTCGCGCGCGCCGCTCCTGGTCGCGCTTGGTCGCATCGCTCCGCGCCCGATGAGGCATGCGCCGGAACGGTTGCGGTCGTTGTGGGCGATCGTTTTGGGCTTGATCTGGGGCGGCACGCCCGATATGTGGTCAGCCATGCCGCCATTTGATCCCCTCGACCCGCCGGACCGGTGCACATGACCCGCCTGTCATTGCTCTTCATGCCGGCAGCATGGCTGGCCGCGGGCCTGATTGTCGCCGCCGAAACCGCCCCCCACACCCGAGTCGGCCTGCGCGACGGCCGGTGGACCGTCAACGGGCGCGCTACGCACCCCGGCAGCGCCGCCGAGGGTCTTCTCATCAACGTGCGCATGGTCAACGCCGTCTTCGAAGACCGCAACCGCCCCGACTTCGATCCGGAGGCCAACACCGATCGCTTCCTGGCGCGCCTGGCGGATTACGCGGGGCACGGCGTCGATGCGTTCACGATTTGCCTGCAGGGAGGAATGCCCGGTTACGAGGGCGCGCTTAATTCCGCCTTCGAGCCGGACGGCCGGCTGCGCCCCGCGTACCTGGCGCGGGTCGAGCGTGTCATCCGCGCGTGCGACCGCTGCGGCTTGGGGGTCATTCTCGGTCTCTACTACCAGCGGCAGTCGGCGATCCTGCACGATGAGACGGCAGTCCGCGCCGGCGTGGTGAACGCCGCGCGCTGGGTTCGCGAGCGTGGGTTCCAAAACGTGTTGCTCGAAATCGCCAACGAATACCCCCACCGCGGATTCGCCCACCCGGTGATCCGCGATCCCCAAGGCCAGGCCGGCCTCATCCGGCTCGCCCGCAAAACCGCCCCCGGCCTGCTCGTTTCGGCCAGCGGCTACGGCGACGGCAAGGTCCACCCGGACGTTGCCAGGGCCGCCGATTTCCTGCTGCCGCATTGGAATGGCACGAAAGTCGACGCCATTCCGCAACGCATTGCCGCCTTCAAGCCCTACGGAAAACCCGTCGTGTGCAACGAGGACGACAAAACCGGCCTTCACGCCGTTGCCGCCCTGGAGGCGTGCGTGCGCCACGGCGCCAGCTACGGCCTGATGCTCAAAGATTGCAACCAGACCTTTCCCTTCCGCTTCAACGGCGCGGCGGATGACCCGGTGTTCTACGCGCGGCTCCGGGAGCTGACGCGACCCGCACCGCCCGCGGCGGCCGCGCCCGAGCCGCGGGAGTATTTCCCGCCTCCGGAATCGCAGGGCGGTTGGCGCGTGCTCAAGGCGCCGGACGACATCCGCCGTCTCGCAGGCATGGACCCCGCCAAGCTCGACGCCTTGCGGGATTGGCTGCTGGCGTCCGACCGTCGCAACTTCGCCGCCGTGATTGTCCGCCGCGGGTATGTCGTGCTCGAAGTCGAGCGCGGCAACAGCGCCCGGACCGACGCGCGCCGTGTGGCGTCGGTGTCGAAGGCCGTGTGCGCCACCGTTCTGGCAATCGCCTCGGATCGCAGCAGGCAGGGCCTTGCGCCGCGCAAACTCAATTTTGACGACCGCGCCTTCGACTTCATCCCGTGGGCCCACCCGCTCAGCGACGCCCGTAAATCGCGCATTACCGTGCGCCAGCTGCTTAATCACACCTCCGGCATCTGTCCCGAAGCCACGGGTGCGCCCAACGACGGCTCGTGGGAGTACGTCCTCGGCCACAGCGGGGATGCGCGCACGGCGGCGCTGGCGTTCGATCCGGGAACGGCCTGTGGCTACTCAACCCACGCGCTGGCCCACGCCGCCCTGGTTTGCGAGACGGCCGCCGGCAAGCCTTACGACCAGTTCGCCATCGAATTCCTCTTCCAGCCGATAGGCATCGAACACTGGTGGTTCCAATTCCATGACGGCCGCCCCAAGATCGGACGCCACCCCTCGCACGGCCTCGGCATGCCCGCCCGCGACCTGGCGCGCCTGGCTTACTGCATGGTGCGCGACGGACGGTGGGGCGCGCGCCAGGTGATTCCGCAATGGTTCGTCCGCGAAACCGCCGCCCCCACTCACAACGTGACCACGCCCGAACTGCGTTGGAAACTCAATCCGCAGGTCTTCTCCCACGGCTGGGAACTGCCCGCCCGCCACCACGGCCAAAGCGGCCGCAGCGGCGCCGGCATCCCGCCCGACGCACGGAGCAAACCCGGCTCCGGCGGGCAGATGATCGCCTTTGTGCCCAGCCTCGACCTTGTCATCACCCGCCAGACGGGCGGCAGTGGCGATTGGGCTTATGAAGAATACCTGCGCCGCGCCTGCGCGACGGTCCTGAGCAGCACCCGCCACCCCTGACCGGCCCCGAAGCGGGAGGAGTGCCGGCTCATGATCTCGTGGTGCGCTTCTCGCCGCATGGCGGCGGGATCACGCGGGCGGGGCGGGGCGGGTGTCGGGGGCCGACGGGGGTGTGAAGGGGACGATGGATTGGACGGTGGTGCCGCGGAGGCTGGAATGGATCTGGAGACGGCCGCCAAGCAGACGGACGCGTTCCCGCATGCCGGGGATGCCGACGCCCAGCCCGCTGGAAAATTGCTCCAGGGCCCGCAACCGCGCAGGAGGAATGCCGCAGCCGGCGTCGGCGATTTCGAGCCAGATTTCGTTCTCTTCGGCCCAGAGCCGGATGGCGGCGGTGGGGCTGTGGGCGTGGCGATGGATATTGTGAAGGCTTTCCTGGGCGACGCGGTAGAGGGCGAGCTGGACTTCGGAGGCGAGGGGGGGCAGGTCATGGGCAAAATCGCATTCGACGCGGACGCCGCTGCGTTCGGCGAAGCCGAGGGCGAAGTCATGCAGGGCGCCGGTGAGGCCGAGGTCTTCGAGCAATGGGGGGTGGAGGAGGTAGGAGAGGGTGCGGAGCTGTTCGGTGGATTGGCTGGCCAGGGTGATGGTTTGGTCCAGGGCCGCCGGGCTGGGGTGGGAGGCAGTGGTTTTGCGCAGGGCCTCGAGCTGCATTTGCAGCGCCACGAGGTTCTGCGTGACGGTGTCGTGGATTTCCCGGGCGATGCGGCGCTGGACATCCTCCTGGGCATGGACCAGGCGGGCGGCCATCTGGGCGCGTTCGCGCTCCACCTGCTTGCGTTCGGTGATGTCGCTGAGAACCGCCTGGATGCCGCCGTCGGGCAACAGGCGGGCGCGCAGTTCCGCGACGAATGTGCCTTTGTCCTTGCGCGTGCAGATCCACTCGCTGCACACCTTCTCCCCCGCCAACAGAGCCGCCATCGTGGCGGGAACACGCCCAACCTCCTCCGGCGCGACCAGCTCGCTCACGTGCCGGCCAATCAGCTCTTCCCTCGCGAAACCGGGAATCAGGCAGCCGGCCGGATTCGCCTCCTCCAGCCGGCCCTCCGGACTGATCAGGAAAATCGCGTCCACGGATTGTTCCACCAGGGTGCGGTATTTGGCTTCGCTGCGGCGGAGGGCTTCCTGGGTGCGCAGGTTTTCCGTCAGGTCGATGCCGAAGGAGATGGAGCCGACGATGGCGCCTTGGCGGTAAACGGCGTTGTTGTTCCAGGTGATCAGCCGTTCCTCGCCGGATTTGGTGAGGATGGGGTTTTGAAAGGCGGGGGGCAGGCGGCCGTTGGGGAGGCGGCTGAAGATGGTCCAGACTTCGGGAAAGCGGTCGCGGGGGACGAGGCGTTCGAACCAATTGGCGCCCTGGACTTCGGTCAAGGTGTAGCCGGTGATGCGTTGGGCCGTTTCATTGAACACTTCGATGCGGCCCGTGATGTCGAGGCCGACAATCATGACGCTGGCCGTGTGAATCAGGTTTTCCGCGTAATCCTTCGCCTCCCGCAACGCGGCTTCGGCGTCGTGCCAGGCCGTGATGTCCACCAGCGTGCCCATGATGGCCGGCTGACCGCCAGCCACGGTGCGCACACCGTAGGCTTCCACCATGATCCGGCGCCCGTCCAGACGGCGGCCGGACAGAATCATCGGAGCGCTCTGAGCCTCGCCGCGCAGACGCGACCGGATGAGTTCCGTGATCTTCTCACGATCTTCGGGGAACACCAGGTCCTGCGGTCTGACCCGCAACATCTCCCCAATAGTGCCGCCGTAAAGTTCCGCAAACCGGGGATTCACGTAAAGGAACCGGTCCTGCCGAAGGACGAATGCGCCTGTCAGCGATTGCTCGACCAGCCGGCGGTACAGACCGCCGGCCCGGGGGCTCGCAACACGGGATACCCGCGAATACCACCGGCGCATCCAGTCTCTGAATGTCTTCATCCCCATCTCGCCGGGCTTCAGGGTGGCCTCGGGGCCGCGCCGGACACAAGCGCGAATCGCGAATCGGGGCCGGCCCCCGGCCGCGGCATGGGCACGGGCCAGGCTTGGGAAGCTCCGGCCCCGCGCCCGGCGCCCGGCGCGACCGGGAATGCGCTTGCCACGCCTCTCTGGCCTGTCTAGGTTTTCACCGGCCGTGGGCGGCAGCGCCCCCGGTGGTGCCTATGCCGCAGACGACTCCAGCAATAAGCCATTCCAGGGTCGAAGGCGGGGTCGTGGTGACCCGCCTGGACGCGGCGTTGAACTGGTGCCGGCGCAATTCGCTGTGGCCGATGCCCATGGGATTGGCCTGCTGCGCGATCGAGCTGATGGCCGCCGGCGCCAGCCGCTACGACATCGCCCGGTTCGGCGCCGAGGTGATGCGGTTTTCGCCGCGGCAATCGGACGTCATGATTGTTGCGGGGACGGTGACCTACAAGATGGCGCCGGTGGTGCGGCATTTGTATGACCAGATGACCGAGCCCAAGTGGGTCATTGCCATGGGCGCCTGCGCGTCGAGCGGCGGCATGTACCGCAGCTACGCCGTGCTCCAAGGCGTGGATCGCATCCTGCCAGTGGACGTGTATGTGGCCGGCTGCCCGCCGCGGCCCGAGGCCCTGCTCGAGGCGCTCATGACGCTTCAGGCCAAGGTCGCCACCCAGCCCATCGCCAACCAGCTCGTTCTCACGTCCCGTCCCGAACCCCCGGAGGCCGTGGCGTGACCAGCAACGCCTCCCATACCCCATCCCCGGTTCCCACCACCGACCCGGCAGCCACCGCCCGGGACCTGGCCGCAAAACTGCAGGCCCGCTTCAACGGCTTGGTGTCGGCACCAACCGAGTTCCGCGGCGAACTCACGCAAACGGTGGACGACCCGGAGCGCATCGCCGAGGTCTGCCAGTTCGCCAAAACCGACCTGGGCTTCGACGTCCTGTTGGACCTGAGCAGTGTGGATGAATACGACACCCCACCGCGCTTCACCCTCGTCTACGAGTTGTACAGCCTCCGCCTCCAAACCCACCTGCGCCTCACCACCCGCGTCGGCGATACCCCAGGCGAATTGCCCACCGTCTCCAGCGTCTGGCGCACCGCCGACTGGCATGAGCGCGAAGTGTTCGACATGATGGGTATCCGGTTCCGCGGACACCCGGACCTGCGGCGGATCCTGATGTGGGATGGCTATCCCCACTTTCCGCTCCGCAAGGATTTCCCGCTGGCCGGCAAGCCGACCGAACTGCCAGGAGCCCCATTCACCCAAGCGGCGCCCATGGACGGCGGACCGTTCGTCAGCCCCACCGGCGCCCGAAACGCCATCGCGCGCGAACCCCGCGCGCGCGCGCCCGAACCGCGCGATTGACACGGAGCGCGGCGAAACTGGAAACCACTGGATTCATGGCAACGGCGCACAACCTGGAAGCCAGCGACGCGGCCGGCGGCGCCGCGGGAGGCGTTGCGGGCGCGGGGGCGGCACGCCCGGAAGCGGAGCCGGCAGCGGACGATCTGGCGGAGGTGCGGGGCAACACGATGGTGTTGAACATGGGGCCGTCCCACCCGGCCACGCACGGCGTGTTGCGGCTCGTGCTGGAGCTGGACGGCGAGATCATCACCAAGGCCACCCCCGACATCGGCTACCTGCATCGCGGGGACGAAAAAATTGCCGAGAACCTGACCTACCACCAGTTCGTGCCTTATACGGACCGGCTGGACTACCTGGCGCCGCTGGCCAACAACGTCGCCTACGCGCTGGCGGTGGAAAAACTGCTGGGCGTGGACCGGCAGCTGCCGCCGCGGTGCCAATACCTCCGAACCATCTGCTGCGAACTCGCCCGCGTGTCGTCGCATCTCCTCGGCCTGGGCAGCTACGCCATGGATTGCGGGGCGATGACGGTCTTTCTGCTGGCGTTCACCGAGCGGGAGAAGATCTACAACCTGTGCGAAGCGCTCACCGGCGCGCGGTTCACCACCAGCTACACCCGCATCGGCGGCCTGGCGCGCGACCTGCCCCCAGCATGGGCCGCCCAGTGCCGCAAGTTCCTCGACGAGGTCCTCGTCCATGTCGACGAAGTCGAACTGCTCCTGAGCCGAAACCGGATCTGGCTGGATCGGACCCGGGACGTGGGGGTGATTCCGAAGGCGCTGGCCATAGACTACGGGCTGACCGGACCCAATCTTCGGGGCAGCGGGGTGGATTACGACGTGCGAAAGGCGCACCCGTATCTGGTGTATGACCGGATGCGGTTCGACGTGCCGGTGGGATTGGTGGGGGATTGCTACGACCGCTACCGGGTCCGGGTCGAGGAAATCCGGCAGAGCGTGCGGATCATTCGCCAGTGTCTGGACGAACTGCCCGGCGGGCCGGACAATCCGGACCGGCTGCCGATTGCGGTGGCGGACGGCAAGATCGTGGCGCCCCCGAAACCGAAGGTGCTGACCCGGATGGAGGAGTTGATCCACCACTTCATGCTGGCCACCCAAGGCGTCAACGCCCCCCCCGGCCAGGTTTACTTCGGCGCCGAAAACCCGAAGGGCGAACTCGGGTTTTACATCAACAGCCGCGGCGGCGGCACCCCCTACCGGCTCAAGATCCGGTCCCCGTCGTTTGTCAACCTGAGCATCCTGCCGGCGCTCCTGCCGGGCCACATGCTCAGCGACACCGTGGCCATCCTCGGCTCGCTGGACTTCGTCATGGGAGAGTGCGACCGATGAGCATGGAACCTCCTGCCGACCTCGAGGCCGAGATCGATGCGTTGATCTCCCGCTACCCGCACCCGCGCAGCGCCGTGCTGATGGTCCTGCACGCTCTCCAGGAACGGTTCGGGTTCATTTCGCCCGACGCATTGGAATGGACGGCGCGCAAGCTGGGGTTGCAGCCCATCAACGTCTGGGAACTGGTCACCTTCTACCCCATGTTCCGCCAGCAGCCCCAGGGCAGGTTCCACCTCAAACTCTGCCGCACCCTGGGTTGTGCCCTGGCCGGCTCGCACGAACTGCACGCCCACCTCTGCGGCAAGCTCGGCCTCGACCCGCGCGCCCAAGGCCCCCAAACCACCCCCGACGGCATGTTCACAATCGAGTTTGTCGAGTGCCTCGCCGCATGCGACGCGGCGCCGGTGATGATGTGCAACGACGCATTGCACGAACGGGTGAGCCTGAAGCGGGCTGAGGCGATTGTGGACGAATGCCAATTGGCTGCCCGACATGGATTTGAACCATGACAAACAGATCCAGAGTCTGCTGTGCTACCGTTACACCATCGGGCAGTGCGTGGCGCTCCAACCTAAGGTTTTTCCCGGCAGAGTCAAGACCCGCCCTGCCGCACAAGAATTGACATGGCCCGGGAACAACTCCTGATCCTGAAACACGCCCGCGAGCCGGACTACACGCCGGATCTCGAGTGCTACCTGCGCCACGGAGGCTACGCGACCCTCAAACGCGCCCTGGCGCTCCCCGCCCGCACGCTCGCCGACGGCCGCGTGCAATCGGCGCCGGAACAGCTGCGCCAGGAGATCATGGTCTCCGGCCTGCGCGGCCGTGGGGGTGCGGGTTTTTCCTGCGGGCTGAAGTGGTCGTTTGTGGACCGCAAGAGCGGCAAGCCGATTTACCTGATCTGCAACGCCGACGAATCGGAGCCGGGCACCTTCAAGGACCGGCAGATCCTGCACCGGGACCCGCACCAACTGCTCGAGGGGATGATCCTCGCCTGCTATGCGAACGGGGTGCACCTGGCCTACATCTACATCCGGGGCGAGTTCGTCGCCGGCGCGAAGCTGCTCCAGCGCGCCCTGGCCGAGGCGAAGGCCGCGCACTTTCTGGGCAGCAACATCCTGGACAGCGGCTACGACCTGGAGATCCATGTGCATCGCGGGGCGGGCGCGTACATCTGCGGCGAGGAAACCGGGCTGATCGAGTCGCTCGAGGGCAAGCGCCCCTACCCGCGCATCAAGCCGCCCTATTTCCCGGCGGTGCTCGGGCTCTACCAATGCCCCACGATCGTCAACAACGTGGAAACCCTCTGCGCCGTCCTGCATATCGCCGCCATGGGCGGCAGCCAATACGCCAAACTCGGCACCCCGAACAACACCGGCACCCGCCTCGCCAGCCTCAGCGGCCATGTCCGCCGCCCGGGCTGCTATGAAATCGAAGTCGGCAAGGTCACCCTGCGCGACCTGATCTTCGACCCGGCCCTGGGGGGCGGATTGCGCGACGGCCGGCAGCTCAAGGCGGTCATCCCCGGCGGCGTGTCCAGCAAGGTGTTCAAGGCCGGCGAACGCGTCACGCTCAAAAGGAAGACGGCCGACGGGAAGGAGACGGAGCAGCAGGTGGACATGCTGGATCTGCCCTACGACTTCGACTCGTTGATCGCCGCGGGAAGCATGTCCGGCTCCGGCGCCATCATCGTCTTGGACGACACCGCCGACCTCGTGGCCGCGCTGGCCAACATCAGCGAGTTCTTCGCCCACGAAAGCTGCGGCCAATGCACACCCTGCCGCGAAGGCTCCCTCTGGATGGCCAAAATCCTCCGGCGCCTCACCTCCGGCCAGGGACGCCCCGCCGACGCCGACGACCTCAAGCACATCGCGGATCAAATCCCCGGCGGACGCACCATCTGCGCCTTCGGCGAGGCCTGCTCTTGGCCCGTCCAAAGTTTTGTCGCCAAGTTCAGGGAAGATTTCCTCGCGCGGGGAGCTGCGAACGAGGCGCGGCGCGGCGGCGGGGGCGAGACACACGAGATGAAGATTGCCGCGACTGCGGGGGTGTGATTGGGTGGGGCCTGTGGCGACCATGCGTTTCAATGCCCGGCGATCTGAAAGCGGTTCCGGCTGGGCTCCAGAGAGGACTCCAGAGCGCCGAGCCCCGGCGCTCCGGCCGCCGTTTGGCAGCTCGCCAGAACCTCGAGGGTTAAGAGGGTGATGATCAGAGCCATGGAATTTCGAGTGTTGAACACGGAAGGCCGAACGCGGAACGCTCAACGCTCAACGCTCAACGCTCAACGCTCAACGCCAGACGCGACACGGCACAATTCACTGGTTGCCCATTGGCTCCGGCGC
>JAFGQR010000194.1 GCA_016935555.1 Verrucomicrobiota bacterium
GCCACGGCGCAATTGTCAGCGGTGGTGGGGGTGCCCAAGACCACGCCGGAGGCGGTGCACAAGCCGGGGTCGGCATCGACGGTCACGCCGGGCGGGCAGGTGATGGCCGGGGGGTGGGTATCGAGCACGATGATGCGCCGCTGACAACTGTTGGTGTTGCCGCTGCTATCGGTGGCGGTCCAAGTCACCAGGTTGGTGCCCGCGGCAAAATGCAGGGGAGCGTCGCTGGTCACCTCGACCATCCCGCAGTTGTCGCCCGCTGTCAGACTGGGCAGGGCCACTCCGGAGGCGAAGCAGGAATTGGTGTCGGTGCTCACCGTCATATCTGCGGGGCAAATGATGGTTGGGGGTTCGAGATCGAGCACAGTGATGTGGAAGGAGCGGCTGATGCCATCCTCGTTGGCGCAGGTCACCGTGGTGATGCCGACGGGGAAGAACTCGCCGCTGGGCGGGGTGCAAACCACGGGGAGGCAGGAGCCGGTGATGACGGGCGGCGGGTAGTCCACAATCGTGCCGCATTCTCCAGGCTGCGCATTGGTGATGAGGTCGGGGCTGACGGTGAAATCGCAGGTGTTGGTGACCGTGACGGTGACGACGGCCGGCCCCGAAGTGCCGCCCGGGTTGATGGCGTGATAAGCGAAAAAGTCGTCGCCCAGGAAATTCGAGGCCGGGAGGTAGATGAAACTGCCGTTGGTGTCGAACGTGAGCGATCCGTAATTCGGGCCGGCGAACAGGATGGCGGACAAGACGGCGAACAGGGCATTGCTGTCGTTGGCCAGGACGCCGGGAGCCGGAATGGTGATAGTCTCGTTGCGTGGTATGGCATAGGCATCGTCGACGGCGATCGGCAAGGGATTGACGGCCACGGTGGTGATGACCCGCGACAGGTTGTCTTCCGGTGTGCCGTCGTCCTGGGAACTCAGGATTTGGGCGTAGTTGGTGAAGGTGGTCGTCTCCGGAATGTTGTTGGTGACGACGGCTTTGTAGCTGAGCAGGCCGGAGCCGGATTTTCCGGGAGGCAGATTGCCGAGATCCCAGATGAGCGTATTGCCCACCAGGCGGCAAAACTTGCCGCCGCTGTTCGGGACGTAGGCCAGTTGCGGAGGCAGGACGTCGGTGACTTGCACGCCGCGGGCCGTGTCGGGCGAGGTCACCTTGTTGGTGTAACTCAGGACGTAAGTGATGATCTGATTTGTCTTGGCCTGGGTGGGGCCGGCCTTGGTGAGGGCGAGGTCGGGGCTGCCCGCGACGGCGCTGGGTTTGGAGATGTGAAGTTCTCCCGGCCCGATCAGGCTCAGGTTGAGCGAGGCGCCCGGAAACAAATGGCCGCCGGCTGAGAGCCGGCCTTTGAATTCCACGGCGCCGGGTTGGTCATCGGTTTTGGTGATCGTGTAGGTGTAGCTCCAGATGTCCGGATCGGCTCCCGCCGGAGCGGAAAGGGTCGGCCCAGCTGTGATGAGGATGTTCGAGGACGCCGTCCAACCGCTCAAATCCTCGATGCCAGGCTTGGTGGTGTCTCCTCCGGTATGATCAAACCTGACGAGGATCACCTCGTTGGTGACAGGTTCACCGGTGTGGAGGGTGCGCAGGGGGATCAGGTCCAGTTCATTCCAGCCCAGGAGCGGGCCGTTGACCCATTCCGTGCTGTTCATGTGTTGGCCCTCCAAGTCCGACTTGAAGGCTTGGGCGGCGGGCGTCGCCAGCAGCCCGAGGGCCACCATGACCACGCTTTGGAACCCTCGCATTGGTTTGAACGACATGTTCCCGTTCAGCGATCGTGACATAATCAGGCTGGTTCTGTTGCTCGGCGCCGCGCGTGATGGGACGAGTGCGGCTTGAGCAAGGCATTGGGTCGCTCTGCGTCAAAGGGCGACCATGGACCGCGCGAGACCCAGGAAAGCAGTCATGATGCCAATTGGTTCGGGCGTCCATTTGACACAACGCATTACAACTCCCCCGCCGAAGGGTCGCGCCGGCGCGAGGTTTTTGCGGCGCAAAGGACCGGCCTGAGCCGGGGGCGATCCCGTAATGGCACAGTCCCTCCTCGGGGATGTTCGGAGCCGGTCCCTGGTACTTGTCGTGTCCTGTCGACTCGTAGAACCGGCTATTCACTGCGTGTGCGACAGGCCTGATGTTAGGGTCAGTTTGAATCCAAAGGGCACAACCGTAGTGAGCGAAGCGCGGCCTTCGAGGCGCCCGGCCAGGCATGTCCCTGCGAGGGGCAGCCTGCAGGATCGCCGGGGCGGCCAATCAGAACCACGGGAGTGATCCAGCCATCGCTATGAAAACACTGAACATCAACGTCGGCACTGGGGAGAACGCCCATTCTTATTCGATTCTATTCGCGTTGCTCCTGTGGGGCGGCATCACCGCAAACGCGGAGCCTGTCAGCACACTGAGCACGGTCCACTCGCCGCCTCCGGGCGGTGTTGCTCCGGTCAACCCGCCGTCCGGCGGGATGGGGATCGACGGCGATCTCGTGGGCAACGAGCCGATGATGGGGACGGGGGATTGGCTGTTGCCGACCAACAGCCCGCCGCCGGGTTCCGGCGGGGCGGTGTTGAGCCCCGGCGGGGTGCCGCTGGATGCGGACACGACGTTTCATGTTGTCGATGCCTATGACAACATGGGGAACGATTCCATTTTCGTGGGCGGGTTGAAGTGGTTTGACAATCCCAACACGTGGGCGTCGACCAGCGGCAAGGCGTCCTCCAAAACGGACATCCACAACGTTCTGCTGCACCTCGCCAGCGATGACGCCGGGCACATCTGGGCGGTCGTCGCCGCGGATCGTGCCAGCACCAGCGGCGATTCCTACATCGATTTCGAGTTCCTGCAGAATTCCCTCACCCGGGACACGGCGGGCCAATTCGTCTCCGCCGGCCCCGACGGCGGGCGGACCACCAATGACTTGCTGTTGAGTCTTGCGTTTACCGAGGGCGGCAAGGTTGCCGATTTTCTTGTGTGGCGCTGGCAGTCCAATGGGAGCGGCGCATACGAGTATGCCGACGTCACTGCGGTCCTCCCTCCAAACCGGATTTTCGCCGCCCTCAACAGCAACACTCTCGCCGTTCCCTATGGCGCCTTTGGCGGCGCCACCTACGCCCCAAACGCCTTTGCCGAGGGCGCCGTGGATCTCACCGCGCTGATGGGGAGCCTGGATCCCTGCCTTTCCATCGGGGTCAAGACGATTATGGTCAAGACCAAGGCTTCCGCCTCCGACACGGCTGGGATTGAAGACTTCGCAGAGCCCATCCAGCACCACCTCACCATCGGCCCAAGCGCGGACGCCGGCGCCGACCAGACACGCTGCGCGGAGGGGGCCACCACCGCCTTCGCGCTTCAGGGCGTCACGCACGCCGGCCTGTTCCCAATCACTTCCGCCACCTGGAGCGTTGTTGCGGGGACGGCCACGATTGACGCCCCCGGTTCGCTGGCCACCACGGCGCATGTCTCCGCCCCGGGGGCGACCTTGCGTCTGACGGCATTGCAGGCGAACGGTTGCATTGCAACCGACGAGGTGCATCTGCACGTCACGCCGCTTCCCGAGGTCTCCATCGCCGGGCCGGCTGTGGCCCCGTGTCTGGGGCAGGCGATCCCGTTCAGCGCCCCGGCCGGCATGGATGCGTATGCGTGGTCGATCTCGGGCAACGGTTCCATCAGCGGCGGTGCCAACGAACCGCTCGTCACCGTCACGGCCGGCAACACCTGCAACGCCCCGTTCACCCTGTCGCTGACGGTCATTGCCAACGGCTGTGCGAACTCCTACTCGCGCGCGGTCCTGGTCAACGATACAACCCCGCCTCAACTCACGGCTCCGCCGGATGCCATTCTCGAGTGTCCCGCGGATACGGGGACCCACAGCACCGGCGTTGCC
This sequence comes from Verrucomicrobiota bacterium, assembly GCA_016935555.1. Classification (GTDB taxonomy): domain Bacteria; phylum Verrucomicrobiota; class Verrucomicrobiia; order Limisphaerales; family JAFGQR01; genus JAFGQR01. The sequence goes on from JAFGQR010000194.1 coordinate 3,878, forward strand.
GTTGCCACCGACACCTGCGGCCCGGTGACGTTGAGCTGGGTGGACGCGACCGCGCCCGGCGGTTGCGCGCAGGGCTACAGCATCACCCGCACCTGGACGGGCACCGACGCCTGCGGCAACACCGCCAGCTCCGTCCAGACCATCACCGTCCAGGACACCACCGCCCCGGTCATCACCTGTGCCGACGCGTTGACCCTCGAGTGTCCGGCCACGCCGGTGTTCCCGCCGCCGGCCGCCAGCGATCGGTGCGATCCCAGCCCCGTGGTGACCTTTGTAGATGCCACCACGCCGGGCGACTGTGCCCAGGAATACAGCGTCACCCGCACCTGGACGGCCACCGACGCCTGCGGCAACGCCGCCAGCTGCTCTCAGACCATCACCGTCCAGGACACCACCGCCCCGGTCATCACC
>JAFGQR010000027.1 GCA_016935555.1 Verrucomicrobiota bacterium
GGCGGCGCTTGCCCCGGGGGCGGCGACGAACTTCACGGGCAGTTTCCCGGTGCCGGCGAATCTCAACGCCTGCGCGATTGCGAACACGTTGGCGGTGACCGGCCGCGACAAGTGCAGCGGCACCACCGTCAGCAGCACCGTCACCCGGACCTGCCCGGTGATCTCGGCGCCTTCGATCCAAGTCACGAAGACCTGCCCCGAGACACCCGTGGCGCCGGGCGGCGTGCTGACGTTCGGCGGGTCGGTGCGGAACGACGGGAATGTGACGCTCTCGAACGTGACGGTTGTGGTGGACCGCCCCTCGCCCGGGACGGTGGTCTACACGGTCGCCAGCCTGGAGCCGGGAGCGACGGCTTCCTTTGCCGGAAGTTACCCCGCGCCGCTGAACGAGTGTTCCGTGACCGACACGCTGACGGCGACGGCGGTGGATCGCTGTGGCAACCCGGTGTCCGACCGCACGACGACCCTCTGCGCCCTCACCACCACGCCGCGGCTGGCCATCAGCCGGACCTGCCCGCCGCCGGTGCCGCCCGGGGGCCAGATGGTCCTGCAGGGCTGGGTCACCAACACGGGCAATATCACACTCACCAACGTCACCGTCGTCATCGACCGCCCGGCGGCCAACACCCGTGTCTTCGGCCCGGTGACGCTGGTGCCCGGCCAGGCCGCGCCGTTCCAGGGGAGCTTCACCGTGCCGGCGGACATCGCCGCATGCTCGATCACGTCGATGCTCACCGTTCGCGGGAACGACTTGTGCACCGGCGCCAGCGTGTCGTCCATGGCGGCGGCGACCTGCCCGCTGCTCACCTCGCCCAGAATCCTGGTGACCAAGAGCTGCCCGGCGGCGCCGACGCCGCAGGGATCGCCGCTGGTCTTTTCCGGAACCGTGGCGAACATTGGCGATTCGGTGCTCACGAACATCGTCGTGGTGAACAACCAGCCGGCCTCCAACACGGTGGTGTTTGCCGCGCTGCGGCTGCTTCCCGGCCAGATGACGAACTTCACCGGCAGCTACATCGTGCCCACCAACTGCTGTGAGGTGTGCGACACCCTGACCGCCTCCGGCAGGAACGAATGCAACGGCCTCGCGGTATACGACACGGCGACGGCGATCTGCCCGGTGAAGTTTGCGCCGCAGATTCGGATCACCAAGACCTGCCCCGAACAGCCCACGCCCATCGGCGAGGTGCTCACCTACAGCGGCGTCGTCAGCAACGCCGGCAATGTCACGCTCAGTGATGTCGTGGCCTATCACTCGATCACCGGCAAGCGGCATCGCATCCTCGAAGTGGCCGCGCTCGCCCCCGGGGAGGCCGAGTTCTTCACCGCCAGCTTCACGGTGCCCGAGGACTTCTGCGAGCCGGACACGGTCGCCGTCGAGGCCAGGAGCATCTGCGGCAACACGCCCGTGACCGACAGCGTCACCTCCGCGTGCCCCGTCGAGACGGCTCCGAACATCGACATCGTCGAGGTAAGTGCCGCCCAGCCCGTGAGCGCCGGCCAGCCGGGCACGTTTGTTGGGACCGTGGTCAACAGCGGCAATGTGACCCTGACCAACGTCGTGGTGGCCGGCTCCATGCCGGCTCCCAACACGCTCGTCCTGGGACCTCTGACGCTGGTGCCGGGCGAAACCAGGGTGTTCTCGCACAGCTACGCGGTGCCGCAGGACTGCAACTGCTGCCTGCTGGTCAACAGTTATACGGCTCGCGGCTGGAACCGGTGCGAGTCGGTCCAGGTCGCCGCCACCACCACCATCGTCACCCCATACCTCACCCGCCCCGGCATCGTCGTTTCGCTCGAGTGCCCCGCTGGCAGCAGCCCCGGCCAAACCGCCAGCGTCGCCGGAAGAGTGATGAACTCGGGGGATGTCGCACTGACCAACGTGGTCGTGGTTCGCGACGGAACCACCCGCCTTGCCGGCCCGATCTCCCTGGTGCGGGGCGAGACGCACGACTTCGTCACCCCTTACACGCCCGGCGCCGTGGTGAACGTGGTTGCCACCGCCAACGATGCCTGCACCGGCGCAACCGTCAGCGACGCCGACCTCTGCGGAGCCCCGCTGATCACCAGCATCGCCGTCGCCGAGGGAACCGTGACCCTGCGCTGGACGTCACAGCCCGGCACCACCTACCGGGTCCAGTCGCACGCGAACCTGATTGAGGGCGCCTGGGGGAACGAACCCGGCGACGTGACCAGCTCGGGCACGACATGCACCAAGACCCTGACCCTCCCGGCCGGAACCGAGTCCCGATTCTACCGCGTCCTCGTCGTCCCCAGCACCTAGAAACCGCCTGTGACGGCGAGCCGCGCCGCGGTTGACTCCCCCCAACCACGGACGCGGCCCACTCCCGGGTGCGGACGGCAACGTCCGCACCCGCGCGTTTTCAGGGGCCGTCGCCCAAGCCCAGTCACCGCCCCGGGGGATCTGCCGCGCGCGTCTCGGGGACGATCGCGGCCACCCAGTGTCCCCGGGCGGGGGCGTCGATGCGGACGATGCGGCCGCCCTGGAGTTGCGCCCGGGAGCCCGATGCGCCCGTGGCAATGTCAATCCACCGCGCCTCGAAACGGCCCGGGGCGTTGCGCAGATCCAACCCCACCGACCCGCCGTCGGTGAAGTAAAGGGCGTAGGCCCGGCCGGGCTTGGCGGCCAAGTGGGCCTCGTTGTCCGCACGATCGCTCAAAAGCCGGTTCGCCGGTTCCACATCCCAAAGCTTGACGAGCGTCTCGAGCTTGCGGGCGGCGCGGATCGCCGCGACGGCGGGAGCCGACAGGCCCAGGCCGGAGTCGGGCCGGTGAAACCGGGCCGAGGCCGCGCCGCCGATGACGTGCCGCCAGAACCGCTCCAACCCGTCGCGATGGTTCCCAAAGCGGCCGCCGTCCGCGCCATAGGTTTTGGTGGTGTTCAGCGGGCGCGGCCGGGAGGCGACGCGCTGGCGGACCCACTGGAAGTTGTCCCAGTGTTCCTGGCCCTTTTTCTGGTTGTTTTGGGAGACATCGCAAAAATCATAACGCTCGGGATGGTCGAACGTGCGCTTGTGCTCGTCGGCCTTCAGATCCCACGCGTCCCACATCTCGGTCACGCACACGGCGCAGCCCGCCTGCCGGGCGCGCTCGCGGATGAACCCGGCCCAGAAGGCGCCCCAGGCCTCCTCGGCGGAGGTTTCGTTGTCCATGCAATACAGCACGTGATCGTGGCGGAGGGAATAGGACAGCATCTTTTCCACAAACCGCTGCTGGTAATGCAGCACCACCGTGTTGTGGCGCTGCCGGGGCGTGGTGAAAAAGAACGGCTGCTTGTTCCGGCCCGGGTGGTCGGGGTAGTGCTCCTGAAAACCCGATTGCGCGTAGCTGTAGTTGATGTTGTTCTTCGGATTGTACGGATGCGGCTCCCAGTGCTTCGTCGAGTAATCGAACCGGTCCCAAACCTCGATCTGGACAACGATGCCGCGCTCGGCCGTCCAACCCAGCATCGCCGCAAAGCGCTTCCAGTACTCGTCGTTCCACTGGTTGAGGTCGTACTTGCCGTTCGCCAGCCGCTTGAACGGATACACCTCGAACCCCTTGTCGTTGCGGTCGCTCATCGTGTTGCGAATGTAGTTGCCCCCCGCGGCGCGCATCGCCTCCAGGTGCTCCTTCAGATCGGGAATCTGAAACAGGTTGTCGTCCTTCGACCCGCCCAGCAGCAGGACGGGCTGGCCCTTGTACTGCCAGTAGCGCGGGTTGGCGGCCCAGGGCTGAATCCGGCTCGAGGAGGCTTTCGCCGGCGCGGCGTCCGCAGCCAGGCCCGCCGCTCCGCCCAGCAGAACGAGGCCCAGCAGACCCGCGGAAAGCCACCGGTTGCTCCCGAACCTGCCCGCCGGCCATGCGCCGCCCACAAACGGGGCGCGGTCCCGCGCAAGGCGGGACCGCTTCACGACCCGTCGAAGCTCCGAAGCTAAAAGGTCCTCACGGTTCACGGAAACCTCCCTCGCCAACCTCGGCCCGCATCGCACCCCTGAACCCGGCAGGGCGAGACTCCGTCGAGCCCTGACTTCGTCTGCTGGCATGTGCGTTTGCCGCGGCGCGGCGAAGGGGTCTCTAAGGATGGGTGGCGCGGCGGCGCGACACAAGGAAGTTTGGGCTCGACGGAGTCTCGCCCTGCCATCCGCGTGGGGAGGCGGGTTCCTGGGAAGCGATGATCGGGGGGGGATTGCTTGGAGAATGGAGGTGTTCATAAACGGGGGATTGGGGATTGTGACATTGCCGTCTTGGCCCATGATGCCAAGTCTTTCAGGCGCGCCATGGGCTACAGGATGACCTCCAGCGTCGAGGCATCCTTCTGTTCCTGCGCCCGAAGGCCGTGGAAAGCCCGTCGCTGCGCACCCTCGCCGACCCGCACGATGTAGGTGCCGGGGCGGAAGACCTTGGGACTGAAGGTGCGTCCGCGGATGCGCAGGGTGTACACGACCTCGCCGCCGGCCTCATCCACGATCTGCACCACGGGGTTCTCGACATTGCACGTGATCCTCGGCAGCCACGCGACGGCCGCGCGCCCGTAATTGTCTTCCTGGGCGAACTTCAACGGCCAGCCTGGATACTGCAGGGCGCCGGGGCGCGTGACGTCCGCGCCACGCGGCCAGCATTCGAGGGTGATGTGCCGCGTCGATTTGTCGAAGCGGACCAGGCCGTGGCCGCTGGCGCTGGCCGCCAGGTTGGTCAGCGGCGCCGGAAACGTCTTGGGATTGGCATAGGCGAACATGGTCAGCTTGTTGCCGAAGCCCTCGGTGTAATCGCCCAAATGCGGCAGCGGGCCGTTCAAGGCGCGCGCCGGGGGGGCCAGGGGCAGCCACTGGCGCGGGTAATAGTTCACAATGGACGGCACGCAGAAGGCCACGCCGGCATCGCGCCAGTCGTCCAGGCCGTATTGCGCCACGCAGCCCAGGTGTTGGTCCCCGCTGACGTGAAAGGCAAAACAGCGGCGCATCAGGTCCAACGCACGCCGCCGGCCCGAGGGCGGCCAGCCGTTCGAATCGAGGTCGGCCAGCAGCCGGTTGCCGTGGGAGAGGTGGGTCGCATAGGTGAAGATCGTTTGCGACAGCACCACCTTGAAGTCCGCCCCGGCCCAGTCCTCGCCCCATTGCTTCAGGAATCGTTCCTGGCGTTGCCCGAGCAACTGCAGGCCCGGCACGTCGAGCGCCTTCGGGTCGTAACTCGCGTTGGTCACCCAGTCCGGCCGCGGCGCATACGCCGGCTTGAGCTGAAGCGGACCGTCGGGACCCGTCTTGAACTTGCGATCCTCGAGGATGGCAAAGCTGATGCCGCCCCAGTGCAGCGCGGTGAAATAGACGCCCAGCCCGCGTTGAACCGGCGCCGGATCCACCGGGTCGGGCAAATGCCACGTCTGCGCACGTTCCACCGCCTTCACATACTCCACCGGCATGAAGTAGCCGCCGTCGGCGCCCGCCACATTCGTCGACACCTTGCCGCCCGCCCCCCAGAGATTGGCCTGGCCGACATCGTGATCGTCGGGGATGCTCACCATGGGACGGTCCCGGATGATGTCGCCAAACTGGCGCCCGAACACCAGCCACGCGCCCAGGTGATCGGTGTGGTCATAAACCTGGTCGCCGGAAAAAAACAGCAGATCCGGATCCTGGGCTTTGAGGTTGGCAATGAGGTCCGGCTTCAGGCGACGGTCCTGGTTGGAGTTCCCCGTAAAGGCCGCCACCACAATCTCGCGCTTGCCCGCCGGGTTCGCCCGGACGGTGCCCTCGTAACTCGCCGCGCCGCCCAGCGCCCGGACGCGATATGGCACGGCGCGGCTCTCGTCCCAAGGTTCCACACGGAAATGCGCCGTCCACGTCTTGTCCTGGCGGTCGTTGCGGTAATCGTCCTCGGTGACACGCGCGGTGGCGACGGCCCGCCACGCCTCACCGTCCCGGATCTCCAACGCCGCGTCGCGGCTCTCGCCCTCGCGCAGCGGATACAGCTGCGCGGTCAGCTTCAGCACGCCGCGGTTCACCGTGTAGTAGGCAAAGCAGATCGCGTCCGCCCGCGCCACCTCGGGAATCTCGGGCCGGTTCCGCAGGCGCGCCGACGCCCGTGTCGCCGGCGCCGGCGGCGCGGCGGAGGCGCGCGTGGCGCGCGGCGGCGCCTGCCCCGCCCCCGCCTCCGGCGGCGCGTCGTAAGGAATCAGCGGCTGCGGATTCGCGACGTGGCCCAGGGGCCGCGACCCGGGCGCGGGGCCGGCGATGCCGAGGTCGTCCTTCATTCCCGCCACGAGGCGTTCGAGGCGGGCGACAATGTCCGGATGCTGCGCGGCGACGTCGGTTGTTTCGCCCACGTCCGTTTTGAGGTTGAAGAGCCGCGGGGCGGGCCGGGCTTTGGCGGCCGCTTTGGCCGCCTTTCGGGCCTGGGCGCCGGCCGGCGCCGAGGGCAGGATGAGTTTCCATTCCAGGTCCCGCACGGCCTCCAGTTGGAGGCCGCGGTAGTAGTAAAAGACGTCATGCGCCGGCGGGGCCCCGGGGTCGCCGGCGAGCAGCGGCCACAGGTTGGCGCCATCGATCTTGCGGTCGCCGGGCAGGGCGGCCCCGGCCAGCGCGGCGAAGGTGGGCAGCAGGTCGAACATGCCGCTGATCGCGTCGCTGGCGGTGCCGGCGGGAATGCGGCCGGGCCACCAGGCGATGGTGGGCACACGCACGCCCCCTTCCCAGGTGGAACCCTTGAAGCCCCGCAGCGGGCGGTTCACGGCCCGACGCGTGCCGCCGTTGTCGCTTGTGAAAAGGACCAGCGTCCGGTCGGTCAGGCCGTGGTCGCGTAGCGCCTCCAGCACTCTCCCGACGCTCCAGTCCACCTCCTCCACCCAGTCCGAGTAGATGCCGTGGGGCGATTTGCCCGCCCACGATTTGCCGGGGTAAACGGGGAAGTGCACGGCGTTGTGCGCAAGGTAGAGGAAGAAAGGCGCGCTCTTGTGCGCCGCGATGTACGCCACCGCCTCCGTCGTGTATTGCTCCACGAGCGATTGCTGGTCGTCAGGCAGGACGCGCTTGACCACCTTGCCGTTGCGCAAAAACGGCAGCGGCGGCTGCCCCTTGCCCCGGGCTTGCGGCAGGGGTCTGCCCAGATCGCTCTTCACGCCGTCCGCGGCCGGTCCCATGTCGTTCGAGTAGGGCAGGCCCGCGTGCAGGTCGAACCCCTGCCGGTTCGGCAGGAACACCGGCTGGTCGCCCAAATGCCACTTGCCCACGATCGCCGTCCCGTAACCGGCCGCCTTCAGCACCTCCGCCACCGTGATCTCCCCGGGAGCCAACCCCGCCTCGCTGGCGGGAAACAACACATGCGGAATCGGCAGCGCCCGCTTCGGGTAACAGCCGGTCATCAGGGCCGCGCGCGATGGCGAACACACCGGGGCGCCGTAAAAGGCGGTCAGTTTGCGGCCCTCCCGGGCCATCCGGTCCAAGTGCGGCGTGCGATTCAGAGTGGAACCAAACGGCCCGATGTCCGCATACCCGAGGTCGTCGATGTTGATCACGATGAAGTTCGGCTTCGAGACGGTCGCCGCCCACGGGACAGGCGGTGCGGCCAGAAGGAGGAGGACTAGCAGCCCTTGGACGGCCAGGCGCGGGGCTTCCGGGAGGAGAAGGCGTTTCATAATGGGTGTTCAGTGCCGGCAACGACGAATGTGGCCACCAGCATTCCGGTGCTGGAACGATGAATGTGCATGTCGTGGGAGCCAATGCTGCGCGCGCAAACCGCCAAAAGCAAGACGCGACCACGGAGACGCCACGGGCAAAACCGCCGCCGCGAAGCCGGCCCCCGGGTTGATGCCGCGCGGGGAATCCCCTCCCCAACACACCTCCGCCCGCGCCGGACCTTTCCCGTGAGCGGCTTCGAGGGTGCCGGGGGGAACGCAACAGGTTAGCGGTCTTCCTCAACCACTTGGAAGCCGATCAACACGGCAAGGTCCTTGATTTGCTGTCTCAGATCACCCAGGGTTGCGTTCCTGTGGATTCCGTATTCGTCCGGAGAGAAGTGTTTCTGCACCTTGGCGGCATCCACTTCGGCCACGAGTTTCGTCCGGCACATGATGTCGTCGAGGTTCTTGTAAAGGGAATGGCCGTCGACAATCCTGCCGGTGTGAACGCCGATTTTCCTGTGTAACACATACACCTTCCAGAACGTCACGGTTTCGCCCGCCGGCCATTCCACCTGCAAGCCGGTGGAGGACCCGGGTTGTTGGGTGTTTTTGACGGGGCTTTCGGCATGGGTCTTGATGCTGTAAGGCACCCGCCGTTCGTCGCCATAGGGGTTGATGGGGGCGCCGCAGTGGGTGAGGATGTCGACCGAGTTTTCCGTGTCGATCATGAGGTCGCCGAGCATGCTGGGCCGGCCGGTCAGGAAGTACCCCATGAGTTGGGCCACGACAATGTTGGGGTAATTCTGGCAGACCGCCTGGATGCCCCGGACCTTGAACCCGCATTCGAGGCCCAATCCCGGCCAGAAAGCGTCCGGCAGCCCGCCGCTTGCGCTGAGGGACCTGAGGTGAGTGGAGACGGCATTGCAGTGATACTTCTCCCTCAAGGCCTCGAAGGCGAGGTAGGCTCTGGCGGTCTTGACGATCTCCGATTTTGCGGCTGTGACTTCCCTGGCCTGGTCGATCCAGGGCTGGGCGGCCGCCTCGGCGTCCTTCACGGAAGCCTCCTGGTAAGCCTGGTAAAACTCCTGCGGCTTGACGATTGCCAACTCGACTCCCAGCGACGCCTTCAGTTCCCCGATATACCGGTCATTGTAGTCCTTTGGAAAACGCTTCTGCACGTCCCCCTGGTAGTCCACCGCAGCCAGAGTCTCATGAGGCGACACCACCAGGATTCGCGATGCCTTCAGCCTTTGGATCACTTGAATGAGCTTGATCTTGTACACCAAATCCTTGAACATCGCCTCGCCCTTCGCCGCCGAACAAACCCGTCTCCGGTCCAACTGGGCAGTCAGGATTCTCGCGTTGGTGTAGACCGGTCCGCCGGTCAGAACGCTCTCCCTCTCCGCGCCGGTGGAGTAGAGCTGGTAGGGAATGTTCATCCACTCGAACAGATTATACACGACGATGGTCGGCCGGCCCGTGAATGCCAGCGTGTAATGCCTCGTCGTTCCAATGATAAGCACCCCGTCAATGTCCGTTCGGTTCCGCAGGTCATTCTCGATTTCCTCATGGGAAATCCGGGACGAGGACAGGTCTCGGGTGATGAATTCCATGCCCTCACATTCGGATTGGAGCCTGGACAACAACTCCTGGTTTGTCAGGGGCGCCTGGGGCGGTTCCCCGGCGCCTCCATACCCCCGGGAAAGAAAGAGGGTGTAGACCTTCGTGTTCACCGCCGGTGCGGCGGGCTGCGGGTTTGCGGCGCGGGCGCCACTGAAGGCCAAGCCAAACACCACGGAGAGAAGCAAGGACGTTTTCATGCAGATGATGTGTTCACGCGCGTTGTCCACCGGGTCGGGGGCCCTTCGGGCCAGCGTCGGGAACCCGGGGGAAGATGTTGTTTCGAATGGCTGGAGTCTGCCCGGGCACGAACCTCCGGTCAAGGACGATAGATTTCGTGCGCCGTTTTGAATTCCGGGCCTTCGTACCAACACGGCCCGGCCACCACATCCCTCATGCCATCGCGATTGAAGTCGCCGCAGTTGATGCCATCGCAGTAATACTTGTCGGTGAGTGACGGATGTTCGCCCACCCCGCGAACGGCCGGTCGGCCCTATCGGCCACGGGCAGCCACGTGCCGTCAAGACGCCCGCCACGAGCCCCACAACCGCCAGCATCGCTTTAACCGTCATGCTGCATGGACGAGCCGCGCCCGGACAACAAGCACGCGCCGGGAACCCCGACGCTGCCCCGGCGACAGCTCCCGGCGCTGCGGTTCCCCTTTGCCCCGATGGCAAACGAAAGCTCCATCGATAAACACGCCGGCCGCAGGAATCGACCCGCCCCTCGTCGGGAGCGATTTACGGGTCGTTTACACAGGCGCGCCGCAAATGGGATACCATGCCTCGCATGAAAACGACATCACTCCAAATGCGCGCCGAACGCGCCCTGCAGACCCTCGAGCGCTTCGCCTCAATCACCCTCGTCATCGCCGCCATCTCCGCGGCCCATGGCCTGGCCGCTGAATCCGCGGCCGAGGGCAATGCCCACCTCTGGAAGCCGCGCGTCACGAGCGTGGCTGTGTTCAAGAACGGTTTGGGGTTCTTTCTGCGCGGCGGCGACGTGGCCCTGCGCGACGGCTGGTGCCTGGCGGGAGAGGTGCCCCCGGCCCACTTCGGCACGCTGGCCATCTACTCCCATGGCAAGGACGAAGCCGTGGACATCGTCGGCGCGGGCCCGGGTGAAACCGTGGCATTCGACGGCATCGACGCGCCCAAGGATCCGGCGGTCAAACGCGCCCGCCTCCAAGCCTGCCAACGGCTCAAAGTGCAGCTCACCTACACGCAGAAAGAGGCCGACCGCACCGCCGCCGGCAAGCTGGTTTCCGTGGGACCCGATTTCGCCGTGCTGGAAAGCGAGACGTCCACTTTCGCCGTGCCCATCGCCGGCATCCAGCGCCTGCAGGTGCTGGACCTGCCGCTGCGGGTCCACGTGGCGGGCCTCGGCGCCCAAGCGCCGGCCCGCACCACGCTCGGCATGGCCTACCTGCGCAAGGGCATCACCTGGATCCCGGAATACACCCTGAAGTTGCTCGACGACACGACCGCCGAACTGACGTTGCGCGGCACCCTCGTGAACGAGGCCGAGGACCTCGTCCACTGCGATGTCAACTTCGTCGTCGGCGTCCCCAACTTCCTGCATGCCGACTTCCTCGCGCCGCTCGCCGTCGGACAGGTCATCCGCACCATTGGCGCCGCGGTCGCCCCGCGCGAGGTCATGTCGCAGATCGCCAATCGCGCCGCCATCGCCAACGACCAACGCTCGGCCCCGTTCGCCGTGACCGATCGGCCCGCCGCGGGCGCGGTCCGCGACGTCCGCGACGTGTTGGGCAACCTGCCGCAACTCGAAGGGCCGGGCGCCGCCGACTTCACCGTCTACACCAGGAAGGATCTCACCGTGCGCCGGGGCGAGAAGGCGATTGTCACCCTCTTCACCAAGCGCATCACCTACGGTCACGTGTTCCGATGGTCGCCGCCGGAGGCGCTCCGGCATTACCTGGTCCTCAAGAACAACACCGACACCGCCTGGACCACCGGCCCGTGCCTGGCGTTGAACCACGGCAGCCCCCTCACCGAAGACCTCCTGCTCTACGTGCCCAAGGGCGGTTCAGGCGAGATCCCCGTCACCACCGCCATCAACGTGGCAAACGACCAGAAGGAAACCGAAACCGACCGCAAACTCAAAGTCCACGAGCCCGCGCATCAGTTCTACGTGGACCTCATCACGCTCGAAGGCGAACTCAAGATCCGAAACTTCGAGCCCTCCGAGATCCGGCTCATGATCCGCGCCAAGGTCCCGGGCAAACCGCTCGCCGCTTCCGACAATGGCACGCTCATGTCCGACCCCACAAAGCTCCAACTGCTGGACCGTTCAGGCACCATCGAGTGGCGCCTCCAGGTGCCGTCCGGCGCCACCAGGACGGTGACCTACACCTACGAACGCTACGTGCCGTCGAAATAAGCCTCCCGGGCGCCTATCGGGGTCAGCCCTCGAATTAACACTTTACCTCCCGCGCGCTTTTTTCTTGTCTTTGCCGGCGCGTCCGGCGCGGGTGGCGGGCAGATTGGCGGCATCGATCTTTGGCAGCCATTTCGCCAGTTCGGCTTTGCGCGCGGCGTATTCGGTCCTGGCGGCGAGATTGGTGTATTCGAAGGGATCGGCGGCGTTGTGGTAGAGTTCCTCGTCGCCGTTTTCGTAACGGATATAGCGCCAATCCTCGGTGCGGACGGCATGGTTTTTAAATCCGTGCGTCGTCAGGGCTGGCAGGTCCCACGGCGCCCGGGGATTTTTCAGGAGCGGGGTGATGTCCCGGCCGTCGAGGTGCGCCGGCAGGGGCAGTCCCGCGAGCGCGCACAACGTCGGGTAGATCGAAAGGAAATCCACCGGCCGGCCGCACACGCCCCCGGCGGGCGTGACACCGGGCGCCTTCCAGATGAGCACGGTGCGCGCGGGCTCCTCCCAGAGGGCGAATTTCCGCCAGTGGGCTTTTTCGCCCAAGCTCCAGCCGTGGTCGCTCCACAGGCAGAGGACGGTGCGGTCGCGCTGGGGGGATTGGTTCCAGCCGTCGAGGAGGCGGCCGACCTGGGCGTCGCAGAAGGCGATGGCGGCCAGGTAGGCTTGGACGGCCTCGTTCCATCGGCCGGACCTGAGGATGGCGGCGTGGTCGCCGGCCGGCGCGGCCATGCGAACTCCGGCGGGCGGCACGTCGTCGAGGTCGTCGTCGCGATGCGGCGGGAGTTGGATGGTATCGAGCGGGAAGAGGTCGAACCATTTTTTGGGCACGCTGAAGGGCATGTGCGGCTTCACCAGGCCGCAGGCAATGAACCACGGCCGGTCGCCTTGTTCCCGCAGCTTTTCCAGGCAGTAACTCACCACGCTGTAATCGGGCATGTCCTCGTCGCTGTTGGCCAGCGGGCCGAAGTGAATGCCGCCCACGCCCTTGTTCTTGGCGGAGGGATGCGGCTCGAGGGGGCCGCCTTTGCCGGGGAAATAGTCGTCCCAATGGCCGCCCCGGTCTCCGGCGCCGTGATAGATTTTGCCTGCGCCATAAACGCGGTAGCCGGCGCGCGCGAAGTGCGAGTTGAGGAGCCGGTCCTCGGGGACGGCGGGCCGCCAGTTTTGGGAATTGAGGTAACAGCCGGTGGTGCTGGGCCGCTGGCCGGACATGAGGGAGGCGCGCGAGGGGTTGCATGCCGGGGCGGTGCAGTAGGCGCGGGTGAAGGTCACGCCCAGGCTGGCCAGGCGGTCGATGTTCGGCGTTTTCGTCTGGAGGTTGCGTCCAAGATGTCCGACCCAATGGTTGAGGTCGTCGATGGCGATGAAGAGGATGTTGGGCGGGGCGGCTGCGGACGCAGCGTGGGCGCACAGCAGGGCTGCGGCAACGGGCAACAGACACTTAAGGAGTTTCATGGGAGATGGATGGTGCAGCGGGCAGCCATCGGATCATTGTTTTCATGATGGCACAGGGTTTATGACGGGAGCCGTCCCGCGGCGCAAGCACATTGCGAAGGTGAATCGCGGCCATGAACCGGCCGGGGGAGGAACGGCGAACGCCGAGCGCCGCAGCGGCGGAGAGCCATGCCGTCGCGGAGGGGGGGGCGGTGGTCAGGGTTTGGCTTTTTTCCTTGGGGCTGTTGGGGGCCGGCGGGGGATTTCGGCCTGGGGCCCGTGGCTGGCGGGGTCGCTCAGGAGGCGGGGTTCGACGGGGACCTGGCGGGCATCGCCCTGGGCGTGCATCCAGGCGTCGAGTGCGGCGCGCAGGGTGGCGAGGTGCGGGGCGTGGTTGGGGTTGGCGGCGAGGTTGCGTTGTTCATGCGGGTCGGTGGCGAGGTTGTAGAGTTCCTCGGCGGGCCGGGCGTGGTAGCGTTTCAGAATGGCCGCAGCGGAGGGATCGCTCCTGGCGGCGGCTTCCCAGGTGGAGAAAAAGGCGCGCTGCCCCAGGTGGCCCGCCACGAGGTCGATGTGGGTGGTGAAGGCGAACTCGGGGTGGAGGTTGCGGATGTATTTCCAGTCGCCGTCGCGCACGGCGCGGCTGGGGTAGACATTGTAGCGGTTGTCGTTGCTGTGCGTGGTGAAGATGCGCTCGCGGTGGGTTTGGGTCTGGCCGCGGAGCACGGGCAGAAACGAGCGGCCGTCGATGTTGGCGGGCGCGCGGCCGCCGGCGGCTTCGAGGAGCGTGGGGAGGAAATCCACCCATTGGATCATGGCGTCGGAGCGCGAGCCGGGCCGGATGACGCCGGGCCACACGACGATGAGGGGCACGCAAACGCCGGACTCGTAGAGGTTCCATTTACCGAACGGCCATTGGGCGCCGTGGTCGGCGCTGAACAGCACGAGGGTCTTCCGCGGCAGGTGGATCCGCGTGGCGCGGAGCACGAGGCCGAGATCGTCGTCGGCCCTGGTGACTGCGGCGGCATAGCGCGCGCGCCAGGCGCGGGTGGCGGGCGTGTCGATGCTGCCGGCAGGCAGGGGCAGCTCGCGCGGGTCGTAACCGAGGTCCGTTTCGGGCCACGGGACATGCGGCCAGTTGCTGCCGACGAAGAGGCAGAGCGGTTTCGCCCCGTCGCGCTTCCGTGTTTTCAGCCACGCGACTGCGTTGGTGATGGCGGCGTGGTCGTGAAACGTGTCGTTCGCAAAGTGGTCGAAGCCGTAGTCGACGGTGTGCCGGTAGTGGGAGACCTTGCCGAAGGCGACCACCTCATAGCCGAGTTCCTGAAAATACGCGGGCCATTTCCTGGTGGCCGCGCGGGGTTTGCTGTGATTGGACTCCGCGCCGTTGCGGGCGGGCATGAGGCCGGTGAGGAGGGCGGCGCGGCTGGGGGCGCAACTGGGCGACGCGACGTAGGCGCGGGTGAAGGTCATGCCGGCGTCGGCCAGTTGCTGCATGGTCGGGGTGCGGATTCCCACGGCGCCGTAGGGGGTGCAATCCAGCTGGCTCTGATCGTCGGTGAGCAACACGACGATGTCCGGTTTGCCGGCGGCGGCGGCAACGGGGCCTGGACCTGTTGCGGGTGCTGGCGTGGTGGCGGCCGTGGCGGCGGCGGCAGCAGCGGCAGCAGCGGCGGCAGTAGCAGCGGCGGCGGCTTTTTTCTTTCTGGCGCCCTTGGCTTTCGTTTTCCCGCGCTGTGCGGAGTCCTTTTGCACCTTGGCCATGTAGGCCTCGCGCACCTGGGGATCCTCCCGGCGCCGAAACACGTCCAGCATTGGGTCGCCGGTTCGGGCCATCCAGTCTTCGAGGATCCGGGTGAGGCGTGTTTGCTCGGCGCGGCAGGCGGGCTGGTGGATGAGGTTTGTGAGCGCGTTGGGGTCGAGGGCGTAATGGTAGAGTTCCTCGGGGACGCGGTGGTCGAAGAGGTCCAGGCGCGCGGCGATGTGGGGATCGGTTTTGGCGAGGGTCTGCATGCGCCGGTAGGTGGCGGTTCCCCTGGTGGCGGTGGTCATGCTGCGTTTCCCATTGGACCACGGGTTGAAGATGTAGGCGAAATCCCTCGTGACGACCGAGCGCATTGGGTGGCGGTGGCCGGCGGCGTTTTCATTGTATTCGGTCACTACCGCATCGCGTCCGGCCTGGGGTTGGCCGCGCAGCAGCGGCTCGAAGCTGCGTCCGTCCATGCCCTTGGGGTGGGGCAGTCCGAGGATGTCGAGCAGGGTGGGCAGCAGGTCCACGGCGGAAACCAGGTGCCGGTCCTCCACGCTGCCGGGCCGGGTCACGCCCGGCCACCGGATCATCCAGGGCGTGCGGGTGCTGTGATAATAAAGCTGCGTCTTGGCCCAGGGCAGCGGCATGCCGTGGTCGGACAGGAAAAACAGCACCGTCCGCTCGTCGTCGCCGGATTCCCGCAACGCGCGCAGGATGCCGGCCAGGCAATCGTCGCCGCGCCGCACCGACGAATAATACAGGGCGAGTTCGTGGCGGACGGCGGGGTCATCCGGCAGGAATCCGGGCACGGGCACTTCGGCGGCGGTGAAGACGCGGCTTGGAGGGTTGGGGTCGCCGGGGTGGTGGAACGGCATGTGCGGGTCGGAGATGTTGATGTTCAGGCAGAACGGCTTTCCCGCGCGTCTCGCCGCCGCAATGCCGTCCCGGGTGGAGCGGTAATACGAGGCGACGTTTTTCGGGTGCGCCCGTGTCCCGTCGGGCAGCGTGTCGAGGACGAGGTCCCAGCCGGGGTGGGGCGAGTAGGGGGTGGAATGGGACACCTTGTGGCGGATGGCGGTGAAGTAACCGGCCGCCTTCAGGAGGTCGGCCATGACGGGGTAATCCGGGTTTTGGATTGGATAGAAGCCCTCGACGCGATTGTTATGGGGGTAGCGGCCGGAGAACATCACGTTGCGCGAAGGCATGCAGTTGCCGACCTGCACGAAGGCGTGGTTGAACCGCAGGCACTCGGCGGCGAGGCGGTCGATGTGCGGCGTGGTGTCCTTCAACGGGCACCCATACACCCCCACCGAGTCGCAACTCATGTCGTCCATGGTGATGATCAACACGTTGAGCTTCGGGGGGGCGGCTGCCGGCAGCAGCACCGGGACGGCCAGCAGGGCCAGAACGGGAAAAATCCCGCGGAACGTCGTGATCCGGTTTGTTTTCATGAGGATGACATGCGCGTTGTGCCAAAACGCCCCTCGGGATGCCCTGCCCGCACCGTGGTTTCCCGGGAACCGCGGATTGCCGGTCAATCGCCGGCGGTCGATCGGGTCAGGCGGTAAAACCTCGAACCCGCAGCCGGGGTGCAGGTCACGCGGTTCATGTCGCCCGTGACCTCCGGCGTGCTGCCTTCGGGGGTCCAGACGGTGTCGGTGGGGGGATCGAGCAGGGCGGCGGTTTCTTCCAGCACAAAGCCGGTGGACGGCGCGGGCCATGTGATCACCACGCTGCCGCCCGACCACGCAACATCCAGCGTGGGCCGGGTGACGAGGGGCGCGACGGCGAGGGTCGCGACATCGCTCGTCACGGTGATGCCCGGGGTCTGGACAAGGCACCGGAACCGGGCGCCGTTGTCTCGGACGCTTGGCGCCAGGCTGTAGGAGGCCCCGGTGGCCTCGGCGATGTCGACGAAGCCCGAACCGTTGTCCCGCTGCCATTGATAGAACAGGGGCGGATCGGGCGCGCCGGGGCGGGTGGCTGCGGCCCGAACCGTGAAGGTGACGGGCGCCTGGCTGTTGCGGTCTTCCACCGCCGGGCTGAATTGGAGGCTGTCCAGTTCCCAGTTCGGTTCGGTGTTCTCGGAGCAATCGTCCCAGGCGGCGAAGAACTGGATGGAGAAGCAGTCGCTTGCGGCGAAGGGGCCGAGCACGGCGGTGCTGGTGATGTGGCTGTTGGTGTAGTCGGTTGAGACTGAGGTGAAGGCTTCCTGGCCGGCCAGGTCCGAACTGGGAACGCTTCCGCCGCCCACCACGCCCGTATACCCCTCCGCGGTGAAGCGGTCTCCGGACACGGGGACGTAGAGGCCGCGATTGACGCTGATCCGGACTTGGCCGGCGTCCCACAGGGTGCCGTCGGCTTCCCAGCTGTAACGATGCACGAAACTCAGGGTGAGGGGTCCGGCTGCGGGCACGGTGTAATAGGGGCTGCTGAGCCGCGAGTGTCTGAAGGCAACGGTGCCGCATCCTGTTTGGTCAGAGGCAAACCAGGTTCCGCTGCCATGGGTCCATGGTTTGCCCGGGTTGTTGACGGAGGCCACGGTGAATCCGCCGTTGTCGCTGTTGAAATCCTCGCCGGCGACCGGGGTGGCCGTCGCCGGCTCCACGGCGGTTTGGGAGGCGGGCTGTTGGGTGAGGGTGAGCTCGACGCCGTTGGTATCCACGTAACATCCGAGCTGGCTCGGGGAAATCGGCGCCAGGCTGTCGGGCGGGGTGGGATCGCTTTCCAGCTTGGCTGCCACCTGGCAAAAGTCGGCGCTGGCATCCTCCTTGTGGAGAGCCTCGAGGTAGTAGGGCTGGCCCGCCAAAAGCCAGCACGCCCCCGACACGTTGACGGAAAACGGCTGGCCGCGCCCGAACTCCTGGGTCAACAGCGTTTTGCGAGCCCGATCCGGCCCCGCCGGATTCAAATACAACTCGGCAGCGTCGTCGCTGCGCAGATAAAAAAGCCAGTGGCCGGTTTCCGGCGGGATGAACACGCCGGTCACGCGGGTGCCGTAGGTGTCATGGGCGTCATTGGTGTGGACGGTTCGGGTATCGAACGTTCTCAGGAAGAGCTGTTCGCCGGGCGAGTCGGGGAAGGCGGGGGCGGCGGTGAGATCGGGCACGGTGGATCCGGGGATATTCGTATAGGTCTCGAACCGCAGGAAGGACTGGGCGAGCACCCAGGAACGGAATGCGACGTTGGTCTCCTCCAGGATTTGATTTCCGAGGAGGTCGGCCACGGCCACCACGCCCACGGTGTACAGGGTGTTTTCCTGCATCACGCTCTCGCCGCTGAGGGTCAGAAGGACGGAGAGACCGTCCGGCGCGAGAACAGCCCCGCCGACCGAGAGTTCCTCGGGCCCGCCCCGAACGGCGTAATTGAAGAAGTCCTCACCGGAGCCGGGCTCGACCGGTTCATCGAAGCGCACGGTGATCTGGTCGAGGAATGCGTTGCCGGCGGCGCTGAGCACGAGGGGCGGGTATACGTCGGGCACGACCGTGAGCACGGCGACCACCGAGGTGGCGGATCCCGCGACATTGGTGGCCACGCAGTAGTATTGTCCGTCCTCGACGCCGAACTGCGCGTTGGTGAGACTCAGGGTCGGCGTGGTCGCTCCGCTGATCTCCCCGACGCCCTCCTTGAACCACCGATATCCGAACGGGGGAAAGCCGGCGACGGCGACGGTCAGATTGGTCGAGCGGTCTTTCACCACGTGGACCTCGGGCGGGAGGTTGACGGTGAAACGAGGGGGCTGGGGCGGACCGGCCGGGACGGCGTAGAAATTGTCGATGGTATAGCCGCCTTCCGCAGGCGCGCTTGCGCCGCCCGGCCCGTTGTCGTCGGCCCACAGAATGTACAGATTCGCCCCGCTCGGCCACGCCTCCAGGGACAGCGTGGCGGTCACATTCGACCCTTGGTGGTCGACCGTCCAGGTGGAGAACTCCGGAATGAGCATCCAGCTGCCGGCCGCGCCCGTCTGGCTGTAGAAGACGCGATGCCCGGGAATGCTCTCGCTGGCGGGAAGCGCATTGCTTTGTCCCCAGTCATAGGTGAGGGTGACTTGGTCCAGGGATTCGCCGGCGTTGTTCACCAGGGTTGCCATCAGGAGCAGGTAGTCGTTGGTGTTCGGCCTTGTCTGCAGATAATACCCCTTGATGAAGTTGTTGTTCCATCGGGCAAGATCGTTGAGGACGGGAGGAAACACCATAGAGGACCCCACCGCTGTGGCGACCGCGCTGGCGGTGATGTGGTTCGTCACCGCGGCATCCAACGCCGCGGCGTCGGTGTAGGTGTCCGCCGAGGTCCCCACGCCATGGGTGGACCAGTCCCCGGCGGCGGGCGGGGTCCGAAAGGTCTGGACGCTGCCGAGCGGTACGGCGGCCGGCACCGGGAGGGCCACGCACGCCACGGCTGCGGCTGCGAAGGCGAGGTGGAACGGGAACCGGTGGATCTGGGTGGCTGAGAACACCGTGCCGAGGACCCGCATTGTCGAAGAATGGGAGAGCATGACGTCGCTATGGATTTGGGGCATCACGCCGGCCCAGCGCCATGCATGGCGCGCATGCATCCTGACACCGCACCCGCGGCGCCCGGAAGGGTCCGGATGATGACAGGCTTAGTTGATGCCTTGCACCCAATCACGTTTCCGAGCGCCAGGCAAGGCAAATCAGCCCCACCCTAAGGGTCCGTGCAAAAATTACTTCCGATTTTGGCGGGAGCGTCGCCGGGCCAGGGGCGAGGCGCGAGGGAGGGAGTGTATCCGCA
>JAFGQR010000195.1 GCA_016935555.1 Verrucomicrobiota bacterium
GGCTGGCGAAAGTTAGTCAAGACCGAGGTCGTGGTATGAAAGCGAACTGGATTGCCGTCGCGTCATGCCGTCTGCTGGCCATGTAGCCCGAGACGGTCCCGTGGTATGATGCAACATCTTTCTGATTACGGGGTACAGCTCGGCACGGCAGGCCCTCCGCCAAATCAGAGATTATCCCCCACCTGTTCCCACCTGATTCCTGACAATTTCTGACAGAAAACCTGCGTGTTGGGCGTATATACCTGCGTGGTCGGTCGAGGGGCACTTCGCAGTAACGCGCTTGTATTGAGGTGCATACGCAGCATCCGCGCAAGGACGCCCAAACGATAAGTGGCCGCGCGGCCCACTATAATTGCCGCTCGTGCGGAAGCATGTGAAGAAACTGTTCCATTACGCCCAGAGCCGGGGCTATCTGCCCAAAGGGCCCACCCAGGCGGATGACCTGAGGCGCTGCAAAGAAACCCCAAATCCGATCAGTATCTATACGACGGCAGAGATGGCCAAGCTGCTGGAGCGAGATCGATCTTGCTGGCGGGTTAATCGAGGTCAAGGCGGCGAAGGCCAAGACCGCCAGCCGTCGGCTGGTCCCGATCTCCGCGAGAATCCCGTGTTCGAGGTGAATGTATCTGGTTCACCAGCGCGGGGGTCGATTTGATGTAGATCCTTCCTACATTCCCATGGCCTTGCCGATTCCCGTGATGGGATTGAACAACCCAAAAAGCTTTCCATGGCGCGGGTAAGGGATTGTCATCGGTACATTCTGCGCGCTGGCGGACGTCCGAATTTCGAGCCGTGCTGGCCACGCTCGCACGCGGCGCTGATCACCTTGGCCGGAGGGCTTGCAGTCCGGCAGCCCGCGCAAGTGCTGCCTGGTCGTTATCAAAGCTGACAAACAACTCGACGTCGAGAACGTCAGCATAGGCCACGTGCAAAAGGTCAGCCGAGCGGCAGGCCAGTGAAAAGCCGTGCGTGGCGCTGATCTTATAAGCCGTGCGCAAGACGCTGCGCCAATCGGCCTCAATGTGCTGGAAGTAGCCCGCTCGCACGTCGGCTTCCAACCGCTGGATGATGCGCCGGGCGTCGGCTGCACGCAGCACCGGTTGGTCTCCACGCGCGAATTGACGGAGGGTGTTGGACGCTTCGACCCGATGCCAGGGAGTCCACAGAAAGATGTCATCTCCGTGTTGCTCGAAGCAGTCGGTCGCCGCCTCGTGGTGAGTGTCATCAAAGAACCGCAAGGCCACGTAGAACGTCGTATCCGGGTAAATGGTCATTTGCGCAGTTCGCGCAGCAGCGCCACCGTGTCCACCTTCTTCCCCGGTTTGCTTAACAAGGCTCTCGCTTCGCGGCGCAGTTGCAGCGCCGTCCTTTTGGGCCGCCGGGCCGCTTTGGTCACGATTAGCTCCGGCTTGCCCGCGGCCGTCACGATCAGGGACTGTCCTGGGTCGAGGGACTTGGTGAGGCCCGGAGACTCGAAGAACTGGTTCATCGTCAGCGTCTTCATGCGCCAACCGTGGCAGTTGTGCGGAGCCACGTCAAGGCCAAGGCCCTGGGCACGCACTGGGTTGAAGCGAGGCTACCCGACCGGGATTTCCAGTGCGCGAAGGCGTCGATCAGGCCTTGAGCTTCTTCGACGGCTGAGTCGGTGCATGCAGTGTCGGAGCCTTGTCGCAACCCAGGTCTTTGTCCCCCACCTTCTTCCTGACAATTCCTGACAGAAAATCTGCGGGTTTAGCATACATGCCTGCGTGGTCGGTTGAAGGGCTCTTTGCAGTATCGCGCTTGTATTGAGCTACATGCGTGGTTTTCGCGCAAGGACGTGCAGACGATAAGTGGCCGCGCGGCCCCCGCGCTGCGGGACCGCTTCAGGCGTCGTCGGCACACGGGTTCTGGAAGGGTCTCACGGTTCATGGGAAGGGGACACCTCCAAAATTCGGACGTGAATCGAGGCCATGAACCGCCGTCGATATGGCGCAATTGATAATTGGAAATTAGGAATTGAGGATTTTCAATTGGGCCCTTCGGCAGCCCATGCGCGGTTCATGGAAAGCCAGCCTCTGCCCCGCATTTCCCTGTTGACGTCCGCCCGGGTTGTGGGTTGGACTCGGCGGATGATTTCCAGGATTCGAACCGGATGGGCGCTGGGGTTGTTGCTGGCGTTGGCCGCGGCGCCCGGCACGCGCGCCGACGTCACGCTTCACGGCTTGTTCACGGACAACATGGTGCTGCAGCAGGGGGTTGCCATCCCTGTCTGGGGCTGGGCCAGCCCGGGGGAGGAGGTGCAGGTCGGGTTCGACGGCTCGCTCATCACGGTGACATGCCCGGCCTCCGGCCAATGGAGGGTGACCTTCAAGGCGCGCAAGGCCGGCGGTCCGAAGTCGCTCATCGCCCAGGGCAACAACTTCGTCATCCTCACCAACATCCTGATCGGCGAAGTCTGGATTGCCAGCGGCCAATCGAACATGCAATGGCCCCTCCAACGCGCGTTCGAGCCGGAGGCCGCCATCGCCAACTCCGCCCACCCGCAGATCCGGCTTTACACCGTGCCCCGGCTCAAAGCCGACGCGCCTCAAACCAATGTCAACGCCGCGTGGCAGCTGTGCGGCCCCGAGACCGTGCCCGGCTTTTCCGCGGTGGCGTATTATTTCGCCCGGGACCTGCAGCGGGCGTTGAAGGTGCCGGTGGGCATCATCCACAGTTCCTGGGGCGGGTCGCCCGCCGAGGTTTGGACAAGCGAACCGGCGCTGGCCGCCAACCCGGCGTATCGCCGGGACATTCTGGAGGCGCATCGGGCCGTCTACGTCAAGTACCTCGAGGCCACCGTTCGTTGGCAGAAGGACAAGCTGGACGCCCAACAGAATGGCGTGCCGTTCAGCAGGCGCGCCCCGTCGGTGCCGTGGAAACCCGGCGAGTTGTACAACGGCATGATTGCGCCGCTGATTCCATACTCCATCCGCGGCGCCATCTGGTACCAGGGCGAATCCAATGCCAGCCGGGCCTGGCAATACTGCGATCTGCTGTCGGACATGATCCGGAACTGGCGCCGGGATTGGGGCCTTGGCGATTTCACCTTCCTTCAGGTTCAACTCGCCCCATACACCGACATCCTCCCCCAGCCGTCCGAAAGCCACTGGGCCGAACTGCGCGAAGCCCAATGGCGCGTCGCCCAAACCCTCCCCAACGTCGGCTTGGCGGTCATCACCGACGTCGGCGAGGAAAAGGACATCCACCCGCGCCGAAAGGAACCCGTGGGCGCGCGTCTCGCCCTGGCCGCGCGTCGCATCGCCTACGGCCAGGACGTCGTCGCGTCCGGCCCCGCATTCAAGAAAATGAGAATCAAGAACTACCAGGTTTTTCTCACGTTTGACCATGTCGGCGGCGGATTGGTGGCCCGTGACGGCGAACTCAAAGGGTTCGCCATCTGCGGCAAGGACAGGAAGTTTGTCTGGGCCCAAGCGAGAATCCAGGGCCGCCAGGTGGTTGTCAGCAGCCCCCAGGTCTCAAAACCCGTCGCCGTGCGCTACGGCTGGGCCAGTTTTCCCGTCGTCAACCTCTGGAATAAGGAAGGCCTTCCCGCCATCCCCTTTCGCACCGACGATTTCCCCACTCTCAGCGCCCCGAAACCGGGCGGCACGCGCAAGTAGCAGCACCGGCGCACCGCCCCCGGCGCGTCCGCGGCGCTTGAGCCACAGTTCGAGGTCCGTGTCACGCGTTGCGCTGGAACGGGCCTATCGAGACGCTTGGCTCGGGTTGACGCCCAGATGGGCACGCCGGGCTGCAACCCGCTTCACACAATTTGCCGGCTAACCCGCATTTCTCACCGCCCGGTGAGAAATGCAGGTTAACGTGCCTCGCTCTGTGTCCACAGCCTGCCCAGCGCCCGGTCGCGCGCGTTCTCCGACGCGGCGCACCGGGTCAGGTGCTGCCCCAAGCCCTCGGCCAGTCTGCGTGGGGAGTCCAGATAAGATTGATCCGCGGCGGCCTGGGACACGGGATTGGGCAGCAGGTTGAGGGTGCCCGCAGCCCGCCGGCTCAGGCGCGCATGGGCGGTGCCGAGGCAGTCGAGCGCCAGCCGCGCATGGGCGGCTTCATAGGTGTCCTGCCAGCCGTTCTCGGCCAACCGGGAGTGAAACCGGCACAGCCGGTCGGCCAAGGCCAGCAACGGGGCGACGTCGGGCAGCGGCGTGCCGGGGTGCTGCGCCACCATTTCGCCGTTGACATACAGCGCCAGTCGCCCATCGGCGCCCACGGTGCCGGCCACATGCACCCACCGCCCCGGGTCGAGCCTGACGGCGGCTTGAAGCGTGCCTGCTTGGCTGATCAAGCGGAGCGCCTGGGCCGGGTAGGTGTCCAGCAGGTAACCGTTCGAGGTGCCGACCTCGGACTTGTCAAGGATCCGCCCCCCGCCGGCCGGCAGGGGGGCGGGGCATATCCGGGCTTCGAGGGTGCACGTCTCGGTCAAATTGAGCGCCGGATGCGGGCTGGCCTCGAGGTAACCCGAGCCATCCAATCGGATCGCCTTTCCAGGAGGCGCCTCCACCACGCCAACCTCGCCGACCGCCCTCGCGGACAGTCGCGGCTCGGCTCGGGACACGCACGTGCCGCCGGACAATTCCTCGAAACTCCAGTCGGCAACGCGCGCCGGATCGTGACCCAGGGCTGCCGGTTCGCCACGGGCCAGTGCGGCGATCTCGCCCGGGGTCAGCGCCCGGCGGAACACGCGCGCGTGGGCCAGCTCGCCCTTGAACCGGCTGCCGCCACGGCTGTCGGCCCCCAGCCGAAGCGGCAGCGCGTTGGTGGCCAGATTCGGCTTTCGGAGCTGGGCCCAGGCAGCGTCGTTGGGCGGAACGGAACGGATCGAAACGTCCGGCGGGGGCGCCTTCCAGCCCAGCGCCGACGCGTTGCCCAGCACGATTTCGATGGCGGCCGTGTCCGGGAGTTTGTCATGCGGCAGGCGCACTGTGGCGGCGTCGAAATCGGTCCAGGGGCGGCCGTTGAGGCGGACGTCGCGAACGGGGCCGGTGCCGACGGTGGCGAGGTAGAGGCGTTTGGTGCCGAAGCGGATGGGGAACCGCTGTTCGAGCCGCGAGAGGGCAGGGGGCAGGTGCGGCCGGAGCGTCAGGGTGTCGGCGCTGTAGAGGTATTCGAAGAGGCCGCGCACGAAGGCGGCGGGCGGCCCGAAAGCGTCGTAGGTCAGGTTGATCGGCTGGCCGGGCTGGTAGACGTCGCTGCCGTGCTTGACGAGGGGGTTGTCGAGCCGAAACGCCTCGGCGAACCGGAGCCACTGCCGCATCGAGCGCCGCGCGTCCTCGAATTGGGCGAGGCGATAGTAGGCGAGGATCATGCGGGCTTCGCAGGTGGACCAATGTCCCCCGTTGACCCATGTGCCGTAAGCCCACAATCCCTCCGGCCGCTCATACATGTCGTCGTACGAGGGATGATTCGGCAAAATGAAATGGTGCGGGCGCAGTCCGGGAATGCCGGCGATCATCGCGTAAATCCGCTGCGCCTGCGCATCGTCCACCACGCGAAACGCGATCGCGTCGTGATTCGGCGAGGCCTCGAAATATCCATGCCGCGGGGCGCCGACCACTCCGTGCCGGGTGCCGTCGGGATCGAGCGAGTTGATCAAGTGGCCTTCCGCGGTCGTCAGCTGCGCCAGGCCGGCGCGGGCAGTGTCGCGCCGCCCTTGATGAAGCCGCGCCGCCGTGTCGCGCCCCGCCCGCTTTTCGAGTTCGATCAGCCGGTCGAGCGCTGCGATGTAGGTGACGGACAATCCCGCATGATACGCGCGGCCGTAGGTGCCATCGGGCTTCTTCCATCCCGCAAAGCTCGGCGCCAGCAAGTTGCCGGCTGGCCCCGCCAGAAAGAGGTGCTTCGCCGGATCGCGGCGGGTTTCGATGAAGTTCGCGCAGCGCTCGAGCTTCGGCAGATAGCGCGCGATCGCCGCCGCCTCCCGCCCGATCAACAGCAGCTCCGATTGCATCAGCAGCCCCGCCGCCGTGAACTCCATCCCCCAGTCGTGAATCTGCGGCCGGCCGTCGCCTTGCCGGTAAACAATCCACCCCGGCCGCGCCGCGTCGCACAGACAGCCATCCGGCGCAACCCAGTCAAACGGCGGCGGCGCCCCCACCCGCCGCCCGTCCCCCATCTGATCGAACCACAGATCGTGCGAGTTCTGCAGAAACGTCACGAGCGGCTCGACCAGAAAGGGCAGCGCCGCGTAGGTCGGACCGTAGCTGTTCTGAACCCACCACGCATCCCACGTCGGCCCCTCCACCAACCCGTTCCACCGCGGCATGTACAACATCGCCACATGTTGAAATTCCGGGTCGGGCGCAAACACGCGTCGGGCCGTGTCGAGCAGACGCAGATATTCCACGTCGCCCGAGCCCCGAAAGAAACGGCCTTCAAAAACGCCGGGGTTGGCGGCGTGGAGCGCTGCGGACAGAACCAGGCACAGGACCATCCCCGGGCCGACCGGGCCGACGCGGCATGGGCACATGGAGTCATGCATGCGCCGAAGCCTAATCCCCCCAGCCCGCGTTGGGGAGCACGAAGTGCACGTGCAAGAAAACCCGGGCGCATCTCAGCTTTTTCCGGATCAGCCTCGTAATCCTAATCGTAATCGTAATCCTAATCGTAATCGCGCTTCCTATTCCGAGCTGCCTTCGTGCAACCGATAGTTGGAGTTGGCCTTGATCAACCCCAC
>JAFGQR010000196.1 GCA_016935555.1 Verrucomicrobiota bacterium
GCCCTACCGGGGATGGTGAGATGCGCACAGGGTGGAGGCGGCTGCGGCGCCGCATCCCATGCGCTGCGCTCATGCCCTGCGTCTTGGCCCGCCGCCAACCCGGTTCATGGCCTCGATTCACGTCCGAATTTTGGAGGTGTTCCCCTTTCATGAACCGGGCTTCCGCACGCCGAAGCCAGGACAACTCCGGCGGGATCGGCGGGTCAGTAGCCCGGCACTCTTCCGGCGTCGGGTGCCGCCGCGGGGGTGGAGGCTTCAAGCGCCTCGTATTCCCGGCGCACCCCGGGCGGCACGGCTTCCGCGCGCACAATCCGCACGCCCGCGGCGCCTTCAACGGGGCATTTGGCGACACAGATGCCGCAGCCGATGCACAGGCGCAGCACGGTGAAAGGCTGCTGGACCACGACGCGCTCGCCGGTCTTGGTGAGCACCTCGACTTCCCGCAACCGGATCGCCTTTTCAGGCAGCGGACAGTGCTCCTCGCAGGTCAGACACGACTCGGCCTTCGCGTAGGGCAGGCAAATGGCGGGGTCGAACACCGCCTTGCCCATGACAAAGGTCTGTTTTTCCGCCAGCGGCAGCCGCCGGATGGCGCCTGTGGGGCAAACCTGGGCGCACAACGTGCAGTTGTACTCGCAGTACCCCATCCGCGCCACCAAGCGCGGCGAAAATGTCCCCGCCAGCCCCGCCTCAAACAACACCGGCTGCAGCCCGTTGGTCGTGCACACCTTCATGCACTCGGCACATCGAACGCACAATTCCAAAAACTCCGATTCCGGCAGCGCGCCCGGAGGACGAATCAGGTCCTCCGGCAGCCGATGCGCGACGCCGGTCGCGCGCGCCACCACCGGCAACGCCGCGCCCGCCGCCAGGGACCCCAGAAACCAACGGCGCGACGGCTCGAACGGCGCCGGCGCCCCCGCCGCGGCGGGCCGCCGGAAACGGAACCGCGCCGCGCCGGCCGGACAGCGATCCACGCAGTCCATGCACAGGTTGCACGATTCCATCAACAGCCGCCCCTGCGCGTCAAACGCCCCCATCCGGCAGGCCCCCGCGCAGTCCGGGACCGCCTTGCAGTTCGGGCAGACGCGCCCCGGCGAGCGTCGCAGCAGCGAAAACCGGGCAAGCCACCCGAGCAGGGCGCCGGTGGGACAGAGGGTGCGGCACCAGAGACGGCGCCCGGCGAGTTCGAGACCGAACACCGCGCCGAGGATGGCCAGCGCCACGCCCGGCCACATGAACTCGGCCTGCTGGAACGGCAGCACGTGCGCCTTCAGCCAGGCATAAACCGGTTCGCTGACCTGCGTGACCGATTCGGGGGCGTGCCGCAACAGCCACGTGAACGGCGCCGTCAGCGCCCACGTGAACACCGGATCCACCGCCACCGTCAACCCCCGCACGAGAATCGAGAACGGGTTGAGGTAGCCAATCAGTTGCACGCCAAACACGGCGCTGGCCAGAACGACGCCAAGCAACAGATACTTCAACCCGCGCCCGCGCGCGCTCGCGGCCCGGGGGCGGCCGGGCCGGAGGCGGCTGGTGATGTCGAGCAGCGTGCCCAGCGGGCAAACCCACCCGCAGAAAAACCGCCCGAGCGCCAGTGTCAGAATCACCGTGATCAGCGCGGGCCACATCGCCGCCACCAGCTCCCTGGCCGCCAGCATCGCGGAAACGCCCACCAGCGGGTCGAGCCGGAAAAGAAGGTTGGCCGACGCGTTCAGGTCGTCCGTGCCGCCGCTCTCGGTGCGGCGGAACAACCACAGAAAAACCGCCAGAAACGCCAGCTGCGTCCCGCGCCGCACCCACGTCCACCGAATCCCGGGTCCGCCCGACTTCACGGGGAAACGCTCAGACCTTGACCATCTTGACCTTGTTCAGGTCCATCTGGCCCAGCCCCATCGCGGCGGCGGTCCGGGTGGTCTGCAGCGCATCGGGCGCCCGCTCGAAGAGGGTGGTGGCGTAGGCGTCCGCAGCCACCACGTCCGGCGATGCGATCAGGGTGTGCAGTTCCTTGACGTCGTCGAGCTTGCCGCCGGTCGGGCCGTTGCGCAGCAGAATCCGCGTCGCGTCGACCAGGTTCAACTTCGGCCGCAGCACGGTGTTCAGGTCGGCGAGTTTCTGCGCGATGGACTGGTGGATCTGCCCGCGTTTGCCGCCGATGACGCCCATGATGTTCTTCAGGCCGAGGGTCAGGGTCGACAGCCCGTGGTGTTTGGCGATCGGCATGTTGATGTAGCAGTCGGCGTCCAGCGCGTCCTTGTAAAACGACCACTCGGTCAGAAGCTTGCCCTTCTGGATCTTCACGGGCACAAACTTGCGGTCGTCCACGTAGGTGCAGGTCGCCCGGGGATCGTTGAGCGATTGCACCGCCGCCTGAATGCCGCTGGCCACGTAGGTCCGCCGGCAGTCGTTGCACGACCGGTCGAACACCATCACCTTGTCCGCCCCCGAAGCCAGGCACAGCTTGACCAGCGCCTTGACCAGCAGCGGGTGCGTCGTCGCCGCCTGCTCCGGCGTCCGGTCCCAGGCAATGTTGGGCTTGATCACCACGCGGGCGCCCTTCTTGAAAAACGGCTCGAGGCCGCCCAGCGGCTCCAGCACCTTCCCCACCAGCGCCTCGTAATCCGTGCCCTTGGCCACGGCCAGCGTCGGCGTCGCCGCCTCGCCGGCCTGGGCCAGGCCGCCAATCCGAAACACCGGGGGCGCCACGGTGGCTGCAGCCGACCATAAAGCCACATCACGGAGAAATGCACGGCGGTTGAACAACAGACCGACGGTGGGGTGGGGGGGATTGTTCATAAACATCATTGCTGAGATTGAAGAATGCATGGACCCATATTCACATGTGGATTGCAAACGCAACCCTAGCCCGCCCCAGATCATCGAGGCAACACATTTCCGAGCCGCCCCGCAAGCCGGGGCGTTCGGATTCGGAGAACAAATGCGGTTGACAAGGGCGTGAGCCGATGTATGGATTCCCGTCAATGTGGAACCTCACGAATACGTTCCGCCGGTGCTCCCGGTCGGGCCGGACGGTGGCGAAGAGTCCGGCGGCGTGTCCGACAGGGGGTTCCACACCCGGCTTCGTTCCAACCGAGGCTTTCCCATGAATGCATACGGTTGCGGCGCACGCGCCGCCCGGTTTCTCCCGCCGTGGATGGGGCTGTGCCTGGCGCTGTCGGTTCTGCCGGCCGCCGACGGATTCGCAACCCACAGGCTGGCACCCATTCGCCTGGGCGACTTTTACGAGCCGGAGACGATTTCGGTGCAGCCCGTCTCGGCGCCGTCCACGTTGCCGCGGCCCTTCGATCAACTGGCCAATGGCCGGGAAATCTCGGTGCGTTTGAATTTGGATGCCAACGCTCGGACGGCCATTGAGCGGCATGGGCTCGTGGCCGTTCGTTGGGAGTTTCTGACCAATGTCATCGAGGTCTACGGGCTGCTGCGTCAGGCGGGGATTCCGGCATTCATCACGTCCGACACCGTGCTCCATTTGTACCATGTGCAGTTCGACGACATTTTGAAGAGTGTCGAGGCCAACGAGTTTTATCCCAAGCTGGCCACCCTCTCGCAAGCGTTGTTCGACTTGGTCTTGGCGCCGCTCACGAATGGGATTCCCGACGGCTTGGACGCCAGCACCCTCCTGGTGGCCGACGTCCACACCGATGCCAATACCTCCCATGTCCTCGAAGAAGCCCTCGGCCCCGCCCACCTCCTCCTGGCCGCTTATCCCCTGCCCGACGGGACCCTGGCGCTCGGCGCCGGCCCCGTGTTTGCCTACTACGAATTCAAGTGGCCGATGAACGACCGCCTGACCGACGAAGCCTGGGCCGCGAGGGTCGCCGCCGGCCAGGAACCGCCCCCGCCCCCGTGGACGCGCGCCTTCCTCCACCCCGTGGCGCTGCCCCCCGCCGACACCGATGGCGACGGTCTGGCGGACGAGTGGGAAGAGCAGCACTGGGGCGGCATCGACCGTGTCAACGACGCCGACGGCGACCCCGACGGCGACGGCCTGAGCAACCGCCGGGAGGCACTGGCCGGAACCGACCCCACCCGCGCCGCCTCCGTCTTGCGTTTCATCCCCGGGCCGTCCCAGCCCTCCGGCCTGACCCTCCAATGGTGCAGCGTCCCCGACCGGCGTTATCGCTTGTTTTTCTCGGACAACTTCCGGGATTGGTATTTGTGGAAACAACCCATCACCGCCCAGGGCGAAACGACCTCCCTCGAACAACCACTGCGCGACCGGTGCCGGTTCTACCGGGTCCAATCGCTTCCACCCGCTCTCTAGCTTGATCGCGCCTCGAGTCTCCATTCCTTTAACATGACCACTCCATCCCATCGATTCGTCTGGCGAACCTTCACCTCCGTGTTCCTCGCCGCCTGCTTCCTCGTGGCGACGCTGAGCGGCGCCGTTCTCTTTCTGGCGCCGCCCGGCCGGATCGCCAACTGGACCAACTGGACGATCGGCGGCCTGACGAAACACCAATGGAGCGCACTGCACATCTGTTTCACCGCCGCCTTTCTCGTCATCGCCCTGTTCCATGTCATCTTCAATTGGCGCCCCCTGGTCAGCTATTTCAAAAACCGCCTCACGCGCCGGCTGGGATTTCGCGTCGAGTGGGTGGCGGCCCTGGTCGTGGCGGCGCTGACCGCGTGGGGAACCCTGGCCGGCACGCCGCCCTTCAACTGGCTGCTGGCATCCAACGAACACTTCAAACACATGTGGGACGAGCCGCGCCATCGGGCGCCGATCCCGCATGCCGAATTGCTTTCCGTGGGCGAACTGGCCGCCCAAGCCTCCGTCAATTGGGAAACCGCCACCGGACGCCTCGACCAGGCCGGCATCCGGGGCGTGTCCAGCGAAACGGTCGTCGAGGATCTCGCGCGGTCCAATCGTGTCTCGGCCCAGGCCATTTACCAAATCATCGCAAACCAACCCCAAGGCGGCAGCCGGGGCCGCCAAGGGGCCGGCCAGGGCCGCCAGGGGGCCGGCCAGGGCGGGGGGTTCGCTGGCCAGGGGGCTGGCCAGGGCCGCCAAGGCGGCGGCCGGGGACAAGCCGGCGGCGGCGTGGGATGGATGACGCTCGCGCAATTCTGCGACGATCAAGGCATCACCGTCGAGACGGCGATCGGGCGGCTGAACGCCAAGGGCTTCAAAGCGTCGAAGGATCAAACGCTGCGCGAGATTGCCTTCAACAACGGGCTGCAACGGCCCTCCGAGCTGCTGGACGTGCTGGCACAGACCCGGTGAAGGTTCACCCGGCGGTTCACCCGGCGGTCTGGGGGGATGAGAACCGGGATGGTTCTCAAAGCCGAGGGTGAACGCGGCAAAATACCGCTTGCGTCGGCGGGGTCGCATGGCACAATCCACGGCCAAGGAGGTTATCATGCATTCATACGTGACCATTGGCGACCGTGAGAAACTGCGGCTGCTTCGCGAACAGACCCTCGACGGCTATTGGCCCGATCTCGCCTACAAGAACTGGTGCCTGCGCTGCAACCGGGAGTTCGACGGGTACTCCGTCCGGGTCCGGCGCAACCGCTGGGCGGAGTTGACCGTCGAATGCGGCACACCGGGTTGCCACGGCACGCCGGCCGAGTGGGCTCCGTATCCGTGGTGGGACGAGCAGCATCCGCTGACCCGGCAGCGCCAGGCCGGCTGCCGCGCCCCGACTGCTCCCCGGCCGAAGGGCGTGTCCCTGACCGCGTCGTCTTCCGGGCGGGGAGCAGAGGGAGCCGACAGGAATCGGCAGGCCTGAGGAGGAGGGCAAACTCTCATATGACGAAGGACGGCGTGGAGCGCCGTCCTTCGTGTTGGTTATAAGCGCCCCCCAACGATGCGCCGGGTTGGCAGCTCAAAGCTTGCGAAGCCGATAGAACCTCTGCCCGGCGGCGGGAAGCACCGGGGCCGGGCTGGCGCCGGCCCCGGTGCTCCACGGGCCGGTGACCGCCGCCGCCTGTTCGAGGACGTAGCCGGAATCGAACCAGTAAAGCAGGAGCGTGTCACCGAAGTTCGCGACGTTCACCGGCGGGGCGGGCTGGCCGCCCAGTTCGAAGTCGAAGCTCAAATCCGAACTGGTGGCGCTTTGCTGGTGGATTTCAACGGCAAGCAGGTTGGTGCCCGCCTGGAGGTGCGTGGTGGCGAGCGTCGCGGTGTCGATCGTGTTCTCGCCGTTCTGTCCCGAAAGGGTCGTGGTGTTAAAAGCGATGGCCGTCGGGTAGGCCGGCAGGTTGGGGCTGCGGAAAACCTCGGTGCCGTTCAAATACACCACGCCGCCGTCGTCGCGCAGCAGCCACATGGCGAGGCTGGCGAAGACCGCCGCGTCCTCCACGTGGAACCGGTGCCGGAAATAGCTCGTGATCTGATCGTTGTCCGTCATCACCGTCGCCTGATCGTTCTCGCCGAACCCCAGTTGGGCCGGACCCTCCGGCCACGTGCTGTCGTCAAACGCCGGTGTGTTCCAATCGCTCGGCGCTGCCGACGCCGCATCCCGGTACCGCCACCGCGCACCCCGCGTGACGAGCGGCGTCGGAGGCGGGATCGACGCCGTCAGATAGTAAAAGCCCGCGTTGCCCGTGATCTCCCCGTGAACCGGGTTGCCCAGCAGAACCGCAATCAGCCCGTGCGCCTCGGGATTCGGGATGTTCGGCGTGATCCATTTGACCATCTCCCCCGGCGCAAACGTCAGCGTGCCCGAGTCTAGCGTCGCTCCCGTGCCCGACCTGACGGCGTAACTCACGGCGACATCGTTCGTGGTGAAGCTGCTCAAGCGGACAGGAAGGCGGTTGGTGGCCTCGGCGATCGTTCCCTGGGCGGTCCAGGTGGCAATCCCGATGCCGACCGGCGCGGCGGGCGGGATGGTGAGGAAGGGAACGAGTTCGGCGCGGTGCAGCGCCGGGTCCCAGACGGTGTTGTTGGGGTGGTTGGTGTTGGGGACGGTCACCAGGTTGTTCTGGACGTCCATGCGGCTGACGCGATAGGTCCAATCGTCGAAGTTCACCCCCCATACGTCCCGGTAATTGTGCACCAGGATGGAATCCCTGACCGTCAGGAATCCGTAGTAGGACCAGTCGTAGTTGTCCCCAAAGCGCGCCCCGGTCAGATTGCCGGTCATCAGGCAGCGCTGGACCAGCCCGGTGGGCGCCCCGTAGCCGTCCTCCACCCCCTGCCCGCAGTTGAGGAACACGCCGTCATAGTGGTTCACGATCTTGTCATTGTGCGGACTGGCGGTTTCCTGGCCGGAGAGCGAGTTGCCCTCGTGCAGAACGGATTCGAACCAGCAGTTCTGGTAATTGAACGTGCCGGCACCGCCGCCGCCGGAATCGATGCCGTCGTCCTTGGTCCAGCCGAACAGCGTGTTGGTGAAGCCGTGCGTGCCGCTGACGAGGTACAGGGCGTCGTTGTCGCCATCCACAAAGTCCGGCGTGTCGTCCGGAAACTCGAGGAAGGCGCTGTCGTTGACGCGGAAGCTGGCGCCGGTGTATTCGCCGCCGGTGATGGCGCGATGGAGGAGGAAGCGGGTGAAGGTGAACGTGCCGCCGTTGAAGGCGTGTCCGAACTGGCCGTCGAGCGAGATGGCCGCGCAGTCGGTGAGGGTGACCGTGGGCGAGTTGTCGCAGTAAAACAGGCACTGCTCCTTGCGGTGCCCGGCAAAGCCGCTCTTCAGAGCGCCGCTGTGGGTGAAGATGGCCCCGGTGGCTTGGAGACTCGAGCTGCTCGCCGGCAGAAAAAAACCGCCCCAGGGCTGGTTCGGGCTGACCGGCATGAACACCACCGGCCGGTCCACGGTGCCGTTGATGATGATGCTGCCGTAATTGGTGATGTTCGCATATGGGCTGAGCCGCACAATGGTTCCCTCCCCAATGGTCAGGCGCGAGCCCGCCGGGATGGCAAGGTTGGTCGTGACCGCCACACGCCAATTGGGGCCCCAGGTGCGGTCGCCACTGAGCACGCCGCTCACGTTTGTCCACGTGGTGCTGTCGTCCGGCACGATCACCCTGCTCGCGCTCAGCCCGTGCAGCCGCGCCGCATACTCCACCGGATCGTTGTCGGCGGCCGCCGGCAGAAACCCGCTGCCCACGCCGCGCTTGATCCCGATATCCGGAAATCCGTCCGCTCGGACCGTTCCGTTGGCGCGCACCGCGTGCCCGTCGCCATGGACCACCCATGCCACGACCGGGATCGGGTAATCCTGCGGGAACGCTTGCGGCGCCATCAGCCGCAGCACCGCGCCCTCGACCTCGGCGGCCGTGGACGGGATCGGCGGCAGGGGCTCGAATGGTGGCAGGCCATTTTCGGTGACGCCGCGGGCGTTGACGGTGACGTTGAACCGGTAGAGCGCGGTCGACACGGCGCCGCTGGTCTGGTTGGTGGCCCACACCCGCAGCTCGTGGTAATCGGCCTGGGTGACGGTGATTTGCTGGCCCACCGGGATCGTGTTGGTGTCGAGCACGGCCAGGTAATCGTACCCGGCCGCCGCGTTGACGGTGAACCGCACCTGCGTGTCATACTCATAGGTGCGATCCGCAAGCCCGGTGACACTGATCTGGGCCGAAACGAGCGACGCGCCGCCCAGCAGCAACAGCATCGCGCCAGGCAGCCGCATCGAACCGAGCGCCCGCTTCAGCCCGCGTCCGCGTCCGGAACGCATGCTGTGGAAATACCATGGAAACAGGTTCATGGCCGACAGGTTAAGGAGTTGAGACGACATGGGCTGCGCTGGTTACCGTTTGTGCAGCCGATAGAATTTCTGGCCCGGCCCGGGTGATGGGATCACGAGCGGGCTGCCCTGGCCCACCACAGTCCAGGCGCCGTCCACCGTATCCGCTTCTTCCAGGACATACGCGGCGTCCGTCCAGCCGAAGACCACCTCGTCGCCAAAACGGCCCACATACACCTCCTGGTCCGACGACGGCGGCACCGGGGTGCCCACCAGTTCGAAGTCGAAGCTCAGATCGGAGCTGGTGTTGCTTTGCTGGTGGATCTCGACCGCCACCACGTTGGTGCCCGCCTGCAAGTTCGGGGTAAGGTCGCTTTTCGTGTCGATCGTGTTCTCCCCGTTCTGTCCCGAAAGGGTCGTCGTGTTAAAAGCGATGGCCGTCGGGTAGGCCGGCAGGTTTGGGCTGCGGAAAACCTCGGTGCCGTTCAGATACACCACGCCGCCGTCATCCCGCAACAGCCACAGCGACAGGCTGGCAAACTCGGCCGCGTTCGTCACCTCGAACAGGTGGCGGAAATAGCAGGTGATCTTGCCCCTCGAGGTGAGCAGCGTGGCCTGGTCGCTCTCGCCGTAGCCCAACTGCGCCGGACCTTCGGGCCACGCGCTGTGATCAAACGCCAGCCCGGTCCAACCCGCCGGCGCCGCCGACGCGTTGTCCTCATACCGCCACCGCGAACCGCGCCGCACCAGCGTCACATCCGGCCCGGCGGGCAGGGGCGGCACGGTCCGCACCAGGTAAAGGGTCGTGATGCCCTCCAGGGGGACCTTGACGGAGTTGCTCAGTGTGATGCGCAGCAGATCCTGCTGGTCTTGATCCACCGTGGGCGCCGTCAGCAGCGCCGTGGTCTGGCCAGACGGGAACGCGACCGTGCCGTTGGTCAGAACACCCCCCGCCCCTTCCATCACAAAATCCACCGTGACCCCGTCGGGCGCGGGTCCGGTAAGAACGATCGGGACGCCGTTGCTCAGGGTGTCGAGGCTCATCTGGTTGCTCAACGCCCCGAATCCCATGGCCAGCGGCGGGTTGGTGAAGCTCGCGCTGGTGGTTCCCACCAGCACCGCGCCCGTGGGATTGCTCACCGCCAGGTCCACCAGACGGTAATCGAACGGATTGAAGTTGTCGGGCAGGAGGGATCGCCACGTCCCGGGCGGATCGAACACGAACGTGCCAGTGGCCACGGCCACGCCCGACGTCGAGAACGTGTAATCCACGCTGACCTGGCCCACCGACGCCGCGTTGAGCCACAGGAACGCCCCCTCCACCAGCCGCTGCCCGGGCATCACGCCCGCCGACACCCCCTCCAGCGACACCTGGGGCGTGCCCAGCGCGCCCAGATACGTGACGTTGGTCACCCCCGTCAGCTCGCCGTTGGCCGCATCGCGAAGCGTGACCCTCACCATGGTGTGGTTCTGCGCGACAAAGCCCGCTGCATAGATCCGCTTCACCACCTCGCCCGCCTCGAACGTGAGCCTGCCGCTCTCCAGCAGTGCCCCGCCCGCGTCGGCGATGTCGTAATCCACGCTCACGGCGTTGGTCGTGAAGGTGCTCAGGCCAACCGGCGCGCCGCCGGCCAGCGTGCTCATGGCAAACTGGTTGGTCCAGACCACGAACCCGATGCCCACCGGCGCGTTGGCTGGTGTCGTCATGAAGGCGGCCAGCCGCCAGCCGTCGGTGGCCGGGTTCCAGAGGGTGTTGTTGGGGTGGTTGGTGTTCTCTGTGGTGACGAAGTTGTCGTGGAGGTTCATCGCGGCGGTCCGGTAGCTCCAGGAGCTGTCCCAGACCCGGCCCCAGATGTCGCGGTGGTTGTTCAGGATGAACGAATTCGTGACGGTGAGGCGACCGTTGTAAGTCCAGTCGTAATTGTCGCCATAACGCGCGCCCACGGAGTTGTTCAAGCTGAGCAGGTTGCCGGCGTCAACGAGCGGGCTGTTGGCGCCAGTGCTCCAGCCGCACTCGATGCCCTGGCCGGAGTTCATGGCGACGGTGTTGTAGGTATGCGTAACCCGCCCCTCGCCGGACCAGGCGAGCGCCTCGTGCAGGGCCCCTTCGACCCACGAGTTGCTGACCCACATCGTGCCCGAGCCGCCCGAGCCGGAATCCAGCGCGTCGTCCTTGCAGAAGCCGACGAGGCTGTTGGCGATGATGTGGGTGCCGACCGTGAAATACAGCGCGTCGTAGTCGTACTCGGCAATCGTGGGGTTGACCTGGCCGTTGTGTTCGGGGAATTCGATGACGGCGGAGTGGTTGAAGAGGTGCGTGCCGCCCGCGTATTCGCCGCCCGTCACGGCCTTTTGGGCGAGGCAATGGTCCATGGTGATGTTGGCGTTCTCGGCGTTGCCCATCTGGCCTGCCGTGTTGAGGATGTAACAGTTGGTCAACGCCACCTGCGCCTGGTCGCTCAGGATGAACACGGCCTGGTGCGACTTGTGGCTGGGGCCCAGCTCGTTGCCGAAGTTCACCCCGCCGCCACCGCCGTTGAACACGGCGCCGTTGGCGGTGAACCGCGCGCTCGACCCGCGGATGATGAACCCGCCCCAGGCGTACGTGTTGTCGTCCGGCGCCACGGGGCCGGTGGCGGTGAACACCACCGGTTGCTCGGTTGTGCCCCGGATGGTGATCGTGCCCCGGTTCGTCATCGTCATGAACCGGTTCAGCTTGACCACCGTCCCGGCCTCGATCGTCAGGCTCGAACCCGCCGGCACGCCCACATGGCCGGTGATGTGGATCCGCGAGTTGGCGCTCCAGACGTGGGCCCCCGAGAGCACGCCCCCCTTCGCCTCCCATGACGGGGCGGCATCCGTCATGATCAGCTTGTTGGTCCGCATCGAATGCAGCCTCACCTGCATCTCGACCGGGTCATTGTCGCTCGTGCCCGGCAGCACCGTTGACCCATGCCCGCGCAGAATGGGAAACGTCTGGCTGGCATGCGCGCTGACCGCCGCCATCCCGTTGACCCGGCGCGCGTGCCCTTGGCCGTCATCCACCCACGCCACCACCGGGATCGGCAGGTCCTCCGGGTAGGCCTGCGGCGCCACCACATGCAGGGTCGCCCCCGCCCCCTCGCCGGCCGTCGACGGCACCAGCGGATACGGCAGCCACTCCATCAGGCCTGTCTCCGGCTCACCGCGGTTCGACGACCGGATCACAAAACGCCTCAGATCCGTCGTGACCGTTCCGGTGCCGTCCTGCACCCGGCGGACAAACAGCTCATGGTAATCCGGCGTGCTGTTGGTCACATAACGGTCGACCGGCACCGGCACGCCATCCAGCCATGCGTCGTAGACATAGCCGGCGGCAGAGTTGACGCGGAACCATGTCCGATCCGTGTAAGTGGCTTTGTCCGTGATGTTATCAATGGCGATCTGTCCTGAAAGCCACGTGGGAGCAACCGCCCCGGCCAGAAGCATCCACGCGATGCGCATTACTCTTGGGTGAGACATAGCGAATTACGTATACCATGGTCCGGACAGAACGGACAGCAAAATTTCCGGGGTGCGCAACGCGCGGGCACGGCGCTTGACAACGTGGGCGGATCTCAACTTCCCCGTCCCATGGCCGACGCGCTTCATCGTGCGGTTGCGCGGCGCGGCTGGGGCGAGCACGCGTAACTGTTTTCCCTTTGCGAAAATTGCCGGGCCGAAGGGGCGCATCTCAGCTTTTTCCGGATCAGCCTCGTAATCGTAATCCTAATCGTAATCGTAATCCTAATCCTAATCGCGCTTCCTATTCCGAGCTGCCTTCGTGCAACCGATGGTTGGAGTTGGCCTTGATCAACCCCAC
>JAFGQR010000197.1 GCA_016935555.1 Verrucomicrobiota bacterium
TGCACAACGCGGGCAGCGCGGTGTGGCTGAACCTGGGGACCCTTCAGGGCTGCAACGGCGCGGTGATCACCAACAGCGGGACATGGGAGGTGCAAAGCGACGCGAAGATGGACTGGTATGCGAGCGGCACGGAGATGTCCTTTGCCAACGGGGGTCAGTTTGTGAAAACCGGCGGGACTGGCACGACGACGTTTTCGCGCACGGCCTTCCACAACAGCGGCACGGTCCGGGTCAACCGGGGCACGCTGAGTTACGCGAGCACCCGTTACATCCAAACCGCGGGCAGCACCATCCTTGCGGGCGGCGGCATGTCCTCCGTCCCCAACGCCATTGAGATCCGGGACGGGGTGTTGTCCGGCTCAGGCACGATCGCGGGCAGTCTGGTCAACTGGGGCGAACTCAATCCCGGCGCGTCGCCCGGTGCGCTGGCCATTACAGGTGCCCTCACGAACCACGGTGCGCTGAACATCGAGATCGGCGGCTTGAACCCCGGCACCCAATTCGACCAGGTGCGCGTCTCCGGACGGGCCAGTCTCGGAGGGGTGATGCATGTGGTTTTCGTGGACGAGTTCACGCCCAACCTCGGGGAGAGCTTCCAAGTGCAAACCTTCGGTTCAAGAAGCGGCGCCTATTTCGGCATCAGCGGGTTGATCCTGGGCGGCGGCACGGCGCTGGAGGCGGTGTATTCGCCCACGAACCTGATGTTGGTGGCGACCAACGGTCCCACCAACCTGCTGCACCTGGCCATCACGTCGCCGACCAATGGCCTCCAGGTTCTCGAGGAAACGCCAGTGCCGCTCCAGGTCGACACCAGCGGCGGTGTGGCTCCCATCCAATACCGCTGGCAGTCGGACCGTGATGGTGACCTGGGGTCGGAGCCGGCTCTTGTGGTCAGCAACCTCACCGCCGGACTCCACCACCTCAGCGTCCTCGCCCAGGACAGCGCCGGCGCGTCGAACGTCGCGTCCGTCCATATCACCATCCTGCCGGCGCCTACGACCGTGAGTGTGGATCTGGCCGCGGCCAGCGATACCGGCGCCTCCAGCAGCGACAACCTCACGCGCAACACCTCCCCGGAGTTCAACGTGACCGTCAGCAAACGGGGGCGCATCGAGTTCGATCACACAGGAGATGGCGTGGCCGACGAGACGCGAACCAACAGCGCTGCAGGCACCTTCACGTTCCGCGCCGGCCCCTGGGCGGACGGCCCGCACGAGGCAACGGCGAAATTCGTTCCCAGCCAAGGCAATCCCGTCCAGGCGGGGTTGACGGTCACCATTGACACGCAGGGCCCGAGAATCCTCGGCCTGTCGCCCTCCGGCAGCATTTCCAATCGCGTGGACGGCTTGCGGGTGGAGTTCGACTCGGCGATCGACGCCGCCAGTTTCGGAACGGACGACGTGGTCGTCACGGGTCTCCTGGTTCCGGCGGTGGCCGGCGTGCGGCACCCGGCTGCCGGCAGTGTGCAAGTGGATTTCTCGGAGCCCCTGCGTGCCGGCGATTACGCCGTCGCGATCGGCCCCGCCCTGGTGGATTTGGCCGGCAACCTCATGGACCAGGACGCCGATCACACCGGCGGCGAGCCGGCCGAGGATGTGTTCCACGACGCCATCACGGTGCATTTGCCCGACCTCCAAGCCACCATTCCAGCCGCGCCCGCCGCGGCGCAAATGGGTCAACCGGTCACGCTCGTGTTCGGATTGACTAACGCCGGCACGGCCGGAGCCGCCTTGCCCTGGCACTATGCCGTCCTGTGGGCCACCAATGCCGCCGGCGCCGGCGCTCACCCCCTCGCCAGCTTTCCCGCCACAACCCCCCTCGCGCCCGGCCAGAGCCTCACCCTCACCCAGACCGTCATTCTCCCCACCGGCCAGTCCGGCCAGCGGTTCTTCGGGGTGCGCGTCGACAGCGCCGGGGAAGTGTGGGAAGACGTTGAAACGAACAATCTCGGCATGGCGATGCTGCCGACGGGGATTCAGGCGCCGGACCTGGTGCTGGAGAGCCTTGCGGCGCCCGGGACCGCCTGTTTCGGGGACACCGTGATGCTGAGTTGGCGGGTGGCCAACACCGGCACCGGCCCTGCCTTGTCCACGTGGGCCGACCGGCTGTATCTCTCCAAGCTCAGCAACAGCGTTGCCGGCGCCATCTTGCTGGGGTCGCGCTCCGCCTCAGACTTCAGCCCCCTGCCCGCGGGGGACTTCTACACCCGCACCCAATCGGTGGCCATCCCCTTCAACACCAATCTGCTGCCCGGCTCCTGGTTCCTCATGGCCGTCGCGGACGCCGGCAACGCCCAGGGCGAAATCAGCGAAACGAACAACTATCGCGCCCTGCCGGTTCTGTTGGCGTTTCCGCCCCTGCCCGACCTGGCCGTGGCCGGGGTGGCCGCGCCCGCGGCGGCGTGGTTGGGCAGGCCCGTCGAACTGACGTGGATCATCACCAATCGCGGCGAGGCTGCGGCGGCGCCCCCGTGGCGCGAGGCGGTCCTGGTCTCCAACACGCCCGCCGGCGTCACCGCATTGGCCGAGTTCGCCCACACGAACACCCTGAACCCGGGCGAGTTCCTGGTTCGAACCCAAGCGGTGACGCTCCCGCCGGAAACCCCCGCAGGCCATCTCCTGTTCCTGGTCGCAGCCGACAGCCGGGCTGACATCACGGAATCGGACGAGTCAAACAACACGTCCGCAGCCGCAACGTCGAGCCTGGTTCCCCAGCAGCTTGCACTGCAGTTGCCCGCGGGGGCGTTGCTTGAAGGCGCGGCGTTGACGGCGACGCTGCGCCGCAACGGGAATCCCGCTTCGGCATTGCCGGTGAGCCTCGCAGCCAGCGACCCGGGCGAGTTGAGTGTCACGAACCTGGTGATCCTGCCCCCGGGCCAGGCTGCCGTGACGTTTGAGGTCCGCGCCCTGATGGACGCCACCGTGGACGGCCCCCAGGCCGTTGCGCTCGCCGCCTCGGCTGACGGCTACGCCGGCGACACCAACGTTCTCACCGTGCTCGACGTGGATCTGCCGCACCTGGCCTTTAGCCTGGACAGCCCCTCCGTCGGCGAAGGCCTCCAGGTGGCGGTCACGGTCAGCCGGGACGGGGACACGAACGTCGCGCTTCAGTGTCAGCTACCGCATCCTGAACCAGGGGCTGGGAGCAACGGCCACAAACTGGCTCACCCGGGTCTACCTCAGCGCCGATCCCGTCCTTGGAGGGGACATGTCGGCGGGTGAATACCGCGCCAGCGTCACCCTGACGCCCGGCCAGGGGTTCAGTCAGACTCTCCAGCTCCGTGCTCCCACCGCCATCGGACCCTGCTGGCTGATCGTCGTGACCGACCCCGAAGGATCGGTCGCGGAAACTCTCGAGGACAACAACACTGCGGTTTCCGTGCTGCCGGTGCAAGTGGTTGCCGCCTACCACGCCACCGTGGCAACCGACATCACCACCGCCACCGCCGGCACGCCCATCCCGCTCTCCGGCCAGGCGCGCCGCGCCGGCTCGGCCGAGCCCATGCCGTACGCGCTCGTCAACATCCATGTCGGCTTGCGCGACACACGGCGGCTCATCGCCGCGCTGACCGACGAGACAGGAGGCTACACCGCCACGTTCACCCCACTGCCCACCGAGGCCGGCCACTACACCCTCGGCGCCGATCACCCGGGCGCGGCGGAGACCGCCGTGCAGGACGAGTTTTTCCTTTTGGGCTTTCAGGCGCAACCGGCCAGCGTGGCTTTGACCCTTGCCGAGAGCTGCCGCGCCACCGGCGCCGTCACCCTGGTCAACCTCGGCGAACTCCCGTTGAACGGGCTGAGCGCGGACGTCGTGAGCCAGCCGGCCGGACTGGCCGCGGTTTTCAGCGTGGAGGGCGGTGGCGGATTGTCCGGAAACACCCGGGCCACGATGCGATTCACGATCGACGCCAGCCCCCATGCCTCGCCGGGCGGCACCATCCTGGCCCGCGTCCACAGCGCCGAGGGCGCAGGGATCGACCTTCCGATCCATGTGACTGTTCATCCGCTGCGGGCGCAGGTGATGGCCCTGCCCGGCTTCCTCTCAGCCGGGATGGCGCGGGGGCATCAGACCACCCTGAACCTGGACGTGATCAATCTTGGCGGGGCGGCCAGCGAGGCCATCACCGTGTCGTTGCCGCCGATCCCCTGGTTCCAAGTCGCCGGCAGCAATCCGCTGCCGCCGCTGCCTCCCGGCCAGACCAACACGGTCACCCTGCTGTTGACGCCGCCGCCGGACCTTGCCCTGGGCCTGCATAGCGGCACGATCGTCCTGTCCTCCGGCACGGCCAGCCTGGCGCTG
The DNA here is from genome assembly GCA_016935555.1 of Verrucomicrobiota bacterium. GTDB lineage: Bacteria > Verrucomicrobiota > Verrucomicrobiia > Limisphaerales > JAFGQR01 > JAFGQR01. Next base: position 4,303 of record JAFGQR010000197.1, read on the forward strand.
CCGTTCGAGTTCCGCGCCTTGTCGGAAGCGCGCGGGGCGTTGCGTGTCACGGCGGTCGACGAGTTCACCTACTACGCCCGGGGATCGCCCGGGGTGACCCAGTTCACGGTGAGACTTGCCGACCCCGTCACGGGAAACGTCGTGACCAACGCCGCGAGCGGAGACGCCGCCGAGCTGGTGCTCTGCGACCTGCCGGAAGCCTATTACGACTTGGACGTGCAAGCCCAGGACCACGGCGCCTCCCACACCACCATCTTCGTGGCCGCAGGACGGACGAACGACGCGCAGGTGTTTCTGCCGCGGCAGGCGGTGCGTTACACCTGGACGGTCGAACCGACAGAGATCGAGGACCGCACCCGGCTGGTGCTGACGACGACGTTTGAATCCTACGTGCCCATGCCCGTGGTCAGCGTCGAGCCCGCCTCCCTGGACCTCGCCACCTTCACCCAGGAGGTCTCCCACGTGGAATTCAAAATCTCCAACCACGGCCTGGTGGCCGCCGAAGCCGCCCGGTTCCTTGTGGAACAGCACCCGCAGTGGGTGATCACCCCGTTGACGGAAGCGCTCGGCCAAATCCCCGCCCAAACCACCCTCACCCTGCCCGTCACCTTGCGGCGAGTGCCGGCGGCCTCGCCCGCCGGCGCACGGAGCGCCGGCGCCTCGGCATCGCCTCCTGTCACTGTGGACCCCTGCAACCTCATGGCGTCCATTGCCTATCAGCTGATCTGCGGGACCTATTTCAACACCTACCAAAGCCCCATCGCACTCTACAATGCCGCCGACTGCGGCACCAAGATCCCCGTGCCCGACCTGTCACTGCCCGGCGGCGGCGGCACCGGACCGTCGGATTACCTGGTTCTTCAACCGACTCAGCTGGCCGTGCCCGTGGCGTGGCAAACGGTGAATCTGCTGTCGCCGTTGACAGAACTCACGTCCTCCCTGCAGGTGCTGAGCGAGATCGCCGGAGGCTCTTCCCTCCAGGTCCAATACGTGCCTCCCGTCTTGCCCCACACCCTCATCTCCAACCTGTGTGATCCCTGCACGTTCGAATACGTCGCAGCCGGGCTGGGCTGCGCCTGGGATTTCTGGGGGCCGTCCCTCACGCCCGAGATCATCGACTGCGTCCTTAACGGAGCCTCGTTCATCAGCGAGCCCGGAACGACGAGCTTCGCCGAAACCGTGTCGAGCTGCGCCGAGTATATGGAAGTCGAACTGCCGGTTCTGGGGCAGGCGCTGTCCCTCATCCAATGCGGCGAGAGCCTCCTGGATGCGTGCGGGAAGAAGGGCTGGAATCTTGTCGGCCAAGCCGCCGCCGCGCCGGCAGCCCTCGGGATGATGCCCTTGCCCGACGGCGAACCGCCGTCCAGCCTGGCCTGGGTGGCCACCCAATACCAGCGTCTGCGGGCCTTTGCCGAATACCGGCGGGCCTTCTTCGGCGACGACGCGTGGTTCCAGCCGGGGGTCGAGGGGGCCACGGCGGCGTGGCTGGCGGCCTTCGATGCGCGCATCCAGGACGGCTCCGAGCAGGCAGAATACCTTTCCGAAAATGAACGCGCCGATCTGCTCGGCCTCCCTTGCCCCGCAGCGCTCGCCCCCGCAGGCGTCGGCAAGTTCCTGGACCGCTGGAATCGGAGCCTGGACTACGAGGCGGCCGGCGTGTACGACGTCGCCAACGTTCCCCCAGGTCAAAGCGCGGATTTCATCGCGCGCGATGTGTTCACGCAAAGTGCCGCGGCAGTCTCGGACGCCATCCTGGCCAACGCGGCCGAGGGCATCACGGATCCCCTGGCGGGATTCCAAATGGCCGTCGCCCAACTCAACGCGGAGGTGGAGCAGGGTGGCGGCGGCGGCGTGTGCGGCAAGGTCAGCCTCCAACTGGACCAGTCGGCCGTGGTCTCGCGGGACGCGTTTCGGGCCACGCTCGAAGTCGCCAACGGGGCCGGCGAGGCGCTCACGTCATTCGCCGCCACCCTCCGACTGATTGCCGAAGACGGGCAATCTGCGGACGACCTGTTTGGCGTGCAGCCACCCGAACTGGAGCATCTGGGGGCGGTGGACGGTTCCGGGGAGGTGGCCCCCGGCACCACGGCCCGGGTGATGTGGACCCTGATTCCCACCACCGAAGCCGCCCCCGAACAGCCCACGATCTTTTACGTCAGCGGCGTGCTGTCCTACCGGCAGGGTGTGGTGGCGGTGGCCATCCCGCTCGCCAGCGTGCCCATCACCGTGTATCCCACGCCGCGGCTGTTTGTGAAATACTTCCACGAGCGGGATGTGTTCAGCGACGATCCATTCACGGAGGCGGTGGAACCGGCCGTGCCGTTCAACCTGGCGGTGCAGGTGGAGAACCGCGGCTGCGGCGCCGCCAGAAACCTACGCATCACATCCGGCCAGCCCCGGATCGTCGAAAACGAGAAGGGCCTGCTGGTGGACTTCCGCATCCTCGCCACCCAACTCGAAGGCCAGTCCCTCTCGCCGTCGCTCACGCTGGATTTCGGCACGCTCACCAATGGCCAACGGGCCGTCGGGCGGTGGTTGTTCACGGCGTCGCTGCAGGGATTGTTCACGGATTACGCGGCGGCCTTCGAACACATCGACGGCCTGGGAAATCCCAAACTCTCGCTGATCGAAGAAGTGACCATTCACGAGATGACCCGCCTCGTCGAAGCGGGAGGCGCCTTCGACGACGGGCGGCCCGACTTCCTCGTCAACGACGTGCCGGACCCGGCGGATCTGCCCGACACCCTGCACCTCAGCCAGGGCGCCCCCCAGCCCGTCACCGCCGTTTGCGAGGCGTCCGGCAGCCAACCGCCCAGCACCAGCCAGCTCGTCGTGCAACTCACCGCCCCCATGCCCGCCGGCTGGGGTTACCTGCGCGTGCCCGATCCGGGCAGCAACACGTTCCAACTCATTCGCGTCGTCCGCGCCGATGGACGCGACCTGCCGCGCGACACCGGCTTCTGGACCACCGACCGCACCTTCATCGGCCTCGGAAAGCGGCCGGTCTACGAACCCCTGCTTCACCTGCTGGACCATGACAGCCCCGGCGCCTACGCCCTGCATTACACCGTGCCGCCCATGCCGGACACCAACGCGCCCTCAAGCGCCGTCGCGCCACTGCCGGCCGACAGCCCCACGCTGTTCGATGTCCGGTGGTCCGGCGACGACCCCGACGGCCATGCGATCGCCGCCTACGACATCTACGTGTCGATCCAAGGCAACCCGTTCCAGCCGTGGCTGGCGGGAACCTCGCTGCGCGGCGCCACCTGGGTGGGCACCCCGGGCGCGCAATACGCCTTTTACAGCATCGCCACAGACGACGCCGGCAACCGGGAGCTGCCGCCGCCGGTTCCCGACGCCTCCACCACCGTCACCCTCACAAACCAGCCTCCGGTCTTCGACCCGGTCGAAGACCAAACCATCGATGAAGGCGTGACCTTCCAGCGCACATTGACCGCCCGCGACCCCGACGGTGCGGGAAGCCTGCTCACTTACAGCCTCGGCGCCGGCGCCCCGGCCGGCGCGCTCCTCCATCCCACCGAAGGGCGCCTGACCTGGTTCACCAGCGAATCCACCGGCCCCGGCACCAACCTGTTCGTCATCGAAGCCCGCGACTCCGGATTCCCCGCATTGACCGCCACGAGCCGCTTCACGTTGGTCGTCCGGGAAGTCAATGCGCCCCCCTCGCTGGCCCCCGTCGCCTCCGCCACCCTCGACGAAGGCGAGTTCCTCACCTTCACCAACACGGCCACGGACCCGGACATCCCCACGAACACCCTGCGGTTCACCCTGCAACCGGGCGCGCCCCGCGGCGCCGCCGTGGATGAATTCACGGGCGTGTTCCGCTGGCAGCCGACCGAAATCCAGGGGCCAAGCACCAACCTCATGGGGATTGTGGTCTCCGACAACGGTGATCCGAGTCTGAGCGACGTCCGGGAATTCACCGTGGTGGTGCGGGACGTCCTGAGCGACTTCGCGGTGAGACTGGGGTCCACCAACGTGTTCGCCGGCGAAAGCAATGCCATCCCCCTCATCCTGGATTCGGGCCTGGAACTCAACAACCTCACCCTCCTGCTCGAATGGCCCCCGGACCGCCTCACCCACCTGGCGCTGTCCCCCGTGTCCACCGAGGTGCTGGCCTCCGTCCTCCGGCTGACCGGCACCAACCAGTGCGCCTTGGAATTTCAGCTCGACGCGCCGCACACCCAACCGGGATCACGCACCCTGGCGCGGCTGGACTTCGTGTCCGGCTGCATCGCTTCGTCCGCCATCGTGCCCCTCGAACTGGCCGGCGTCACGGGCACCCGCGCCGATGGTGTGGCGGTCACCAATGCCTTCACCGCCGGAGGCCGCATCATCGTCGTGGCGGAAGAGCCGGTCCTCACCATGTCCCAGGGGGCGCCCCCGCTTCTCACTCTCTTCGGGAAGCCCGGCACCCTTTACGCCGTGCAATGGGCCACCAACCTCGCCTCAACCCTGTCCTGGGCCCCCATGGCCAGCCTGCATCTCGCCGGGCCTTTCGCATCCATTCCCGTCAGCCCTTCGTCCCTTCCATGCGCCTGTTTCCGCGCTTGCGCGGTCGATGCCTCCCATCCCACCCTCGCCATGAAGCCCCTCACCCCCGCCACCGTCCTGCTGCTCCTCGAAGGCAGGACCGGCGCCTCCTACACCATCCAAACCACCACGAACCTCGCCAACCCCGATTCCTGGTTCCCGGCGCTTGATTTCCTGCTCACCAACACAACCCAAACCCTCCATTGGACCAACGCCACGGAACCCGCCCGGTTCTTCCGCGCGTTGGACACGTCGGAATGACCCCGCGCAAGGACGCGCGCCGCTGAGTGACGCGCATGCGCAGCTCTGATTTGCGGGCGCCGAGTTCCACCGACACGGATTGACTTGCGCACGGGGTTCGCGTATTGGGGAACCCCCATGAAAGCACATTTCTGGAAGGTGCCCGCGCGGCGCCCCACCACGCCTTGCCTGACGCTGATCAGCCTGATGCTCGCGGCCGCCTCCGGTCCCGCCGCGCCCACCCTCTGGCTCGAAGGCGAAAAGCCCGCGTCGGCCACGTTCGAGTATCAAACGGGCGGCTGGGGCAACCGCGGGTATCTCTCCGGGGAATCCTGGCTGCATTTCAGCATCCCGGACACGGAGGTCGAGCGGCGGATCCCGGCCGAAGGCGGCGTGCTGCGCTACGCATTCACCGTGGCCGAGCCCGGCGACTACGAGGTCTGGAACCGGGCGGGGTTCGAGTATGTCCGTTCGCCCTTCGCGTGGCGGGTGGATGACGGGCCGTGGTCGACGATCGATCCGCAGAAGGATCTCTCGACCGATCTCATGGAGATCGCCCGCTGGTGCGAGATCGCCTGGGTGCCCATGGGCAAGGCAAAGCTCGACCGGGGAACTCACACCCTCGAACTCCGGTTCACGGTGCGCAAGGACGCCCAGGGCAGGGCGCAACGGCTCATCTACACCTCCGATGCCCTCGTGCTAAGCCGCGGCATCTTCCGCCCCAACGGCAGCCACAAACCCGGTGCGGAATGGCGCACCGACCGCGACCGCGCCGCCGAGCGGCATGTGTTCACTTTGCCCGAGGCGCCGCCCGGCACGCGGTCCGAAGTCGACCTGCACGGCGACTGGCAATACGCGCGCTTCGACGAGGCGGGGCCCGTGGGGGACGCGCGCGCCGGGCCCGTGACCGCGTTGCCGGCCCGCGACACGCTGCACTGGTCCTCCCTCGCCGTGCCCGGGGACCGCAACGCGCTGCGTCCCGACCAGGCCTTTTGTCACCGCTATGTCCTGCGGACACGCGTGCATGTGCCCGCGTCGCTGAAGGGCCGGCGCCTGTTGCTCGATGGCGCCGAGGCCAACCTCATGATCAGCGTGCTGGTCAACGGCCGGTTTGTGGGATTCAGCGATGCCGTGGCGTCGGGGTTCACGTTTGACGTTTCGGATGCTGTCCAATACGGCGCCGAGAACGAACTGGCAGTCGTGGTCAAGGACGCCTACTACGCCCTCGAACCCAACGAGGAAAAACCCGACAGCCATTTCTGGTTCAACATCCCGCTCGACCTGATGCGCGACAATCAAGGGGTGACCATGCGGATGGATTACCCCACCCGCAACACGCTCGGGAACGGCTTGCTGGATCGCGTGCGGCTCCTCGCAGCGGGACCCGCGGTGATTGAAGACGTCTACTTCCGGCCGTCCGTCCAAGACGGCTGCATCACCGTCGAGACCACCGTCCACAGCCCCGTGCAGAACGGCGCCTATGAGGTCGCCCACGAGATCCTGGACACCCCCAAGACGCTGGCCGGCGGCACCCTGAACCTGGCGGCCGCCCAGCGCGACACCGCCACCGCCACGACACGCTGGCCGGAGGCCGTGCTCTGGTGGCCGGACCAACCGCACCTCTACACGGCGCGAACCCTGTTGACCCGGAACGGCAGGATCGTCGACAGCAAAACGACGCGTTTTGGCTTTCGCACGTGGTCGATTGACGGCACCCGGTTCGCGTTGAACGGCATTCCCTGGCAGTTCCGGGCGGACCTGGTGGGCAACGACGGCGGCAACCCCGCAGCCGCCGTGGCCCGCTGGCGCGAGACGGGCCAAAACATGTTTCGCCTGCGATTCCAGCGCGCCTGGGGCGGCATGACGCGGCGCGAATTGCTCGAATTCTTCGACACCAACGGCGTTCCGGTGCGGTGCAATGCCGGCACCTTCGACGGCCAGCACGCCAGCTATGGATTGGTCGTTCGCCAAGGCGGCCACAACCAGGCGCGCGTCCGCCTGTTCGACAACTGGCGCAAACAAGTCGAGGCCACCGTCCTCCGCGAACGCAATCATCCGTGCGTTTTCGTGTGGGAACTCGACAACGAAATCATTTACATCAACACGCGCAACTTCGGGAACCTCGATGTCGTCGAACCCCAGTTCAAACAGACCGCCGCGCTCGTCGCCTCGCTCGACCGGCAGGGCCGCGGCCAGATGGTCGCCGGCGGCCGCGCGCTGATGGACGGCTCGCTGCCGATCAACGGCTGCCATTACGAGGCCTCGGCCGATCGCGATTATCCGGACATGGCTTACGGCCTGGGCCAGTGGACCGACACGTCCGGCCACCAGCCCTGGCCCATGGCCACCAATAAACCCGTCTTCCTCAGCGAGGAGGCTTATCTGCACGGACGCAAACCCCAGGATTTCGCCGGTGTGGGCGGCGAGCGCTGCTTCGCCGGCCGCAGCGAAACGAAACAAGCCGGCGGGCTCCTCTTGCGCATGTATTCGGAAGGCTACCGCTGGCAGGAACTCGGCGGCTTCCACTACTGGTGCAGCGGCTACGATCCGAACCTCTACTCCGCGTGGCAGCCCGTCTGCGCCCTCGTGCGCGAATGGACCCGCACCTTGCCCTCCGGAAGACCCGTCGCCCGCACCGTCATGGTCCGGAACGATACGCGCCGCCACGATCCCATCACCCTGCAGTGGGCGCTCGACGTCGGCGGAAACCGGGCCGGCCAGGGCGCCCAACTCCTGGCCATCCCGCCGGGCCGGGGAACCCCACTGACGCTCACGCTGCCCGTGCCGGCCGTCACCGACCGCGCCGACGCCACACTCGAGCTTGTCTGCCTTCGCCATGGGCAACCCGTCTGGTCGGAGCGCAAAGCCATGACGGTGCTCAACCCGGACGCGCGCCGGCGGCGGCCGGCGGCCTCGGGAATCGCCCTCTGGGAGCACGGCGATCGGCTTGCCACGCGGCTCCGGAACACCGGCATGCCGTTTCGAACTGTGACCGGCGTGGAATCCCTGCCCGCCGACGTCAATGTGCTGATCGTCGGACCGGGGGTTGTCACCCCGCGATTGTCCACGGACCCGTGCTGGCGAACGCTGGCGGATGGCGGCAAGCGGATCGTGGTGCTTGAACAGCACCATCCCCTGCATTACCAGGCCGTCCCCGCCGATCTCGAACCCACCGATTTCACGGGCCGCATGGCCTTCATCCAGGATCCCACCCACCCGGTCTTCGACGGACTGCAGCCCGACGATTTCCTGTTCTGGCCCGACGGGCACGTGGTCTATCGCCATATCTACCGCAAAGCCACCCGCGGCGCGCGCTCCCTGCTGCACGCGGACGACCAGCTCGGGTATTGCGCGCTGGCAGAGTGCGCCGTCGGCGAAGGCCTGCTGCTCCTGTGCCAGGCCGTCGTCGGAACACACCTGGATGCCAACCCCGTCGCCGCCCGGCTGTTCGACGGGTTGGTCGACCGCGCCCTGGACTACCGGCGCGAGCGCAAAAGCACCGTCGTGTGCCTGCCGGAAGCGGACCCGCGGTTTGCCCTGCTCGAGGCATCGGGCCTGGTGTTCACCGCCCAACCCGACCCGCTGGCGGCGTTGCGCGGCCGGCGCGCCGACATCGTCGTGGCAGACGCAACCCCGGCGCGGCTGGCAGCGCTTGCGGGTGCGGCCGATGCGGTGAACGGCCTCGCCGCGCGCGGCGGCACCTTGATGCTCTGGGGCGTCACCCCCGACGGTTTGAAGGATTTCAACCGTCTCGTCGGCGTCGATCACCTGCTGCGCCCGTTCACGCGGGAAAAGGTGCAGCTCCCCGTGCCGCGCCCGGCGCTGGCCGCGGGCCTTTCGCAAAGCGACGTGGCGCTGTCCAGCGGCAAACGCATCGCCGGGTGGCAATCGATCGAGTGGGCGGCAGACGACACGTTCACCCACGTCGTCGACCTCGAAGACATCGTGCCGTTCCTCAAGGGCCCGGGCATCGAACCGGACCCCAACGGCGGAAGCATCGCCAACGGCTTCACCGACGCCGAATTCTGGCGATACATCTGTTACTTCAGCGTGGGCGCCGACGGCAAGGGTCCCGTGTTGGAGTATGAACTGCCCCGCCCCGAAGACTTCGTCGGCCTGTCGATCGTGCCCAACAGCCACTATAAAAAAGTCCGCCAGCTCGTGCTCACGCCCAATCGCAACCCGGACGCCGCAGCCACCCTCGACCTCGAGCCCTACACACGCGAGAACAACCCGCGCCAGGAGTTCTCACTCGACCTCAAAAGCGTCCGCACCTTCACCCTGGCCTTCACCCGCTGGGACGACCACCCCCAACCCACCATCGGCATCGACAACCTCTGGATCAAAGTCCGGCGACCGGTCCACTTCCGCGCCACCGTCCAACCAATCGTCGACAACGGCGGACTCGTGTTCTACCCCAAAACCCGGATTCTGCTGAACCAGTTGCGCGTCCCCGCCCGCGAATCCGTGCCGGCCCATCGCGAGCAAAAGCAGACGGTCGTCGCCACGCTTCTGCGCAACCTCAACGCGGTGTTCGCAGGCGGGGAAACGCTCGACCCCGCCACCGCCATGCGCACCGAACCGGTGTCGCTCGAGGGCAAATGCAATCTGTACCTCAGCGCGGCCAAAGGCTGGCCCCTGGGCAAACTCGATTTGTCGCACGCGCCCCTGGGCGAGCAGCGCTTGGGCGGCGTGCGCTACGCGATCCGCGACTTCAAGACCTCGCCGCTCGAAAGCGCCATCACCCTCCAGGGCCTGCCGGGCCTCAAGGCCCCGCGAGAAGTCACCGGCATCGCCGTCGGCCGCCGGGCCGATGCCCTGTTCTTCCTGCACACGTGGAATCGGCGCAGCGAGTGGCATCCGCGCCGGACGTCGGACCAGCCCCCTGTGCTCTTCCAGTATGTCATCCGTTACGAGGACGGCTCCACCCATACCGCCGATGTCCGCCACGGCCTCGGCGCAGATCATTACGCCCAGCCTCAACCCAAAGGCCTCAAAGAAGCCGCCCTCGCCTGGGCCGCGCCGTTCGAAGCCAACCCCAACCTCGAAGCAACCCTCTACGCCATGTCCTGGAAAAATCCGCACCCGGGCAAAACGGTTGTTTCGATCGATGTACGCTACGCGCCGAACGTGGGCAGCCGTTACGGGACGCCGATCGTCCTCGGCATTTCCACAGGCACGCGGTTGTCGCAAGCCCCGGCGGGCAAAAACAGTGCGGCCACGAACTGATCCGACCCCGCGGCAAGTGAACGCCGGGCCCAAACGAATGCAGGCTCGGTCGCCATCGATCCCGAGGCCCGCCGCCCCCTCCAAACCCAAGGCTCGCCCCGCCCAGGCTCCAACCCTACTTGCCCCGAATCCGGATGGTCCTGAAGTGGATTTCCCTGCCCTCGCTTTGAAAGCCGATCGGGCCTTCGGTCAGTTCGCAGTCGCGGACGGTGGAGACGACGATGCCGTTCAGCGAGACGGTCATGGCGGGGCCGTCGACGTCGATCGTCGTGGTTTGCCAAACACCGACCGGTTTCAGGGCCCGGGTGCGGGCCTCCTTGTCGTCGGTGACCTGGCAGCGAAGGTTGCGGGGGATCTTCAGAATCAGCCCCGCCTGGTGGTGGGCTCCCTGCACTTCAATGCTGCGGGGCCAGACCCCCAGGGCGTTGGTCGCGCCAATGTGAATGAGACAGCCGCTGTTGCTGCGGAAGTCCTTGTCGGCCTTCAAACCTCCGGGGCGCTTGAAGGCCCACTCGTATTCGAGCACATACCGGCGGTACGATTTCCTGGTGTACAGGTACCCCGAAGGCGTGCCGCTGCAGATCATCACCCCGTCCCTGATCGAGAAGGTCCCCTTGTTGTCGGCGCCTTCCTTGCCGAGATGGAACGCGAATCCGTCGAAATCCCTGCCGTTGAACAAAGGCTCCCATCGTTGCTCCGCGGCATGGCCGAACCCCTCACCAAGGCCGGCCAGAACAATCGCAAGCAGCAATCGCCAGGAGCGTTTCAGGGCGTCCGCACGCAGGAGTCTGGCTCGATTCATGATCGTATCCTTTCGTCAACTGAACTGCCGGTGGCGGTGCCCTCGCCGCATGAAACACCCTGAATCCCCCCGAGCGGCAATGCGCATCCCGCCCGCAAAGGAAACCGGCGCCGTCGTGCCGGCACCGCGTCCGACGATCTTCTTCACGGCTCTTGTTGTATCAGCCGGCCCCAACGTTGTCGGCTTCTATTTTGACTTGAACCGAGGGCGCCTGGCCGCACCCTGCGTCCGCGCTGGAATCGCCGGCTTTTGAAAGGCGGGGTGAAGCGAATCAAAAAAAGCCGTGGCGCACGACAGTGCAGTGTGCTATAATGAGACATTCTCCCAGGGAGCCACTAACCTGAACGCGAGTGAACTGTACATCCATGTGGCATTGGCACGTTGAATTATGAAACTGATAACAACTGTTGTGAGCGTCGCGATCCTGCTGAGCGCGCCGGTGTGGAGCCATGCCATCGAGGTGAGTATTTTCCACGTGGGCGATTCCGGCACCGTCAACGGGGCGATCTTCACCGGGGACGAGCAGCATGTGGGCGGCACCGGCAATTTCAACCCGTTCCTGAGCCTGCAGGAATTCCCCATCGAACGAGCCTACAACGCGGGCAATGGGAATCTGTACATGGACAACACCAGGCCGAGCTGGAACTCGCAGCTCCGCGTGGGCGATCTGCAGCAAGTCACCGTCGGCGACCTGGACTATTTCCTCTTTGTCCTCGACGCAAACGAGCCCGGCAATAATAAGAGCTTTATTTCGATCGATAACATCCGCATCTACACCTCGTCGGAAGACACAAGCCTCACCGTGCAGGGCGACGAAGGCATGCTCGACAGCCTGGGAACGCTGCGCTATGCCATGAATGATCCCCTCAGGGACATTGACGGCGACTATATCATCTCGGATTGGGTCAACCTGGATTCCAGGCTGGATGATGAACCCGCCGGCAGCGGCCTGCACGACCTGCTCGTGTACGTTCCGGTAAGCAACTTCGCCGGCGCGGCGGACACCGACTACCTGTGGTTTTACAACCTCAACGGCGTCCACGAGAAGGCGGACGACGATCTCGCCAGCGAAGCCGGATTCGAAGAGTGGCGCGTCCTCATGGGGTCCACCCCAAACCACGAGACTCCCGACACCTCGGCGACGGCGATGTTGCTCGGCATCGCGTTGCTCGGCTTGGCCGGCCTGCGCCGCAGACTGGCCCCGGCGGCGTAAGGTTCCTCCTCGCGCGAAAAAGCCGGCGAGCGCGGTTGGCGCGGTGACCCCCGGCGGCGGAAAAGCCGGCGCCACACACACCTAACCCGCATTTCTCACCAGAGAACCTGGCGAGAAATGCGGCCCGGCTCAACCCCACCTCCGGGCGCCAGCGCAATCCGGATACCCGCGACGCCCGCCCATTTCACGCTTTGCCCGGCGCCGGCAGACGGTTATCTTCGGCGCATGAAAGACCGTCTTCTGCCGCGGCTCGCGCTTCTCGCCCTGGTGTCCCTCGAAACGGTGTCGGGCGCCGACGCGTTTTTCCCCCTCATGGCCTGGAACTGGGCGCCCTCGGATGCGGCCACGTTCCAACAAATGCGCGAGTGCGGCCTGACCGTGGCGGGCTTCGTCTCCCCGAAGGAACTCGACCTCTGCCACGCCGCGGGATTGAAGGCCATCGTCTCGGACAGGCGCGTTTCCGGCTACGACTGGCGAAACGTGGATGCGACTGCGGCGCGGAAGCACGTGGCCGAACTGGTGGCGGAGACCGGCCAACACCCCGCCGTCTACGGTTACTACCTGCGCGACGAACCGGGAGCAGACGCGTTTCCGGGCTTGGCCACCGTGGCGGCGCTCGTGCGGGAGCTGGCTCCCGGAAAATGGCCTTACATCAACCTCTTCCCCAATTACGCCAACGCCCGGCAGCTAGGCACCGCCACCTACGAGGAGCACCTGGAAACGTTCGTCGCCACCTGCCAACCCACCCAGCTGAGCTATGACCATTACGCGCTCATGGACGACGGCTCGCTCCGTGCCGGCTATTTTCTGAACCTCGAGCAAATGCGCCGCGCGGCCAGGCGGCATGCGCTGCCGTTCTGGAACATTGTGCTGACGGTCGCCCACTTCAATTACCGCGAAGTCACCCCGGCCGACCTGCGCTTCCAGGTGTTCACCACCCTCGCCTACGGCGGACGCGGCATCGCCTATTTCACCTATTTCGCCCCGCAGGTGGGCAATTACCGCATGGCCCCCATCGATCAGTTCGGCAACCCGACACCCACCTGGGCTGCGCTGCAAAACGTCAACCTGCAGGTCGGCAAACTGGCGCCGACCCTGCTGCAGTTGACCTCGGACGACGTGTACCATTTCGGCGCGCTCCCCGAGGGCGCCCACGGGCCGACGGCCTCGAGCCTGGTGAGCGCAGTCGGCAATGCGCCGTTCCTCGTCGGGGATTTCACGCACGCGGACGGCAGCCGCTACGCACTCGTGGTGAACAGGGATTTTCTCAAGTCGCATTACGCCGCGGTGACCTTCCGCACCGCGCCCCGGCGCGTGCAGATGGTGTCGCCTTACACCGGGCAGTGGATCGACTTCACCGGCGAGCAGCAATGGCTGGCGGCAGGCCAGGGGGTGCTGCTCAGGGTGCGCTAACCTGCATTTCTCACAGGACGGTGAGATGCGTGTGCCGAGCACATGCTCCCGATGGGACCACGCCAGCCCCCGGAAGGACTCGTCCCGCTGCTCGCCCAGGAGATCCAGACGCGGCGCCCTGTTCCAGAAGACAGCCTTGGCATCGATCTGTCGGCGCCGCCAAGCCAGGTTGTCCGCGGCGGTGTGTTCGTCGGGATTGAGCCTGCCGCGGAAATACGGGCCCAGTTTGTTTACACCACGTCGTGCCCTTGCGCCGTGCGGGGGTTTGATAGTTCTCGAGTTCTGGAGCAGTCTCACGGCGATGCAACCTTGGCGCGTTCGCTGGATTCGACTTCTGGGCCGAGCTTTCGCGGAGCGGACCACCCTGCACCGTATGAATCGACGTTGCATTGCGAGGGCGGCCGCTGTGTTTCTTGCTACGGGCCTTCACGCGGCCAATGCCCCGCTCACTCCACGCCTGGTTGGCGACTGGTGGACCGTGGCCGGCCATGCGGAGCGGCTTCGGGCGCACCCCAAGGTCAAGCTTGTCGCGGTGCAAAGGATGGCTGCCGCAGGGCCGCAAGGAACCCGACCGGCCCGCGAGTTCGTCCCCGATGACGCCGGCCGATCGCGATTCGAACGCGAAGGTCCGGTGGCTCTGCGCCCAACTGGGATTGGCCGATCGCACGGAAATCGAGCTTTTCCAAGGCGGCCATAGCATCAACGGCGTGGTCTGCTTTTCCGGAAGCGCCGCGAATCAAGAAAACCCGTATGAGTTGGGGAGGACGTCACCCGCCGGTTTTCCAGCAAGTCCACATGGTTGCGGCCCGCGTTGGCATTGTCCTTACGCGGACGCCAGAGCTTGCCCACGAGGTCCAGGTCGCCGTCCTTGTCCACATCGCCAGCGACAATCAGGTGTCCGCCCAGGTTGGCGTCGAGGATCACATGCTCCACGAACTGGCCGCCCCGGCCGTCGCGATTCTCCCAGATGAACCAGCGCGGCGGTTTGTCGCCGGGAATGCCCTCCATCTCGCAGGAGAACACGTCCGGGTCGCCGTCGTTGTCGAAGTCCGCGACGACCAGCGAGTGGTAGGCGCCGCGCGCGGCGGCATCGCCCTGGGGAAGGGCATGCAATGTCCAGGCCCCCCCTTTCCCGTCGAGGTTCTCCAGCCAGCCGATCCGCCCGGCCTTGATTTCGTTCTCGGTCATCACGAGGTCGGTGTCGCCGTCGCGGTCCACATCGAGGGCCACGCAATGCGTGCCCAGCGGGAAAGGCTGTCTCGGATTCCCGAACGGGATGTTCTCGTGCGCCACCCAGCGCGTGCCCTTGCCGTCGGCGTTCTCGAACCAGAGATTCGACCGCGCCACATCGAGATCGCCATCGCCGTCCAGGTCGCCCACGCCAATGCCGGCATGCACGCCCGGTCCGATGTCATGCCGTGGCCATGGCTGGCGCGGATCGCGGGGAATGCGATACCAGCGGAGATTGTTCCGGTCGGACATGGTGAGGACATCCGGCCGGCCATCCTCGTCCACATCCGCCACCACCAAGTCGTGCACGGCCGCCAGGTCGCGGTCGAACAGGATGCGCTCGAACAGTTCCGCGCGCGGCTTGCCCGTGTTGCGATACCAGGCGCCGCCCGCGATGAAATCCACCCAGCCGTCCCCGTCCACGTCGAGGGCCGCACCGCCCACGTCGGATGGGGAGTTGGTGCCCAGGGTGTGGCGCTCCCAGCGGGTCAACGTTTCCTGGCGATACCACAAGATCGGGGCGCGCGTCTGGCCGGTGATGTAATCCAGCCGCCCATCCCGGTCCAGGTCCGCCAGCGCGGTTTGGGCCCACGACGCGCCCGGCAACTGGCGATCGAGGAAGTGGTGCTGGAAGGGAAACCCGCCCGGCGCCGCGGGGAGCGGGAGAGCGCCGAAGGCCAGCGTGTGGATGGCGAAAAGCAGGGCGAAGTGTTTCATGATGCAGAGTTCGACGACCATTTGACGGCATCTGTTCACCGGCCAGGGTGCGGCCCCCGCCGAGGACCACGGCCGGAGACGTCCATGAACATCTGGGCGCTCCAAGAAAGGGCAGTGCCTTGCGGACAACAAATGGAGGCCAGAATCGTCGGCATCTGTAGAGGGTTAACAAGATTGATTTCTCGTTGAGGATCAAGCGGTTCCCCAGGCGACAGTCAACCACACCGGCGCCAGAGGCGGATGATGAGTCGCCGGCGCGCCGCCCATCCCGCCAAAGCTCACACGCAGCATCCCCGATGCGACGCCGGAATTCAAGCCGGGCAGATGAAACGGCCATGAGCGCCGACTGTGCACGGCTGCCTTTCGAATTGATCGAAGCGTGGCGGGCTGTTACATCCTCCCGCGTCATGCAGTCCTCAGAGTTCTCATGCGCGCGGTTTCCCGGGGTGCGCCGGAGGTGGCGTGCGGCGGCGGCGTGGACGCGATGGGGCCTGGGATTGGCCCTCGGCGTGCGGATCAGCGGGGGCGTTGCACTGTCCGCTGACGCGGCCGATTACATCATGGAACGGTGGCAGGTTGACGAAGGCCTGCCGCAAACCTCGGTGACTTCCATCGCTCAGACACCCGACGGCTACTTGTGGCTCGGCACATTCAACGGGCTGGCGCGGTTTGACGGGATGCGCTTTGTCGTGTTCGACGAAGGCAACACACCCGCTCTCGGCAGCAGCCGGATCATCCAACTGCGGACCGATGTGCATGATGGGGGGCTGTGGATTGTGACGGAGCCCGGCGGACTGGCGCGCCTGGTCGGGGGCAAGTGCTTCAGGTATGGCCCCGAGCAAGGCGTGCCGGCCGTGGGCATCCATGCCCTGGCACAAGACTCGGACGGCGCATTGCGGCTCGTGGATCGGCTGGGCGGCTTGCACCAGGTCGCGCGGAGCCACATTGTGCCGCTGGAGAGCGCGGCCAGCCGCGGAACCCCGGATGAACCCCGGCTGCTGTTCGCGGACAACGGTGCGTGCTGGGTTGTCCGGCAGGGCAAAGCCACGGCCAGCGCGCTTGCCCCTCTGAGGATCCCCAGTGCGGCTGGCCCCCAGCCCTCTGTGACCGAACTGCGCATCGTCTGCGCGACGCCCGGCTGCGACGGCGGGTATTGGCTGGCGACGACGTCCGGAGTATACCGGCTGAAAGGAGGACAACCCCCCGCCGCAATCGGCACATTCCCGGAGCCGTTGGGCGATTTGAAAGTCATCCTCGAGGACGCCAGCGGCGACTTCCTGTTGGGCAGTTGGAGCCGGGGGCTGATCCGATGGAATCCTGCCGGGCGGTGGGAGTGCTTCAAGCCGGGAACGGATTCGAGCGGGGCCACGCTGATGGCTCTGTTCAGGGACCGCGAAGGCATGCTGTGGGTGGGGACGGGCAACCGAGGCTTGTATCGGCTCAGGCGCAGATTGTTTCGCATGTATGACACGCGAGACGGGCTGCCTGCCGATGCGGTGACCTCCCTCTGTGCCGACCGCACGGGCCGCGTGTGGATTGGAGTCAACGGCGGCGGTCTGAACTGCTGGGAGGACGGACGTTTGACGCGGATGACGGACCCGCCTGAGCTGGGTCGGTATCCGTTGGTCTACTCGGTGCTGGCGGATCGGAAGGACGCGGTATGGATAGGGCTCTACGGGCGAACGGTGTTGCGGCTCCAAAACGGGGTTTTGACGACGCACTTTCTGGCGCCCGAGGAGTTCACCGCGACGCCTCGAGTGCTGTTTGAGGATCAGGCGGGTGCGGTGTGGCTGGGCACCGAGCGTGGTCTCCACCGCCACCAGGGCGCCCGCTTCACGCGATACACCCGACAGGAGGGTCTCTCGCACGACGACGTGAGGGCCTTGACGGAGGACCGCCGCGGCACGCTCTACATTGGCACCGGCGGCGGCGGACTGAATGTCCTGCGCGCCGGCCAGTTCACGCAGTATACCGAGCGCGACGGATTGGCGGACAATCATATCGCCGCGCTATGGGTGGACCGGGAAGACACCTTGTGGATCGGCACGGTGAACGGCGGTCTGAGCCGCTTCAAACACGGCCGATTTGTCAACATCACGGTTCGCGACGGACTGCCCTCCAACACCATTGGCACGTTGCTCGAAGACGAGAGCGGGGACCTGTGGCTGGGTTCGAACCGCGGCATCCTGCGTTTGAGGAAGGAACTTGCCAATGAATACGCCGAGGGCCGGCGGCACGACCTGCAGTGCCAGGTGTTCAATCGCTCCGATGGGCTCAACACCGTCGAGTGCGTGGGCGGCGGGCAGCCGGCGTCGTGGAAAACCGCTGACGGGAGGCTGTGGTTCAGCACCGCGAACGGGGTGGCCGTGGTGGATCCAAAGCACTTGCCGTCCAATCCGCTCCCCCCGTCGGTGGTGATTGAAGAGGTGGTTCTGGACGACGAGGTGCATGATCTTCAGCATGCGGTGTCGGTCACTCAACACCCCGGCTCCAAGCAGGCCCGGGAGCAACGCCACCTGCCCCATGCGCCTCGCCGCGCTTCGGTGTTCACGGTGCCGGCAGGGATTCAACGCGTGGAGTTCCGTTTCACAGGTCTCAGCCTCGAGGCGCCGGAGAAAGTCCGCTTTCGCTACCAACTGGAGGGGCTGGACGATGACTGGATTGAAGCGGGGCTGCGACGGACGGCCCACTACACGCGACTTCCGAGCGGCCGATACCGTTTTCGCGTCACGGCCTGCAACGGCGACGGTGTGTGGAACGAAAGTGGCGTGGCGCTTCCCGTGGATATTGTGCCGGTGTGGTGGCAGGCGGGGTGGGCCCGCGCGGCGGCCTTGGGTGCCGTGGCCGGGCTGGCCTGCTGGTCTGTCGAAGCCAGGGTGCGACGCCTGAAGCGCAGACGGGCGGCGCAGGACGCTTTTTCACAGCGTCTGCTGGACTCGCAGGAGGCGGAGCGCAAACGCATCGCAGCCGAGTTGCACGACAGCCTTGGCCAGAACCTCCTGGTCATCAAGAACCGGGCCCTGCTGGGCTTGCAGCATGCCGCGGACACGGCTCCCGCCGTCGAACAGTTCGATGAAATCTCCCGGATGGCTTCCCACACGCTGGAGGAAGTCCGCGAAATTTCACGCAATCTGCGGCCGCATCAACTGGATCGCCTGGGTTTGACCAAAGCGCTCCAGTCAATGGCCGCCGAGGTGTCCCGCGCTTCGGGCATCCTTATCAGCATTGACTTCGATTCGCTGGACCGGCTGTTGCCGCCCTCTCTGGAAATCCACCTCTTTCGCATTGTCCAGGAACTGCTCAACAACATCGTGAAACACTCCCGTGCCAGCAATGCCCGTGTCGCCGCTCGCCTGCGAGCACACCAGATCACGCTGACCATCGAAGACGACGGCTGCGGCTTCGACGCGGAGCGCCTGAGCGCGGGTTCGGAGCACCGGGGATTGGGCTTGAGCGGCATTCACGAGCGCGTCTGCCTGCTGCGCGGGGCCGCACGCTGCGACTCGCGCCAGGCCGGCGGGACACGGTGGGCCATCGACATTCCCGTCGCGCCTGGAACCCCGGCGGACGGCACAGCCGGCTCCCCGACCATCGCCGCGACTTAAACACTGACACCCCGAGACCCGGGTTCCAAACGCGATATCCATCCAAGCCCTCAACGCGCTGGTGCCGGCCCGGCACCCATGCCGCTGAAGGCGTCGAAGAAGCAACCATCCCATGCCCGCACGAACTCGCATCCTGATTGCCGACGATCACCCGCTCTTTCGCAAGGGCCTGCGTGAAACGATTGAAACCAACCGCACTTTTCAGGTCGTCGGCGAGGCGAGCGAGGGTCGGGAGGCGCTCCAAAGGATTCGCGACCTCAAGCCCGACGTCTGCATTCTGGACATCAACATGCCGGGTGTGGACGGCCTGGCCGTCGCGCGGCAAATGCGCTCGTCGCGGATGGCGACGGCGGTGATCATACTCACCATGTACAAGGAGGAAGACCTGTTCAACGCCGCGATGGATCTGGGCGTGAAAGGCTATGTGCTCAAGGAGAGCGCGGTCACCGACATCCTCGACGCGGTCCGAAGCGTCAAGGCCGGACACACCTACCTCAGCCCCACACTCGCCGATTTCCTGATCGCCCGGCGCGCCGGCGCCGATGCGCTCCGGGCAAAAAAGCCGGGGCTGGATCAGCTCACGCCCGCCGAACGGCGCATTCTCAAGCTCATTGCCGAAGACAAGACCAGCAAGGAGATTGCCGACGAGCTCGGCCTGAGCCCGCGCACGGTCGAGAACCACCGCACCAATATCTGCGCGAAGCTCGACGTCCACGGTGTGCACAGCCTTCTGAAATTCGCCTACGACCACAAGTCGCACCTCTGAGTAAAGCCCTCTACTCCGAAGAGGTAGTCCCCTCTATTGTCATTCGGAGCGCATTGTTCAAACTGGCACCCGACAGCGTCAGGCTGCCTGGATTCTCATGCGTGCCCGAGCCCATCGCGTTTCTGCAAGACACCCGGCGCCCCACCAGGGCGCGGCCTGTTGGGGGTGTCCCCGCTGGGAGGCTGGGCGAGTGATCCTTGAACACTCCACGCGACGCCGATTGTGAGAATGATGATCGTCGATGACCACGAAGCTTTTCGCCAGGTGATCAAGGCGCAGCTCCAAACGATCGGGGCGGAGTGCGTCGAATGCGTGGACGGCCGGGACGCACTCGCCCAGTATCCCGGGTGCCAGCCGGACGTGGTGTTGATGGACATTTCCATGAAAGGTCTGGATGGCTTGAGCGCGACCGCGCAGATCACGGCCCGCTTCCCCGCCGCCCGGATCGTCATGCTCACCGAATATGACGACGACGACCTGCGCCAAGCCGCCCAGGAGGCCGGTGCGCTCGGCTACCTGCTGAAAGACGATCTGTCGCGCCTGCCTGCCGTCCTGGAACAGGCGCTTCGCACGCCGACTCTGCCCGGCCACCCCATTCCCCCCCCCAACCCCGCGATGACATGAATACCAAGCCGGCCCTGATTGCCACCGTGCTCTTGTCTTATCTTGCCTGTCCATGCGGCGCGCAGTGGTTAACCCAACACATCCCGCTTGTCCCGGGCTGGAATGCCGTTTTCCTCGAAGTTCAACCCGAACCGCGCGCGTGCGAGGAGGTGTTCAAGAATATGCCCATCGAGAGCGTGTGGAAGTGGGACCGCCGGTTTTCCACGATGCAGTTCAACCTCGATCCGGCGGTCCTGCTGCCGGAGGCTCCGGACTGGCGGGTGTGGCTGCCGCCGACCGATCGGCGCGCTTTTCTCAGCCGGTTGTTCGAGCTTCAGGGTAGTCGTGCCTACCTGGTCAAGGTCGCGACCAACGCCATTCCGTTCATGCTGGCGGTCAAGGGCAGGGTGATGCTGCCGAACTTGGATTGGTACCCGCACAGTCTAAACCTGGTCGGTTTTCCCGTTCACCCGGCTCATCCGCCCACCTTTACCGATTTCTTCCGGTTCACACCTGAAGTCGACACGTCGCGGTATTATGCGAACGAGTTGTACCGCATCGATGCGCTGGGCGTCGGGCAGCGCATCGTGCAGCCAGCCCGGGACCACCTCCAACCCGGGGCCGCCTATTGGATCGGATGCGCCCGCGCGCCCGCACACCACTCGGCTCTGCACGTGACGCCGAAAGGGGTCAATGCGTTGGATTTTGGGGAGTTCCTGGTGCAGCGTGACTTGTCAATTAAGAACACCCATCCCTCCAGCGCAATCACGGTGTGGCTGCGCCAGCAGCCGTCGGAAGATCCGCCGCCGACAGGCGGTTTTCCGGAGTTGGCGGGTCCCGTGCCGCTATCGTACCTGGCCAAAAACGACACCAACGAGTGGGTCTGGAACCACTTCCCGGCGACGGGTTTGTCGCGGACGCTGGCGGCTGGCGAGGAGTGGGTGCTGCGCATGGGGGTGCGGCGGGTGGATCTTGCGCCCTACGAGCCGCAGGGCACGAACGGCGCCGCCTACCAGAGCATCCTGGAGGTCACCGATGCCGGCCAGTCGCTGTTAATCCGCATCCCGGCCCTGGTGAAAAAACCGGCTGACGTTGCGATGGTGGGTGCGTTGGAGGCCCACGATGATAACGAGGGCCTGTGGGTGGGCCTGGCGACTGTGGGCCAGGTGAATGCTCCTGCTTACACAAACAGCCTGTTAAACACCCCGGCGCCGATCTCGTTCCGTCTCCTCGTGCATGTCGATGGCTACGCCCAGGCGCGGTTGCTCCAGCAGGTGGTGCTCGCATGGGACAACACCCTGACCAACGCACCCCACACCAACGGCACCTATGCCCTCTGGGCCGGCGAACCCGGGCCGCCTGCGGACGCCACCGACCTCAGCCGGATCAGTTCCGTCGCGTTTCCGGTGATGCCTCCGCTGCTGCTGGATGGCGTCTTCACCAACGTTCTCTCGGGAACCATCGAGCTGGGCTGCGACGATCCCACCAATCCGTTTCTCCACCGCTACCATCCCATGCATGACAACCTGGACTGGAGCTACCAGGCCCACACCAACGCCGTGGAAACCCGGACGAACTCGCGCGCGCTGATCCTGGCGTTCAACCCCATCACCAACGGCTGCGCGAACCCGTACTACGGCGCCGACCTCGTCAGCGGCACCTACCACGAAACCATGTCCGGTCTGCGCGCCCAGCCGATTGTCATGGAGGGCACGTTTTCACTCCGACGCATCAGTCGCATCAACCAATTGCAGGGCATGACACCATGAAGCCGAACGCACATCTGAAATCTGAAATCCGAAATCGCAAACCCGGAGCCCCAGCATCCGCCACTCGGGTCAGGGTCCGGCGCCCCGCAACTGGAGCCTGCGCTCCATTGTTCGCGGTGGTCCTCACGCTGTTTCTTGCCCCCGTGCTGGCGCAGGATGCGAATATTCCGGCGGCCATCAATTACCAGGGCAAGCTGACGGACAGCGCAGGCAACGCCCTCGCCTCGGGCCAATACCTGGTCGAATTCCGCATCTGGGAGCAGCCTACGGGGGACAATCCTGCGGACTACGTCTGGGGCCGCTCGTTCCCGCTGTACGTTGTGAGCGGTGGCCTGTTCAACATCCTCCTGTCGAATGACGGCGGGCAACTCACATGGCCGAACGCCACGGGCCAGGTGCCCTCGGTGCTTGAAGCGTTCGAGGAACCGAACCGTTACCTGGGACTCACCGTGCGTCAAGTGCCGGGTGGCCCGGTGCTGACCACCGCCACCGAGATCAGCCCCCGCCAGCGACTCGTCAGCGCGCCCTACGCCATCCACGCCCAGCAGGCGTCCTCGGCCACGTATGCCACCGTCGCCACCAATGCCACGAAACTCGCCAATTACACCACCAACGACTTCCTGATGGTCAACAAGGCCAGCCAGACCCTGACCGGAAACCTGACGGTCAACGGGAAACTGGGCATTGGCACAACCGCTCCCGACCGGCCCCTGACCGTGCAGGCGAGCGGCACAGGGAATTCGCAGTGGCTCAGCCTCAAAGACAGCGCGGGCAACACCAAATGGCATCTGACCCACGAGTACGGCGGAGTCAATTTCGCCGAGTCTGGCAAAGCCGACGGGCGGTTGTTTCTTCAAACCAACGGCAATGTGGGCATCGGCACCATGCTCCCGGCATCGAAGCTTGACGTCAAAGGCACGATCAAGTCCACCGGCTTGACAGCCGACGGCAGCGTCATGGTGAACTCCGGCACGGTGTCCCTCAACGCCCCGACCACGGTGAACAACAAACTCCAAGCCTCCTATTTGGACGTCGTCCACGCCCTGACCATCTACAACGTTGTCCCGATTCAGATCCGCCGGTATACTCTCCCCGACATTCCGCTCACCACGAGAGACCCAGCACTCTACGCCACCACCTATTCGAACACCGAGTGGTCGGCCGTCATTGCCGGGCACCACTTCTATGCGGATATCCACGAGAGCCAGAACGACCGCTTTCTGGAAGTGCGAATGAGGAAGAGCGGCACCGTCTGGGCGATTGCGTTCGACGTCGCTCATCAAGACGTTGCCGTGACCCGTATCGAGGTTGACGTGATGTTCATCCGCAGAGAATTGACCGACGATTACCGCAATTAACGGAAGGCTTCCGGACGCACGACGTCGTGTCTTTGCGAGAGTGCGTCCGGCTTGAGCAACCCTTCCCAACCGCCGCCTTCACGATCATCTCCAAACCCACAAGTCCCCAATGAACCCGATCACACTTACTTGCGCCAGGCGGCGTCGGGATGTCCGCGCCGCGGACGCGCGCTGGCCTGCGGGGTCGCCGGCCCGCGCGCCGGGGCGCGCATGGTTGTGCCAGCTGGTTTGCATTCTGGTGCCGCTCCTTGGCACGCCGGAGGTCCTGTCCGCGGCGGATGAGTATCTGAACACCCGTTACGACAACTACTGGTTCACGAATCCGCCGACGGGTTTGTTTACAAATTACTTTGGCGCCCACCTGACCAACGCCTCCACGGCCGTCTTTGGCGGCCATGTCCTGGGCAACACGAACGACACCCTGCCGCAGGGCGGTGGGTTCGGCCTGGAATGGTCTGCGATCGGCCAGCCGGTCGAAGGCATCCAGGCGGACGTGGCGTTTGGGGATGTGATTCTGCCCCCCACAGGAGCCCTCACCAACCAACCGCCTGCGAACTTCGCGGCCGTGGCGTGGGAGGACAACACCAACGCCTATTACCAGTGCACCAACCCGGTGGGCGGAGCCATCTGGATTCCGGCCACGGGGGAGATCATTGCGACGCAGCCGAACAACATCATGATTGACTGGCGCATGGAGGGCGGTGAGATCCTGCACCAGCTGATCAACGTGAGCGCCGTCCCCAGCAGGCGCCCCGCGCGCTTGTTTTGGACTGAAAAGCCCTATGACGCGCCGAAGGTCAGCTTGAACGGGCTATTCCCGATTGTGCACTACAACTCCGCTGTCACGCGCCCGGTCTACGAGGTGACAGCGACCACCAATGGCACCGTCGTCACTTACACGAGCAACCTCCTTTACGGAGTGTGGATCGATGATGAGAAGCTCCTCCACGCGAAGAATGTGTCCGGCCTTTTCATCATCACCTATTACCAGGAAGGCAACTACAGGGAGCTGGTTCAGCCCCAGGGCATGGAGATCGTCCAAGTCATGGAACCCGACCTCCAACTCATCCGGGCGAATGTCGGGTCCAGGCTCATGCCGAATGACACTTACTGGGCCGAGATGGACGGCATCAACGGCCTGCTCCCCGACGTGACGGTGGGGATCAACGACACGGCCTACGTGCACAGCCAAACCGGGCCGAAGGACAACTGGGTCTTCGCCATCAAACGCACCGCGGCCATGCCGTGGGCGCTGGAAATCTATTGGCAGCACAAGGGCAGCATGGGTGTGCTCTGGCCGTATGAAGTGGACTGGTACTCGTGTGACTGGCCGCCGTATCCTCAACGCTACGTGGTGGGGGACGCCGCCCCATACGACACGGCGCCGGTGTTGATTCCCGCCGAGTTGTCTGCGGAGTTGATGGAGGACCAGGATCCACGGCTGCACGCAAGCCTCTCGGCCAGTGGCCGGTCTTTCTCCACCACTGAGCCCGGCACGTGCCTCCTGAAATACACCACGCACGACAATATCTGGTTCGAGGTCGTCCGGACCCTCAGCCACACCGATGAGGCGTATTTTGACCTCGAGCCGCGGGAATGGCCCATCGGCGAGGAACTCAGTCCCGGCGACCCGCAGGCGCACGCCTTGCGGTTCGACGGCGCGGATGATTACGTGGACATCAGCGAGAACTACTTGAATCGCAAGGCGGAATGGACGATTTCGTTCTGGTTTAATCCGGCCAAGATCGGCTACGCCGCGCTCTATTCGGAAGGGAATCCGGCGGTCACACTCTCGGTTGAGTTGACGTGGGACGGACGGTTGCAGGTGAACACCTTCAATCAGGATCTTTATTTGCAGGGTCATCCCGGGTGGACCACCGCCACGACCCCCAACGCGCCCGTCCGGGTGAACCAGTGGCAGCACTTGGCCGTCACGTTCAAGAACGGCAGCGATACCAACGGCACCGTGCAGATCTTCCTGGACGACTTCGCCTGGGAAACCAACAACATGCACTGGGTCACTGCCAGCGGACCACCCAAGAGCGTCATCGGCGGCAAATGGATCTCCGGAAGGGCGACGGCGTTCTTTCAGGGCAAGATCGACGCGGTGCATGTTTGGAATGCGGCGCTCACACCCGAACAGATTCGCACCAACCGGTACGTCGTGTGGCCTGAGACACGGGACAGCCTGGTCGCGAGTTTCCCATGCAACGAGGGGCAAGGCGACATCCTGCACAACCAGGCCGGGAACTCCGACGGATCGGCCATGGGCGGGCCCGTGTGGTGCTATGGCCAGTTTGTGCCCGTCGAGAAATTCTGGGCCGAATTCCCCGGCTACATCCACGTGGCCGAGGGCAACCTCTATAACGTCAACCGCTACCACTACCCGACCGAGGCGACGCCGAATTCCGAGTCGCATGTCTTCGGGGTGAATGCTGGGGTTTTGGAGGTCTGGTGGGCCAACCGCAGCCGGTTCCCCGACATGCCGGCGGTCTACTATCCGTCCCGGGTGGTGCGTTACACGAACGTCTGGCCTGCCGCCCCGCCGCAATTGGTGATCGCCAGCGGCCTGGGCAGCAGCGGCAACTCCCTCCTCGATACGGACGAGGCGCTCGCTTTCAACGGGACATCGGGCAATTACGCGCGCGTGCCCAACACCACACTCTTCAACGTCGGGGACCAATTGACCGTGGAAGCGTGGGTGAAATTGAGCGACCCGGGACCCGACCAGAAAATCGTCTTCCGGGTGAACAACTCCACCGGAACGAACGGCGGCTTCTACCTCGGTGTTGCGGGAGGAATGTTGCAGGCGGTCGACTATCCCGATTATGCCGGGCCGGGTTTCTGGCTTCTCCAGCAGGATCCCGTGCCCACCAACGTCTGGACGCACATCTGCTTCACCCGAGGCAATAGTGTGATGGCCACTTACACCAACGGCCAACCCGCCAGCCAACTGGCCATCTGGCTCAACCCAATCCGAAACTGCACTGCTGACCTGTCTATCGGCTGCTCGACCTGGGGCGATAACGACCCCACGCTCGGCAGCATCGGAGAGGTGCGCATTTGGAATAAGGCCCGCAGCCGGGAGGAGATCGCCGCAACCTGGCGCACCCGGCTGAATGGGGACGAAGCCGGGCTTGTGGCATATTACCCGTTCACCCGTGGCGCCGACTCATCGGTCCTGACCGACGCCGGGCCGTTCCTTCTGGATGGAACCATTACCGGTGCCACGTGGGCCGTCCCGGGCCATCCGGTGTGCGTTCCCGGGCCGTTGGTGCTCGGCGCGCCGTCGATCTACAGCCAGAACGACCCCAACTTGCCCGGCTACAACCCGAACGAAGAACACGCCTTGGTCATGTCGGGTGTGGCCTACGCGCTGCGCAACGACCTGAACCGGTGGTTCGATGGCACCCGCACGCAGACGTGGTCTGAGCCGTTCGTGCTTGTGGACTATCTCGATCCCAACACCGCGCGGCCGGCCATGCTGGTTTGCAGTGTCCTGGCCACAAACGAACTCTATACCTTCGACCGGGATCTGACGGCAGGCCTGCCCATTCAGCCCATCATGCCCCTGGCCGCCATGCCCCTGTGCAAAAGCAACTTCAGCACGAATACACCCCCCGCATGGTCCGACCGGAAACTCGGCTGGTGGGCCGTGTCGGCCGGCGATGACGGCGGTCCTGCCGACGCCCGCATGTTTTTCTATTACCAGATGCAGCCCACGTTCTATTTCCCGGCACTGTCGGCCCATTCCCAGCCAGACCTCGGCAGCGAAATCCCGTGGCTGCCCGGCCCGGATGATCCCGCCTATGCGCACGGTACAGGCGGCTGGCCGGTGCCCGTCACGTATCACATCACATGGCCGGCCGATGTGCCCGAGTTGAAGCGCGGCCAGACGCTCACGCTGGCCACCCACGGCCTGCCCGAGATCTGGAACCAACTCAGCGTCGACGTCACCTACGACCAGTCGGCACGCACAAAGGAATTGGAGAGCGTGACGCTGTTCGACCCCCTCGTCGCTTGCGGCACGAACCTCGATTCCACGGTCGTCCAAGCCATGGTCGACTCCAAGCTCGCGCGCCAGGACCTTACCAGTCCCTTGATCCGCTTCCCGGACCTGCCGCCATCACTCTACCCGCGGATCTACTACGACCCGAATCGCGGCTACGGCGGGCAACTCGGGCAGCTGGTTTTGGAGGGTCAATACGTTTCCACGCTGACCGGCGATGGGTATCTCCTTCTCAACCTGCTGGAAGACTTCGAAAAAGACCAGGTCAAGGAGTTGGCCAGTGCTCTCGATGCGAGCAAGAAAGGACTTTGGGACGCGGCGGTGGACAAACTGCCCAGTGAGTTGACGCTGATTACGTCCTCGAACGCCTATGTCAAAGCCGCGCTGGCTGCGCGGCTCACCAATGGCATCGGCTATGTCACCGTCGCCTTCAACAACAGCACAAACCGCCTCCAAGTGCCCCAGGCTCTGCCCGTCAGCGTGAGTGTGATCAAGGTCGTGCCCGAACTGCACAGCGCCCCGCTGCAGGTGATTCTGCCGGACGATGCGCTGGCAGAGCAACTGTCGGTGCGTTACAGCGGCGACCTGGCGGGCAAGGTCGAAGAAGCCGAGTTCCAATGGCGCTGGATCGAACCGTTCGGCGGTCTGGTTCCCAACACCAATTACCTGACCGACTGGAAGATGTACGTCGGCGCCGACTTCACCGTCGGGCTCAATGAGATCACCATCACCGGTGCCAGCGACTTCACGCTGTCGGACCATTACTTCGCTGTGCGCTACCGGCCCACGGATCCCGCCGACCCGACCCGCACGAATTGGAGCGCTTGGACCCACCAGTTGGCCCCCGGCTGGGTGAAGCGCGCCATGACCGGCGTGAACCCCTTCGAGCAAATCTTCCACGACATGACCGCCAATACGGTCGACACGCGAGTCAGCATGATCAGCCAGGCCGGCGGCCCATACGAAGGCGACGTGGCGCTCAATCTCAACGCCGCCAGCAGCGCGGGCCTCATTGCCACATACCAGACGATCTTTAACCGCGCCAAAGCCTTCAGCATTGCCGCCGACATCGACGACGACAACATCAACCAGACCCTGCTCTTCGCTGCCAGCCGGCTTCATGACCTCTACATGTTGCTGGGCAACGAGGCGTATGCCGACGCCCAAGACCCGACGATTGCCTTTCCGCGCTCATTGACGGAGGACCAGCACGGTGGCGAGGCGACCTCGATCTTCCCCTTTATGAACCAGGTGCCCAACCTGCTCGAAGAAGAGCTGGCCCTGCTCCGCGGCCGCGACGGCACGCTCGAGCCATCCGTCCGCACCTCGCCTATCTACAACCGGTTGATCTGGAACTACACCCAGGGCCTCAACGGCGGCGAGCCCGCCTACGCTTACAACTATAATATCCGGGGCGTGCCCACCAATACGGACGGGCTGATTACGGTCGATGACGCCAAACGGTTTTATCCCCAGGGCCACGGCGACGCCTGGGGCCATTACTTGAGCGCCATCAGCCCGTACTACGACCTCCTCTCCAACACCAACTTCGGATGGCACACCCTCGCCGAAGCCACACTCCTCGGCGGCAGCGCCACCGTCAGCGCCGACTACCTGGACGAGCAGAAGTTCGCCGAAACCGCCGCCGCCCGCGCACGCACGGGTGCCCAGATCGTCCGGCAAACGTTCCGACAGTGTTACTCCGAAGACCCGACAGGCCGCTGGCCGGGTTACACCGACAGCGATCCTGACCGCGCCTGGGGCGTCGGCGAATGGGGCAGCCGGGCCGGGCAGGCCGCACTCTACGATTGGGCCGTCGCCAACTCGCTCATGCTGGACCGGCTGACCAACATGGCCCAAGTCCGCGGTGCCGACCGGCCGCCGGAAGGGATTGAGAAAATCGACCGGGCCTCGACCCCGGAACTCAGCGAGATCACGAGCGCGTTCAAAGACATCCAGACCCAGATCGACAGCGCCAACGCCGGGCTGAACCCGCTTGGCCTGGCGCGAAACGTCGTCCCGTTTGACATCGATCCCGCCGCGATCGATGCGGGCCAAACCCATTTCGAGCAGATTTACAGCCGCGCGCTCCAGGCCCTTTACAACGCCTGTGTCGCGTTCGACCACGCCCGCAATGCCACACTCCGGCTTCGCGAACAGTCCGACTCGACTTACGATCTGGAGGAGGCGCTGGCCGCCAACGAAACCGATTACCACAACCGTCTCCTTCAGCTCTATGGCTACCCGTATCCAGACGATGTCGGCCCCGGCAAGACCTACCCGCAAGGCTATGACGGGCCGGACCTGGTCAACTGGCGGATTCTCGATCTGGAAAACCTCCTCGTGAACGCGCCCACCGGCCAGGTGATGGAGGTCGTGATGTACAACCTGGAGTTCACACCGGGCAACGATTTCGAAGGCCATGAGTACGAGGATTATATCGATCTGCCTCACACGGTCGTGTCGTACCCGACCAACCTCGTCACCAACTCCGTGTGCATGGCCGAAAACGGACTGCAGGTCAAGCCCTCCACGTGGACCTCCCGGCGCCCCGCCCAAGGCGAGCTCCAACTCGCGTTGTCCGACTATGTCCAGACGTGGTACGCGCTGGAGGCCAAAATGGCGGACTACGACCAGACCCTGGCCGAGTTGGAGGTCGACATCGAGCATCGGCGGGCCGATTATGAACGTTATCCCGAGGAGTGGGAGGAGCACGAAGCGAACGTGAAGGACAAGAAGGCAACCGCGCAGCTCGTCTCCAACCTGAAAATGGCCAAGGAAGCCATGGAACTGCTGGCTGAAAGCGTCAAGGAGGGGGGAGAGCTGATCGCGGATTTGCTGCCCCATATCCACAGCGGCTTCTATTTCCCGATCGCCCCCGGAATGGTCGCGGAGGTTGACACCAGCCCGATCTCGCGAGCAGCCGTTGCCGTGACCTACTACGCCAGCATGTGGGCCGCCCACGGATTGGAGATGGGGGCTGCAGGACGCGAGGCGTCACAGGAAGAGTGGGACGCCGATTTGGAGGAACTGCTGAAAGGCAACGAATACCAGGCTGTGCTCCGGTGGTGCACCGCCGAGACCCTCGTCAAGCTCAAGGAACAATACGTTAAGCAAGCCGAGTTGTTCGCCCAGATTGAAGCCCTGTCCCAGAGCTATGAGCGCGTCCAGAAGCTGCTCGCCGAGGGCCGGCGGCTCATCTTCGAGCGCGGCCAGGTCCGCTCCCGGGCCGCGCAGCGCCTCCAGTCCCAACGCTATGCCGACCTGAGCTTCCGGATCTTCCGCGACGACGCGTTGCGCCGCTATCAGAGCACCTTCGACCTGGCCGCCCGCTATACTTACCTCGCCGCCAAGGCGTACGACTACGAAACCGGCTTGCTCAGCTCCGACACCGCCCGAACCCCCGGCAGCCGATTCCTCGAAGACGTCGTGCGCGCCCGGCTGCCGGGCCGGTTTTATGTCTGGCTGGGCACGCCCATGGCCGGAGGCGGCTCCGGCGAGCCCGGCTTGGCCGACATCCTGGCCCGCATGAAAGCCGACTGGGACGTGGTCAAAGGCCGTTATGGCTTTAATAACCCGGACACCGAAACCAGCCGCTTTTCGCTCCGCACGGAGTTGTTCCGGATTTCGCCTTCCACCAACAGCGATCCCACGTGGGAGGACGCACTCGAGTCCTGCCGCGTGGCGAACCTGCACGAAGTGCCCGAGTTCGTCCGATACTGCCGGCCGTACATCGACACAACCAATATCGAACCTGGGCTCGTGATTCCCTTCTCGACGTTCGTCGTTGCCGGCCAGAACTACTTCGGCCGCGATCTGGCCGGTGGCGACAATGCCTACGACGCCAGCCGCGCCGCCACGAAGATCCGGTCGGCGGGTGTCTGGTTCACGGGTTATAATACCACGTTCAACACCAACAGCACAGGCCCCGGCCTGGCTAACGAACCGCGCGTCTATCTCATCCCCGTTGGCCAGGATGTGATGCGCTCGCCCACCCGTAATGCCGTGCAGACACGCTCGTGGACCGTGTTCGACCAGGCCATCCCGCTGCCGTACAGCGTGGGCGGCGCGGCTGTGGACGCCCCGGATTGGATTCCCGTGATCGACTCCTTGCGGGAGCCGCTCGCGCAAATCCGGCACTATGCCTCCTTGCGCGCCTACCATGACAGCGGCGAGTTCGACGAGAGCGAGGCGCTCAGCAACAGCCGCTTGGTCGGCCGCTCAGTCTGGAACTCCCGCTGGCTCCTCATCATCCCCGGACGCACGCTGCTGTCCGATCCCGATGAGGGCATCGAGCGCTTCATCCATGGCGCCACTGTCAACGACTCCCCAGATGGTAACGGAATCAAGGACATCAAGATCTTCTTCCAGACGTATTCCATCTCGGGAGATTAAGCACCCCGCCCATGAAAACGAGAACCTTCTTCGCCTCACTCCTTCTGGCCATAGCCGGATTGCTTCTGTGGCCGCAGGCGCTCCTCTCCGGTTTGCCCCAGCCCATGTGTGTCTACTACGGCCAAGCCCGCGACGGCTACGGCCTGCCCTACTGGACGAATGCCGAAGTCATCCTGCTCTCCGGCACGAACGAAGTCGCCCGCCAGCCGGTTCGCGGCTCGATCAGCCCCGGCGTCAACTTCGCCCTGTATGTGCACCTCGACGACGGCCGCTCCGCCACCGCCTACTCGACCCGCGCCCTGCGAAGCGGCACTCAAGTCTCCATCGTGGTCCGCGACGAACATGGGCAGCGGACCATCATGGAAAACCAGACGGTGCCGCCAGTGGGCCATCCGGGCGATCTCATTCTCATCCATGCCACCGCCGCCTCCGACTCGGATGCCGACGGCCTGCCAGACCCGTGGGAGCTGGAGTTGATCGCGTGGTCCCGCGGCACCCTGCAAAGCCTGCTGGATGTGCACGGCGCGGACGACTGGGATGCCGACGGCATGAGCAACCTGCAGGAGTACCAGGCCGGCACGTTCGCCTTCCTCGACTACGATTTCCTGGCCATCGACTGGCTCACAACCACGCCCCACCAGCACCTGCAACTCACCTTCCTGAGCGTCATGGGCAAAACATATGGCCTCCACACGGCCACCAGCCTCGCCGGGCCGGGGTGGGAACCGTGTCCGTTCGCGCTCTCGGACACCGGCCCCCTGCAACTCACCCCCGCCGAAGGCAATGGCGACTGGCTATCGCTCTACGTGCCGATGGAAACGACGCCCCGGTTTTTCCGCCTGATTGCCGAATAACGGCCCGCTCAGGTCCATGTTCGACAGTCTGAAAAACCGCCCCCTTGATTGCCAACATTTGAGGTGGGATCGAAGAACACCAAGTCGAGCGCAATGAACAGATCCCAACGCTGCTCGAACAGCGCTGCTTCAATCCAGTCTTTGATACAGCGCGGGATCTTCAAAACTCGCGTCCCGGGTTTGCCAGAACTCCTTGAACCGCTCCGGTGAACGCTCGGTGTCTGTGCCGGCGTGGCCCACGTCGGCGGATTGGATCGCCAACTGCACGCGCTGGACGCGAGAACCGGCCGGCGCTTGTGAACGTTCGACGCCGCCGGGGCGGGTTATCGCACCAGCCCCCTGGTGGTGGACGGGAAAGTCTTTCTGGGCAACTGCGATGGTGTGTTCTACGCCGTGCATGCGCACGGCACGGCGCCGGCGGGCAAGCGGGCATGGCAATGCCAGTCCCGTGGCCCGATTCTCTACTCGGCGGCGTGCGGCAACACGCCGAATGACCGTGGCAACTCGCTGGAAGAATCTCCAGAACTCTGGCGCCGTCTTCCAGGTGCACGCCTGGATTCTCCGCGAATCGCGCGCTCGCGTGGGCGCTTATCTCGACGTGCCCGCGTTTGCCGTGGGCGACCTGAACTGCCTGCACCAGTTGGTTTCCTCGCGGGAGGCACAAGCCTCGCCATCGTCACCGCCCTGATGACCCCGCAATAACCATGCCCGAACCCGCCTTTCTTCCGTACCGTCCCGGGCGCCTGCCGAAAGCGCAAATGCTGCGGCACGCCCGCGAGTTCTTCGACCTCATGAACCAGCGCCGCAGTGTCCGGCAATTTGCCCCCGATCCCGTCCCGCGCGAGCTCATCAAACTGGCCATTGCCACCGCCTCGACGGCGCCCTCCGGCGCGCACCGGCAGCCGTGGCGCTTTGTGGCAGTGAGCGATCCCGCCGTCAAACGCCGCATCCGTCAGGCTGCCGAGGCCGAAGAGCGCAAGTTCTACCAAGGCGGACGCGCGCCTGCCGAGTGGCTGGCCGCCCTCGCGCCGCTGGGCACCGGCTGGCGGAAGCCGTATCTGGCAATCGCACCCTGGCTGGTGGTTGTTTTTGAAGAACTGCACGGCTTTGCCCCATCGGGCCAGCGTCGCAGGAACTATTACGTCAAGGAAAGCGTGGGCATCGCGTGCGGCTTGTTCATCGCTGCGGTGCATCAGATGGGCCTCGTGACATTGCCTCACACGCCCAGCCCGATGCGATTCCTTTCCGAAATCCTCGGCCGCCCAAGCAACGAAAAGCCGTTTGTCTTGTTCCCGGTCGGATTTCCGGCTCGCAACGTTCAGGTGCCGAATCTGCAACGCAAGGCATTGGAGGAAGTGGCCGTTTGGCTTGAGCGGCCAAGACGATCTGGCCCGCGAAACTCACACCCTTGAATAAACCATGACGATAGACTTCGGTGGTCACTGAACCCGAAACCATGAAGGCCCCATTGAATCGTCGCCGTTTTCTCGCTCGCGCAGGCGTATGCTGCGCGGGCTTGCTCCACTTCAAACTCAAGCGAACATGAAAGCTCTGGTCACAAGATACCCACTGCTCTGCTTGTGCCTGTTTGGTCACACCGCCCTCCTTCCGGCCGCCGAACCCA
>JAFGQR010000028.1 GCA_016935555.1 Verrucomicrobiota bacterium
CTGGGCTCGGTTTAAAGGGTTTTGGGTCTTGACTGTGCGAAGCACATGAGGTTTAGTGAGAGGACCTTGAGAAGCGAGTTACACACCCTGTTTGTATGAAACCTCTCGCGAGGGTTGTCGCAGGTCAAGGAGTGGCTCTTGGTGCACTGCTCTTCGCCCTGCCTTTTCCTTATTTCGGAGACGTTGTTTTCGCCGAAGGCATCCCCGAGCCCGGGCTGGTGTTGTATGGGCAGGTCTGGAATACCGAAGGCGGCCAGAATATCCGGCTGACGACGGGGACGCTGGTCTGGACGTTTCAGCCCGCCTCGGCGGGGGCTCCGGTGGTTTTGACGGCTTCGCTGACCAACCTGCTGGATCAGTTTTCCTATATGCTGATCGTGCCGGTTGAGAGCCAGGTTGGCACGCTGGTTGCCTCGAGCAATGTGCTGAGAATAGCCACCCCGCCGGTCGGTTACATCCGCACCAACGTTTTCCTCGACGGCCAGCCGGTCTTTCTGAGAACACCCGACCAGGCAAGCTTTGTGTTCACCCCTGAGCGCCGCGGCATGGTCGAGCGGGTGGACTTGACCTTGCAGCGAGAGGACCAGGACAGCGACGGCGACGGTTTGCCGGATTGGTGGGAGGATCTTTACTTCGCCGGCAACGCGGATGCCGACGCCGACTCGGACGGCGACGGGGTCAGGAACTTGGCCGAATACCGGGCGGGCACCGATCCGACGGATGTGAGTTCGATGTTCGAGTTCATCCGGATCGAGCCTGACCCCATGTGCGGCATTCGGGTGGAATGGTCGAGCGCGAGTTACCGCACCTACATCCTGCAGCGGTCCGACCAGCTTTTGGGCGGTTTTGTGGACATTGTGACGGACCTCCCGGCCACGCCCCCCGTGAATGTCTATTGCGACTACACGGCGACCGGGTCCGGCCCGTACTTCTACCGGTTGCGGCTTCAGGAAGGCACGGTCTCGCTGGCGGATGCGGATGGGAATGGGATCGCGGACGAGTGGGAATGGGCCTACTTCGGCAGGATTCGAACCGATCCAGACGCCGATGCGGACGGCGATCTGGCGAGCAATGCGGCGGAGGCCGTCGCCGGAACGAACCCGCTGGAGGCGGGCTCGGTGTTGCAGTTGGTCCGGATTGAACCTGCGGCCGGGGGGGTCACTCTGGAGTGGGAGAGCGCGGTGAACCGGTTTTACAGGGTACTGCGCTCGGCCGATCCCCAGGGGGGGTATTTGCCGGTGGCGCTTCAAATCCCCGCCACACCGCCCCGGAATGTGTTCGAGGACGTGCCGAATCCCATCCCGGGACCGTGTTTTTATCGCGTCCAAGTCGAGCCGTAGCGCCGGACCAAGGTCCCTATGAACAACGCAACATGCTCCCGGCTGGGATGGGTGGTGGCCGCGCTTCAGTTCACTGCCGGAGCCGCTTTCGGACAATGGACCACACAAACGCTGGCCCTGCAGCCGGGGTGGAACGCAGTTTTTCTCGAGATCCAGCCCGAACCCGCCGAGTGCGACGCGCTGTTTGGCGGCCTGCCCGTCGAGCGGGTCTGGGGTTGGAACCGGCGGTTCACGTCGGTCCAGTTCATCCAGGACGCCAGCGAACTGACCGTTCCGAATCCGGACTGGCTTTTGTATTTGCCGCCGACGCATCGGCTGGCTGGGGAGATGACCTTGTTCAGTCTGCACGCGGGCAAGTGTTACCTGATTAAGTTGGCGCAGGATGCCGCGCCGACGAACTGGAGCATCCGGGGCAAGGCGGTGGTGCGGAAGGTGGCATGGCTGAGCGATTCGCTGAACCTGGCCGGTTTCCGCATGCCGGCGGGAGTCGCGCCGACGTTCCAGCAGTTTTTCAGCGGGTCCACCAACCATTTGGCGGGGCCGTTCTGCCGCTTGAGTGCGGCGGGGGCCTGGCAGCAGATTCCCGCCACCTTCTCCATGCGGTCCGGCGAGGCGTTTTGGGTTCGAACCCAGGGGAAAAGCGAGTTTGTCGGCCCTTTGGATATTGTGCTGGAGCAGAGCACGGGCCTGGATTTCGGCCGGGTTCTGCAGGAACAGACCTTGCGCATCCGCAATGCCTCGGCCGCGGCGAGAACGGTTGTTCTCACGACCCTGCCCTCGGAGGCGCCTTCCTCGGCCGACGGGCCCGCCGTGGCGGGGGATGTTCCATTGTCCTATTGGGTGGAGAGCAGCAGCACGAACATCGTGGGCTGGACCAACCTGCCGCCCGTCTTGGTCCGGTCCAATTTGGCGTCGGGGGCCGAGTGGGCCATCCGCCTGGCAGTGCGTCGGGCGGGCATGGCTCCCTACGCCGCTCCAGCGGGCGGCGCCGGGGGTCTCTACCAGAGTTTGATCGAGGTCACGGATGTTCCGAGTCTGACTCGCGTGGTGCTGCCGGTGAGCGCTGCGGGACCGGCTGATTTGTCCGGGGCGGCACTTGGCATGGCGAGGGTTGCGGGCCAGGGTGGTTCGGGCGCCCTTCCGCTTCAGCCCGGCCTGTGGATGGGGAGTGTGGTGCTCGATGAGGTCAGCCAGCCCGCGTCGTTCACGCCGCTGGAGCCGCAACCCACACCGGCCACGTTCCAGTTCCGTGTTCTGCTGCACATGGATTCGAGCGGGACCGTGCGACTTCTTCAAAAGGTTTTGCAGATGTGGCAGGAGGGCACGCTCAAACCCGATCCGCAGGATCCTGCCAGGCTCGTGGTGGATCAACCCGGGCGGTTCGTGCTGCTGACCGATGAATCGCTCGCTGCCCAAATCCCGGGTCTGACCGGCGCCACCCTGCGTGACGGGACACCGGTCGGGCGCCGGTTCAGCACGGTGGCGTTCGGGTTTCGCGCGCCCCAGGCCATGGGCGTGTCCGGCGACACGCTTTCGTGCACCGTGGCGATGGGCTACGACGATTCTCTGAATCCGTTCAAGCATGGGTATCACCCGGACCATGACAACCTGGACGAACGGTTTGAGGAGAAGCTGCCCGAGGGGGCGGAGTCGCACACGGTCACCCGTCAGATCCAGTTTCAGTTCACGGCCGGCGACCCCGAGGGGTTGCTTCTGGCCGGCTGGGGCGACAACCAGTTGGGCGGCATTTACCGCGAAACCGTCACGGGTCTGCACCGGTCTGCAATCCACTGCTCCGGCCGTTTCCGGCTCTACCGGGCCTCCAGCACCCCGGTGCTCAACAACGGCCTGTGAAACCCGCGGCCCTCGAGAACGATCATTAAGAACGAAGACACACGATTATGAAAACCATCCGATCCACATTGTTGCTGCTCGGGGCCGGGATGCTATTGATCTCGGGGTGGGCGGCGGAGACCGTGCCGGGGCTGGTGAGCTACCAGGGGTTGCTGGTCAACCCGGACAATTCGCCTCTGGCCAACGGCAACCACCCGGTGCAGTTCAGTCTCTGGGACCAGGCCCAGAACGGAACCCGGGTCTGGGGGCCGCAGAGCAACGTGGTGGCGGTCTACAATGGCCAGTTCAACGTGCTGCTCGGACCCACCGATGCCCATGTGCGGCCGCTGGCCGAGGCATTCCGGGATGCCAGCCGTTTCCTGGAAATCCAGGTCGGCAACAACCCTCCCATCGCGCCGCGGCAACAGATTCTCAGCGCGCCCTTCGCCTTGAATGCCCGCACGCTGGACGCCACCAACTGGAGCGCCGTGTTCGACAACGGCAACCCCGCCACGGGCACCATCCCCGGCTCAAGAATCGGCCCGGGAACGATCGCGTCCAGCCAGATTGCCGCCAACGCGATCACGTCTGCCCAGATCATTGATGGGACCATCACGACGGCGGACTTGGGCACGGTGAATCTGCATCGGCTGAGCGCGTCGGATGGGGATCCGGCGAATGCGGTGTTTGTGAATGCGAATGGCTATGTGGGCATCGGCACGTCCAATCCCTCTCAGCTTCTCGATGTTTACCACGGCCACTTCAGGGTGTCGGGTTACACCATGCAAAGTGGGGATCCGGACTACAATGGAACTCCTTACACGCTGATCACCAGCAACAAGATCATCCTTCAGGCGGCCGACGTGCCTTACGTGGGTCCTTACATGCCGGCGACGATCATCTTCGATCCTGCCTACCGCTATTCACCGCCTTGCGGCATTGAACTCCTGTCCAATAACAAGCTGAGAGTGTTTGGCGCCGAGCTTCTCCTGGAGGGGAAGTTGACCTGCACGAACCTTCCCACCACCAGCTACAGCGCCAACGCCTACATCGACAGCGGCGGCCGCCTTTGCAAGAGCACATCGTCTCGACGCTACAAGGAACAGATCGAGCCGCTCCATGAGGACTTCAGCAAGATTCTTGATCTTGAGCCCAAACAATATGTCCGCCGGGGTGCCGGGCCGGACCGCGAGTTTGGTTACATCGCCGAAGAGGTGGAGGAAGCCGGCCTGAAGGGACTGACGGTGTATGATCGCCAGGGCCGCCCGGATGCGGTGGACTATCCGAGGATGGTGATTTATGCGAACGAGGTGCTCAAAGAACATCAGAGCACCATCCAAAGCCAGCAAAGGGAGCTGGAGGCCCTGAAGGCCGAGGTCCAGGCCCTGAAGAGCCTGCTCAAGCAATCCCGGTAGACAAACCCTCCACTTCCCATGAAACCCGTTGTTTGGTTCTGCTGGGGGCGAGCCTGTCCTGAGACACGCCAGGCCAGGGGGCCGGGTGCGAGGGGCGTGCGGGCCGGCCCGCGCTGGCCCCGGAGAGTCGGAACGGGTCTCGCTGTGCTGAGCCTGGCGGCTTTCGCGCTGCCCGGACGCGGGCAGGGTTCGGGGATTCTCCTGGCCTACCCGGACTTTCTGAACAAGGTCTGCCTGGGCACGCCGACAGGGGGACTGCAACAGGCACCGGCCGTCGCGTTTTTCGGAGGCAATATCGGCAGCGCGCCGACCGCGCCGACCGACGGCGCGCGCTTCCTGGCCCAGTGCGCATTCGGTCAAATGGTGGCGGGCATGGTGCGGCGCCCGCCCGATGTCCAATACGGCGGCTTTCTCACGGTCGGCCAGTCCGGCCTGATTCCGGCCGAAGCCGACCCGACGAAGGCGCCCACCGTCGATCCGCCGTCCGCTGCGTTCTACCTGGCGGATCAAAGCCGGATTTATTTTAACGACTCGGGGTTTGTGACGGTCACCTGGAAAGACAACGGCGGGGGCGATCTGCCGCCGGTGACGCTTCTGGTGTCGAGTGTGGCGGCGCCGACCGAGGAGACGTTTCGGATCTATTGGACTCTGACCAACGGGGTGCCAACCCTCGCGCCGGCGGTGGATCTTGCGGCCGGCCCGGACGCCATCGTGCATCCCAGTATCAGCCTGGGGACCAATTCTCTCTGGGTGGATGGCACGTGGCTGAAGGCGCAGCAACAGAGCGGGCCGGCCGTTTTGGAATATCGCAGCCGGACCGACGGCAGCTTTCTTGGAACGGCCGTGGTGGACGTGCGTCCGTATTTCCCGGACCACAACCTGTCGGTCGACGTGGGCGTGATTCTCGAGTCGGAAACCGCGGTTGCATCCGCGAGGGCGGCGCGTCCGAGGGTGACGCGCGGTCTGAACGATGATCCGCCCTACGTGTATCAGGTCATCTCCCTGGGGCCGCCCACCGACGGACAGGTGCTGGCCACGCGGCCGACGCCGGACGACCAGCGGATCGAGGTGTTTTGGATGAAACGCGACGGTTTCGGCGTGGTTTGGCCGTTTGAAATGGACCGCTACACGGCCTTCTGGCCGGCGAACTTCGAGGCGGTCACTCGCCGGGCTTATGTCAACTACGACGCGATGGGGTCGGTCACCAAGGCGCCCTTTGTGGATCTGCCCCCTTCAGGCGTCAACGTGCGGATCCACTACAACCCCGAGATCACCTGGCCGCAAACGGCCATGGAGCCGGCCACGCGCAAACTGGTGGTCAGCAACCAGACCGGACGGGTCCTGGTGCAGTTCGACCAGTTCCCGCAAACCAACCTCTTTGCGCTGCAGTTCGTGGATGTGCGCTCCTACTACCCCGACGACGTGGACGCCTGGGACATCGGGTTCGAACTCCAGCCGAACACCACGCCCCCGGACGCCGACCTCCCGTTCGTGGCGCGCGGGGGTCCGCCTGGCACGGAATATGTCTATCAGCACAATGTGGACGGGCCGATGAAGGGGACGGTGTTTGCGGTGCGCCGGACGACGACGGACGATCAGATCGAGGTATTCTGGATGCGGCGTGGGGTGTTGAATGTCATCTGGCCTTATGAAATGCACCGCTACGCGGCCGACTGGCCGGCGGCCGAGCCGGCCAAGTACCAGCTTTATGTGCGGGCGCCCTGGCCGGTGTTGGGACCGGGCGTGGACATCCCGGCCGTTTACGCGGCCACGTTGATGCCCTTCCAGGAGCCGGCCGGGCATGCCGGCCCGGTGCTGAATCACACGTTCTCCTCCTCCAACCCGGGATGGTCCCTGCTCAAATACGCTCCCAGCAACATCGTCATGTTCCAGGTGGTGCGATCCGTCCTTCACGACGACGCCGTCTTCTTCAACCTGACGTCCGCGGCCTGGGACATCGGGGTCGAGATCACCGATCCCTACCACGCCGGCCCGCGGCCCGGCTACATCCACCTGCCCGAAGGCGACCGCTACGACTGGGAGATCTACGATGGGAAGAGCGGCGACCCGCCGGAGTTTCGGACGGCGCAGATTTTCGCGGTCAACGTGGGGCTGTTGGAGGTGTGGTGGTACAACCTGAACCGGGAGGTGCAATGGCCTTCCCTGGTGAAACGCTACGATGCGGACTGGCCGGCGGTGGGAATGCACAAGATCATCATCGCCAGCACCCGGGGCACCGAGCCCCTGGACCCGGCTGTCCACCGCGATTTCGGCTTTTATCATCAAAATGACCCCCTCCTGCCCGGCTTCAATCCGAACGACGAACACGCCCTCCGACAACAACTGGACAACGGCGAAGCCATCTTTGCGTTGCGCGACGATTTGGGGACTCCCGCCACATCGGATCCGTGGGTGTTGGTCAAGTGGCGCGACAACCTGGACCGGTGGCATTACCGTCCCTACCGGGTCTTGTCCGAGGAATCTCCCCACCTCTTTCGCTATGGCGGCGAAGCCGGGGCGCTGATCCAGCCGCCGTTCCCGCTCAGCACCCTGCCGCGTTGCGAGGAAAGTCACGGGGTGTCGGGTCCCTTCTGGCGGGATCGCAACCTCGATCACTGGGCCAAGGCCGCCGGCGACAACGGCGGCCCGGCGGGTATCGTCATGCGGTTCTTCTATGCGGTGCAGGAAGGCTTTTACTTTCCGGGGCCGACCCCTCCCGCGCTGGGCGACCACGTTCCGTGGCTGGACGTGCGGGCTGGCACACCGGGCACTCCGATCAACATCACGTACACGGTCACCTGGCCGGCACTCCTGCCGGAATTGAAGGTTGGCGAGACACTCGTCAAAGCCAAGTTCGGACTGCCGGAGATTGCCGACCAAGTGAGCACGGAGGTTCTCTATGACCAGTCGGCGGTCTTGGGCCAGGGGCAGAGCGCGAAGGTCATTGACCCAACCCGGATTCGGCAGGTGGCCCTGGCGCAGTTGCCGCCGGATGTGCGCACGGCCAGCCGATCCGGCAAAACCTACTTCACCGATCTGCCGCCTCACCTGCGCTCCCGGTTGTGGCATGAGGGGGAGCCGGTCAACCAACTCAGGTTCAAGGGTGAGTTCGTGGAGACCCTCGGCATCGAGGAGCCGCAAGGTTACCTGCTGCTCAATGTCATCACCGACCGGGACAAGGCGGAGATGCTGGCGCT
This sequence comes from Verrucomicrobiota bacterium, assembly GCA_016935555.1. Taxonomy (GTDB): domain Bacteria; phylum Verrucomicrobiota; class Verrucomicrobiia; order Limisphaerales; family JAFGQR01; genus JAFGQR01. The sequence continues at coordinate 7,786 of JAFGQR010000028.1, forward strand.
CAGCCAGGATGCGGCGTTCCGCTCGGCGGTCAACCAATTGGCGGGGGCGGCCTCGAGCGTGATCGAAGTGCCGCCCAATCAACCGTTCGACAGGCCGCTCGCGCTCACGGCCGGCCTGGCCAAGTCGGGCGGCTATGTCACCCTCGCCTTCAACAACAACACCAACCCCGTTCCCACCGGGCCGGTCAGTGTCAACCTCATCAAGGTGGTCTGCCCCATCTACCGGGGCGAACTGAAGGTTCTGCTCTCCGAGAATCCGTTCGACGAGAAAGTGACGTTGCGCCACAGCGGCGATTTCGCCGGCAAAGCCGATGACTACACCTTCGAGTGGCGCACCCTGCCGCCGGGATTGGACGGCCTGCCCCAGACAAGCAAGCCGCCCCAGGAATGGTTCGCGTACAATCCCACACCCGCCGACGGGCACGGGGCGCAGGACATCACGATCAGCGGCCCGGGGTTGTTCACGCTCAGCGATAATTATTTCATCTGCCGCTACAAGCCGGCGACGCCGGGGCACGCCTGCGGCAGCGACACGTGGAGCGTGTGGACCGAACCGCAACTGGCGGAGGGCTGGATCAAGCGGGTTCTGGCGGGGATCGACCCCTTCGAGCAGCGCATTCGCGACTACCAAAACTACGAGGTTAACACCATCGTGAGCATGATCAGCCAGGCCGGCGCCCGGTGGGCCGGGGATGTGCCGCTGAACCAGGAGGCCGCCAACGAGCTCGGTCTGATCGAGATCTATGAGACCGTGCTCAAACGGGGGATCGAGCTGAGCATTGGCGGCTTGCCGCCGGTCAACTACCCGCCTGCCAACGATGCCCTCCTGCTGGCCGCCGGGCGGATATCGGATCTCTACATGCTGCTCGGCAATGAGGCCTACGCCGATGCGGCGGACCCGACCATCGCGTTTGGGACCGACGACGGCCAGTATGGATCGGAGGCATCCTCCATTCATTGTTTTCAGAACCAGACGGCCTCGCTGCTGGAGGAGGAGCTGAAACTGCTGCGGGGCCGGGACGACAGCCTGCTGCCGAGCACGCGCGTCTATCCGTTCTACAACAAGATGATGTGGAACTTCACGCGCGGCATCAACGGCGGCGAAGTCGCCTACTCCCTGAACTACGGGATCGAAGATGTGACCGGCGAGGGCACGATCGACGAGAACGACGCGCGCAGGATGTATCCGCAGGGGCACGGGGATGCGTGGGGTCATTACCTGACGGCTCTCAAGGGGTACTACCGGCTCTTGCGAAACCCCAACTTCACCTGGGTGCCCCGCATCGAGGCCGTGCTGGTCAGCGGCGTGCCCGTGTCCGTCGATTATTACGACGAGCGCAAGTTCGCCCAGGCTGCCGCGGCCCGGGCGCGCACCGGGGCGGAAATTGTCAACCAAACCTATCGCCATGGGTATACCGAGGATCCCGACGGCCAATGGCAGGGCTACCAGGACCCGCTCACCAACCGGGCGTGGGGCATGGCCGAGTGGGGCAGCCGGGCGGGCCAGGGGGCGCTCTTTGACTGGCTCACGGCCAATGCGCTGCTTCCTGCTCTCAGCACCAACACCGGCATCCAGAAGGTGGATCGAACCACGGTCACCGAACTGCGCGACATCGCCGCCGCCTTCCAGGATGTCCAGGAACAGGTCGACAAGGCGGACGTGGGGGTGAACCCGCTCGGCTTGGCCCGCAACGTGGTCCCCTTCGACATCAGCCCCACCGAAATCGACGCGGGCAAGACGCACTTTGAGCAAATCTATGACCGCGCGGTGAAGGCCATGAACAACGCCATCACCGTCTTCAATCACGCCAACAATTCCACCCAGATCCTCCGCCGCCAGGCCGACAACATCACCGAGTTCCAACAAACCGTCGGCGACCGCGAAGCGGACTTCAACAATCGGCTGATCGAGATCTTTGGCTATCCGTTCCCGGAAGACATCGGGGCGGGCAAGACCTATGCCACCGGCTACGACGGGCCGGATCTCTACCACTATGCCTACTTGGATTCCAGCCAGTGGGCAGAACAGGTCCACGTGACATCACGCAGCATCCCTGTCCTTTTCACCGAGGTCGGCGTGAACGAGGACGGCAGCGTGACGGAGATGCTGCGGACGGTCACCTTCAACGTGGCGGAGAAAGCCATGCAATTCATCAAACCGTCCCATTGGACCGTCCGGCGCGCGCCTGGCGAAATCCAGAGAACCCTTGCGGATCTCGTGCAGCTTCGGCTGCGGCTGGAGAAGGCGCTTGTGGACTACGACAACCTCCTGAACCAGATCGAGAGCCAAGCCGATCTGCTCGAGGCGGTTTACGGATTGCACGCCGAGGAGATCAACGTCCTGAACCAGTCCCAGAACACCCAGCGCAGCCTCAACGACCAGATTCGTGACTCGCGAAACGCGGAGTTGGGTTATCGGACGGGCGCGAAGGCCGCGGTGGTACTGCAGGAGGCCGTGGCTGAGTTCTTCCCCAAAACCTTTGGTCTGGCCACGGATGTGACGGCTCCAGCCCGCGGAGCACTCCGCTTGGCCGGGGCGGTCATCAGCGGCTCGCTGAATTTGCTCGCGGACGCGGAGGGGTTGCATCAATTGGATTACCAGTTTCAGAAGGAGATGGCGCAGGCCGACACAAATTTGCGGCTCACCACGCTGCGCCAGGAGCAGGCCCTCCTGCAGCAGATCGCCCAGATCGAGCAGTTGGCCCGTCAGGAGGCTTCGATGCGGCTCGAGATCTACAATCTGATCGAAGCCATCCAGCAGGGGGCAGGCAATCACCGGGCAGCCCTGGCCCGCGGCCAGCGCCTCTTGGAAGACCGCCTCCGCTTCCGCCAACAGACCGCAGCCCAGGTCCAGGCTTATCGCTACAAGGACATGGCGTTTCGGGTGTTTCGGAACGATGCCCTGCAGAAATACCGCGCCCAGTTCGACCTGGCGGCCATGTATGTGTTCCTGTGCGCCAAGGCCTACGATTTCGAGACCAACCTTCGCGAGGGCGATCCTCGCCACCCCGCCTCCGAGTTCGTCGACAACATCGTCCGCGCCCGAACGCTGGGCCTGATCCAGAATGGCCAGCCGATGACCGGGGCGGGGTCGGGCGACGCCGGGCTGGCCGATGCCATGGCGCGCATGTGGTTGAATTGGGACTTGGTGCTCAGGAGCCAGCTCGGCTTCAACAATCCGGACACGGAAACGGGGCGCTTCTCGCTGCGGCAGGAGTTGTTCCGGGTTCAGACCAATCTCACCAGCCGGGCGGCAAACGCGGTGTGGCGGGAGGTCTTGTCCCGGTCCGTGGTGTCCAACCTCTTCGACATCCCCGAATTCCAGCGCTACTGCATTCCGTTCAGCCCCAGCCTGCCCCAGGAGCCCGGCATCGTCATCCGCTTCCGCTCCACCATCAATTTCGGCGAGAACTTTTTCGGCTGGCCCGCCGGAGGCGGAGACAACAGCTACGACTCCTCGCATTTCGCCACCAAGGCCCGCTCGGTCGGCGTCTGGTTCGCCAATTACAACAACCTTGGCGGCGGCATGATCAACACCCCGCGCGTCTACCTGGTGCCCGTGGGCAGCGACGTCCTGCGCTCCCCGACCGGCAACATGGGCATCACCCGCGAATGGCGCATCATGGACCAACTGCTTCCCGTGCCGTTCCCGCTCAGCCCGGCCGACCTGGCCGACCCCGGCTGGATTCCCCTGAACGACTCGATGAGCGGCATCCTGGGCGACATCCGCAAATACCCCAGCTTCCGCGCCTATCACGACAGCGGCAGCTTCGATCCGGCCGAGACCATCAGCAACAGCCGCCTGATCGGCCGCTCGCTCTGGAACACGGAGTGGCTGCTCATCATCCCGGCGGGCACGCTCCACTCCGATCGCACCGAAGGTCTCGAGCGGTTCATCCATGGCGCCCTGGTGGGCGGCGTCCGCGACGGCAACGGCGTGACCGACATCAAGCTGTTTTTCCAAAGCTACTCCTACGCCGGGAACTGACCGGGAGCGGCCTGATGGATTTCGGAGTTCGGCGGCTCGGCGGGGTCCTGACTGGCATATGCTTATCACCAGGCGCATGAGCACCCTGCGGGCGGCGTTGCTTTTGTCGCTCCTGGGCTGTGCTGCAACCCGGGCAGCCGACAAGAGCGGCGTGTCGCCCAGCGCCATCTCGCTGCCCAAAGGGCCCGGCTCGATTGAAGGGTTGGGCGAGTCCTTCCAGCCCTCGCTCAATACCGGCACGGCCAGGCATGGCGTGGCGCTCGACTTGCCCCCCGGCACGGCCGGTCATGCCCCGTCGCTCAGTCTGAGCTACGAAGGCGGCGGCGGCAACGGGGTGTTGGGCATCGGCTGGGTGTTTTCCGTGCCATGGGTGCAGCGACAAACCGACCGGGGCATTCCAACCTACGGCGATCCCGTCGGCGTCGCCCGGGAAGATATCTTCATCAATGAGCAGAAGGAGGAACTCGTCCCTGCCACCAACGGGGATTACTTCTGCAAGAATGAAGGAGCGTTCATCCGGTATCGGCGCGCCGGCAACCACTGGGAGGGCACCCTGCCCAATGGCACCCGGTTGGAGTTCGGGCTCAGCTCCGAGGGCCGCATCGAGGATGGGACCAATGGCCATGTGTTCGCCTGGCTCCTGGAACGGCAGACCGATTCCCGCGGCAATACGATCGTGTTCGCATACCGGCCCTTTGCCGGGCCGCAGAACACAAACCAGAAATACCTGGCCTCCATCCACTACGGCCCGGGGGCGCCGCCCTGGGCAAGCTTCCACTTCGCAACCCTGCAGTACGAGGACCGGCCGGACTGGTTCGAGGATTGCCGCCCGGGCTTTGTGGTCCGGACCGGCAAGCGGCTCAGTCGCATCGTGGTGGGCACCCAGGGCCCGACCCTGGCCGGGCATCAGCAGGGCGACTTCAGCGCGGACGGCGTCGCGGACAACCTGAACCGGATCTACGAGCTGGAGTATGTTCCCCGCTCCAGCACCAACACCCACGGGTCACTCCTGGGCAGCATCCGCCTGATCGGATCCGACGGCACAAACTCGATGCCCCCCGCCACGTTTGGGTATGTGATCTGCAGTCCGCCTGACGAGTTGTCCGCCGCCAGCCGGGAGATTGGGGGCGTCAACGAGCCCGCGCTCGTGATGGACAACGAGCGGGTCGATCTGCTGGATGTCAATGCGGACGGCTTGCCAGACGTGCTGAGGACCGGCGGGGTGACACACCAGGCGTGGCTCAACCGGGGGGAGACCAACGAACTGGGAATGCGCAGCCTGCTCTGGACGGGGCCGGTGACGATCGAGTCGGTTTCAGGGGATGCGTGGCAGTTCGAACTCAGCGCAGCCAACACGCACCTGGCCGACATGGACGGAGACGGGCTGGCCGACTTGGTCCACAAGGCCGCCGACGAGTCGGTGTTCTATTTTCAAAACCAGGGCCGGCAACACTGGGGAGAGCGCCAGCCCATGGCGGCGGGGTTCGCCGCACCCCCGGCACCCTTCGGGATGCCCGATGTGCGCACGGCGGACGTTGATTTTGACAAGCGCATGGACCTCATCCGGGGCGACGGGCTCTTTTACCAAGTCTGGTTCAACACCGGCCAAAACGAGTATTCGGAACGCATCACAATTCCGGCCGATGCGGGCTTCGATTTCAGCCTGCCCGGCGTCCAGATCGCCGACCTGAACGGGGATCGGGTGCCCGACACAGTTCGGGTTCGGCCGGCGACCGTCCAGGTGACGGCAGGCTTGGGATACGGGCGATTCGCCGGTTTGACGTCCGTGCCCATTCCCGACGGTCCGCTGGACGACACGCAGGCCGACCGCGCCAAATTGAGCGACCTCAACGGGGATGGCTTGGCGGACCTGGTGCTGGAGCGGGCGGAACCCGGGGTTTTGTGGTATTGGCTGAACCTGGGCAACTACACCCTGAGCGGGCGCAAGCGAATCACCGGCATGCCGTCCGGCGTGGGTCAGAACCCGGCGATTCGGTGGGCGGACCTGAATGGAAACGGGTCGACCGACCTGGTGTATGCGGACTCGGCCGCCTCGCCGAGAATTCGCGCGGTCGACCTGGGGGAGTTATTGAACGGAGGGGGCACACCGAACGCCCTGGTTGCCATCAGCAACGGGATTGGGCGAGTGAGCCTGATCGGGTACCGGCCCTCCACGGCGTTCGCGTTGGAGGATGAAGCGGCCGGACATCCCTGGCCGGATCCGATGCCGTTCCCGGTGGCCGTGGTGGCCGAGGTCACCACGCTGGATTCGCTGGGGCATGAGTATGTGACACGCTACCGATATCACGACGGATTCTATGACGGCGCGGGCAAACAGTTTCGCGGCTTTGCCCACGTCGAGCAGGTCGATGGGGGCGAGAGTTCGGCACCGACCCTCCTGACGCGCTCGCATTTCGATACCGGCCGCGAGCATGAGGCGCTGAAAGGCAAGCTGGTCCGGCAAAGTGCCGAACTGGAGGACGGGCGGGTGTTTTGGGACGAAACCACCACGTGGACCGCCCCACCGCCGGTCCTCCTCACTGGCACCAACGGCACAAACGTCACCTTCGCCCATCCCGTCGCCAAAGTCCGCCTGGTCAAGGAACTTGGCCAAGGCGCCGAACGGCGCCTCGAGTCCGAGTTCGAGTATGATCGCTATGGCAACCTGACGCGCGAGGCCGACTACGGCATTGTCGAAGGTGAGGATCGTTCCGCATTCGACGACGAACGGGTTGCGACCTACCAATTTGCCTTGAACCTTGACCACTGGATCGTGCGCAGCCCGTGCCGCAAGGAAATCCGCGATGAACACGGCGCCGTTCTCTCCCGAACCGAGGATTACTACGACGACGAGACGTTCTCCGGCGCCAACCCGGGCCAGGTGGAAGTGGGCAATCCCACCCTGCGCAGGGAATGGGTGGCCGCCGCCGACCCGGGCGCTTGGGTGGCATCCCGGCGCACCCGATACGATGCGTGGGGCAATCCAATCCTGATGTTGGATCCTTTGGCGGCCGCCCCGGGTGGCACGCTGGTTTCCCTCGAGGGCCACTATCGCGAGGTGCTGTACGATCCGCACTTCCAGACCCACCCCGTCGAGGAGGTCACCCACCTGGGCCACGACCAGCCGCCCCTGCGGTTCGAGGCGGACTATGACACCGGCTTCGGCCGCTTGACCCGCGCGAGAGACTATAATGGGCACGACATTCTTTACAGTTATGACGCCTTCGGCCGGTTGGCGTCAGTGGTCCGGCCCGGCGACACGGCGGCCTTTCCCACCACCGAATACCGCTACGTGCAGGCCCAGCCCTTCGCCCCCGGACGCGTGGTGAACTACGTGGAAACGCGCTCCCTGGATCAGCCCCCCGCAAGCGCCGGCGCCAAACCCGACCCTTACCTCCTCTCGAGGGAGTTCACCGACGGACTGGGCCGCCAGCTCATGATTAAGAAAGAAGCCGCCCCCGACCCGCTCTCAGGCCAGGCGCGGGTGGCGGTGAGCGGAGCCACGCTCTACAACGCGCGGCAGCAGCCGGCACGCACCTTGAACCCGTTCTTCTCACAACGGGCTGCCGGCACCCTGGAACAGCTCCTGGAGTTCGAGGATGTCGCCGAGCCCAGCTGGCAGGGCACGTTCCATCAGCAAGGCGAGCTCGTGAGCCTGGACCTCGCGTCGGCCCATCAAACCACCCGGCAATACGACGCCATCCTCCGCACCACGCAAACCACCAACCCCGACGGCAGCCATACCCGCGCGGAGTTCGAGCCGCTCCTGGCGCGGACGTTCGATGAGAATGACACC
>JAFGQR010000198.1 GCA_016935555.1 Verrucomicrobiota bacterium
GCCCCGCACGCTGCAGGCCAACGGCCAGCCCGCGCGTCAACGCAAGTCGCGCCAGCGACGAACGACGGTAGCCGTGCGCTCCGCGTTCAGGGTGTTTTGACGGGGTATTGGGGGGTGGGGGTTACGGGGCGGGGGTCTTTGGCGATGAGATGCTGGAGATGGCGGATGGCGGCGTCGAGCTGGGCGTCGGCGCCGTTGAAGGTGGCATGGGGCAGGTTGTCCACCACGATGTCCGGATCCACCCCGTGCCCTTCGATCAGCCAGTCGCCGTCGGGACCGTAGACGCCGGTTTCGGCGGCGGTGGCCATGCCGCTGTCGACGAGCCAGCGCTGGGCCGAAAGCCAGATTTCGCCGCCCCAGGTTCGGGTGCCGATGGACTTGCCGAGGCGGAGGCGGCGGAAGCCTTCGGTGAAGGCCTCGCCGTCGGAGGCGGTGCGTTCGTTGCAGAGGACGACCATGTGGCCGCGGAAGGCGTATTGCATGTTCCAATAGGGGATGCCGACGCGGGGTTGCCAGTAGAACCAGGCCTGGCGCAGCAGTTTGCCCAGAATCCAGCTGTCAATGTTGCCGCCCCGGTTGTGACGCACATCGATGATCAGCCCCTGGCGCATGTAGACGGGATAGAAATCGCGCGCCCAGGCGGCGATATCGGCGGCGCCCATGGCCCGGAGATGCACGTAGCCGATCTGACCCTTGCCGGCGGATTCCACCCGCTGGCGGCGTGTGAACTCCCATTCGTCGTACCTGAGGTTGGCTTCGGCGTCGGCGGTGATGGGTTCGACGATGACGGGGCGGGGTTTGTCGCTTTTGGGGGACTTGACTTCGAGCAGGACCTGGTTGCCGGCCTGGTGGCGCAGCCATTGCCGGGGGTGATCGGCGGCAAGCGTGGGCTGGCCGTTGATGCGCAGGATGACGTCGCCGGGGTTCACGCCAACGCCGGGTCGCGCGAGGGGCGAGAGGGCGGCGGGATAGTCGGGGTCGGCCTGGTAGACGTGGGCGACGCGCCAGCCGCCGGCGTTGGGATCGCGTTCGAAGCGGGCGCCGAGGGCGGCGGGCTGGACTTGGTCGGAGCCTTCCCGCTCGTCACCATACCGCACAAAAATGTGGAGGGCGGACAATTCGCCGGCCATTTCGGCGATGACATCGCTGAGGTCGGCCCGGTCGGCGACGCGGTCGACCAGGGGCAGGTATTTGTCGTGGACACGCTGCCAATCGGCCCCGTGCATGTTGCGGTCGTAGAAGTGATCCCGGAGCAGGCGCCAGGATTCGGTGTAGATCTGGCGCCATTCTTCGCGGGGCATGATGGGGAAGGTCCAGCCGGCGAGGTTGAGCGCGGCGGCGGCGAGGGTGGCAGGGGCCTTGGCCGAGGCGGCAATCACGTAATAGGACTCTGCCTTCCTGAGCCCGATTTTTTTGCCGTCCAAAGACAGTTCGTAAGCGCGGATGTCCGGCACGAGCGTTTTGGGTTTGGCGTCGTGATTGGTGATATCGAGTGCGATCAGGTCGGTTTTCGCCTCAAAGCCGGTGCCGCGCGCGGTGTAAAGCAGGCGCTTGCCCGCCACCTGCAAGGCGTCGTAATTGCCGGCTTTGACGGGGACTTCCTCGAGGCGCGCCGCAAGCCCGGGCAGGTCGATGGTGACCCGGACTTGTTTTGTTTCGTTGGTTGTCGCGGCGGGCTGGGCGACGGGCGGTGCGGCGGGCGTTTTGGGTTTGGCATCGGAGCGCGCCAGTTCATCGGGGGCACGGAAGGGCGAGCGGAGAGCGGGGGTGAGGGCGAGCTGGTAGATTTTGGTGGTGTCGGTGAAGTAGGGATCGGGCTGGCGGGGGCCCCAGGGGCTGGTCTGGAGGGAGCGGAGGTGGCGGTCGGAGAGAAAATAGAGCCATTTGCCGTCGGGTGTCCAAGCGGGGCTGAAGCTGTCGGTGCGGTCGGTGGTGAGGGTGGTGATGGTTGTGGAGGGGAGATGGCAGAGGTGGATTTGGCGGTAGGCGTTGGTGGCGGCGTGCACATAGGCCAGCCACTGGCTGTCGGGGGACCAGGCCAGATCGGTGAAGTTGTAACGCAGCGACGTGGCCACGCGCTTCGAGTCGCGCCGGGCACGGTTGAGCACCCACAACTCGTGGTTCTTGTCGTACCACGCCAGCCACCGGCCGTCGGGCGACGGCACCGCGGGATAGCGGAACACGCGGCCGTCGCGCGTCAGCGGGACCGGATCGCCCACCCCATTGGCCGGCAACTCCCAAAACTCCAACTCGCCCGTCTTGTCCGAAAGGGCCACGAGATGTTTGCCGTCGGGCAGGAACCGGGCCGACCGGTACCGGACGCCGTGTTGTTTGGGGACGGCCACGAAGCGGCCGGGTTTGACGGGCGCCACGAAGACCTGGCCCCGGGCCGTCAGGACGACGCGGTCGCCGTCGGGTGACAGGTGGGCCGAGGTGAGGTAGTCGAGGGGTTTTTTGATCCAGCGCTCGCGCATCTGATCGAAGTCGGTGGCCAGAACAACGGGCAGAAGGGTGTCGCGGTTGGCGGCGATGTCGTAAAGACGCAAGTCGGCGCCGTGCTGGTAGACGATGCGTCCGCGGTCGAGCGCGGCGGATTTGACGTCGTAGACGGCATGGTGTGTGTGCTGCCGGAGTTCGCCGCCGTCGGGGGTCATGGACCACAGGTTCATGATGCCGTCGCGGTCGGTGACGAAGTAGACGCGTCCCTGCCAGGGCATCGGGTTTTTGCTTGTGCCCGGGTAATCGGCGGTGAGCGGGACGGCTTCGGGTTGGCCCTGGGTGAAGCGCCAGAGGTTCTGCGCGGTGCCGCCGCGGTAACGCTTGGTGCTGCTGCCCTGGAACGGAAGGCGCGTGAAGACGAGCGTTTGGGGGCCGTCGCCGGCCAGGAAGGCGCCTTCGCTGGCCTGGCTCAGGGGAACCGGTATCGCACACGCCGTGGCCGGATCGAGACGCATCAGCTGCTCGTTGGGCAGTGTCGAATACGCCCGCGTCGCATACAAAATCATGCCGTCCGGCGTCCAGCCGACGGTCCGGGCGTCGCCCTCGAACGTCAGACGGCGCGGCACCCCGCCGCCCAGCGGCATGACGTAGACCTCCTGGGGCCCCTCGTATTCCGCCGAAAACGCCAACGTCAAACCGTCCGGCGAGATGACCGCGTGCGCTTCCGTGCCGGGGTGCGTCGTCAGGCGGGCAGCGACACCGCCGGGCAGGCCAACACGCCACAAGTCGCCCTCGGCGGTAAACACGATCGTGTCGCCACGTATCGCCGGGAACCGATAATACCCGCGCGGCGGCTGCGGGGACGCCAGCGCCGCGGGCGCGGCCGTCCCCAGGCGGACCTGCGGGTCACGGTGGGCGACTTTGGGTTGTGCCTCAACCCGCGGCAGCCCGCCACGCGGCTGCTCCGCGGCCAGAGCCTGAAGAACCGACGCGGCGACAGCGAAGACGCCAAGCGACAAATCATGCGGTTTCACGGCGGGTAGGCTTACCCCGTTGGACCCGCCGTGACAATGGCAGATCGGAGGTGGCAGATGAAACGCGGAGCGCACGGCTACCGTCGTTCGTCGCTGGCGCGACTTGCGTTGACGCGCGGGCTGGCCGTTGGCCTGCAGCGTGCGGGGC
>JAFGQR010000199.1 GCA_016935555.1 Verrucomicrobiota bacterium
CGGTGGAACGCGTCCCTACCAGCGCGAAGCGCGGCCCCTGGCTTTCCGTTGCGCCTCTCCTGTGACGGCGCGATGGGGACATCGCGCTCTACCCGGTTCATGGCCTCGATTCACGTCCGATCCCCGGAGGTGTTCCCTTTCCATGAACCGAACAATTTTCAATTCTCAATTTTCAATTTTCAATTGCCAATTACACACGCCGGTTCATGGCTCCGATGCGCGCAAGGTCTTGCGAGGGAACTTCCCATGGACCGTGCCCCCTTACGCTGCTCTTCCCGGTGGGAGAGAGGGTGTCCGAAGGGCGGGTGAGGGGGATTCGCACGGGTTCAGCGTATCGAGGGGCGTTGCATCAACCGGCTTGTCATCAACGCGGATTCGCTTATGATCCGCCGTCGTGAAAGAAAAGTCCAATATTGTGCTGCCGATCGTCCTGATGCTGGTTTTTGCGGCGACGCGGTGGCCTGGGCTGTGGCCGGACGAGTTCGAGAATTTCAGCGCGGCGTATGCGCTGGCGTTTTGCGCCGGCGTTTATTTCCCGGCGCCGCTGGTGTGGTGGCTGCCGCTGGGGACGCTGTTCGCCACGGACGTCGTGTTGAACGTGCTGTATTACGGGGCGGCGCCATTGAACGCGTACATGTTCGTGAACTACCCCGTTTACGCGGCGCTGATCTGGCTGGGGCGCCGGCACTCCGCGGGGATGTCGTGGTTTCGGCTGGTGTTGGGCGGCCTGGCGGGCGCGCTGCTGTTCTACGTGGTCACCAACACCGCCTCGTGGATCCAGAATCCGGGCTACGCGAAGACGCTGGCGGGCTGGATCCAGGCCCTGACCACCGGCATTCCGGGGTTTCCGCCCACGTGGGCGTTTTTCCGCAACACCCTGCTCAGCGGCGGCCTGTTCACCGGCTTGTTCGTCGCCTCCATGAAACTCAGCGCACCGGAACCGGCGGAGGAAGGCGAACCCTCGGAGGCCGAAGACGACCCCGCCGAACCGGTTGGCGAACGGGAACCGCAGAATCCTTGACCCATGAGACTGGTTGCGGACGGATCAAGGTTGAGCGCCGGCATGCCCCGTTGCGTGGTGAACGGCCAAGGATTCTCTGCCGTCCCGCGCCTGCGGGTCGGCTTCCATGTCCGTGCCATCTCGAAACCGCGCCCCGGTTTTCTGCAAGCCAGGCGCGTCATGGATTCCGGGCCGCATTTCCAATCGTCACCGCCTCGAGTTGCCGCAGCGCCCCGAAGGTTCTGACGCAGCGCCTCGCCTGGATTCCATGCGCATTGGCATCATTTCGGACACGCACGGCTTCCTCGATCCCCGGGTGGCGGAGATCTTTTCGGGGGTGGAGCATATTCTGCATGCGGGGGACGTCGGGAGTCCCGCGGTGTTGCTCGAGCTGGAGCGGATCGCGCCGGTGACCGCGGTGCTGGGAAACACAGACACGCTGGCGACGTGCAACCTGACGGAGGTCGTGATGTTGGCGGGGCGCAAGTTCCTGCTCCAGCATATCGTCGACGTGCGCTCCCCGGAGGAGCAACTCCGGCTGCGCATCGCGCGGGAGCAACCGGACGCGGTGGTGTTCGGCCACACGCACCGGGCGTTGCATGAAACGCGGGGGGGCGTTCTGTATTTGAATCCGGGTTATGCGGGCCGGCCGCGGTTCAACCAGCCGCGCAGCGTGGCCGTCCTCGAGGCGGATTCCCAGGAACTCCGACCCACGTTCTGCCCACTGTAGAGCGAAGGGCCGCCGTGCACCGGGTAGGCCGAGACTCCGTCGAGCCCTGATCTTCCTTCGTCTGTTCTCGCATCACGACCTGCGCAGGTGCTTGGGCTCCCCGGAATCGCGGGTTCGGGTTGGCGCAGCGCGCAGGGGGAAGTTTGGGCTCGACGGAGTCTCGCCCTACCAACGGCCCTACCAACGGCCCTACCGCCGTCGTGTGGAAGCGCGGTTCACGGGTGAACCCACACGCCGCGGAACCGCTTCCGCGCCGGATCGGGCAGGTCCTTGCACCGCGTCCCGTCCACCGGGCGGGTGCCGTCGTCGCTGAGCACCTGGAACGACACCCGCCCGGGATAAAACACCAGCGCTTCGGGCGTCAGCCCCTTGAACGCCAGGGGATGGATCTTGCGCGGCGGGGTGTCGTCGCCGGACCACCGGTAGAGCGCGAACTTGTGGTCGGCATTGTGGGCACCGGCCAGGATGAAGATCTCACCGTCGCAAAACGCCAGGTCGCGCACGCCCAGGCCGCCCAGATCCAGGAGCTTGGGCGGGCCGAGGCGTGGGGGCAGCCCGCGGATCACCTCCTCCGGGTTCAGCAGCGGCACCAGCAGCGCGCGCCCGCCCGGGATGGGGTTGCGGAAGCCGATGAGCAGGTGGTGCTCGCGTGTCGCGCACAGGCCTTCGATGTTGAATCCCCCTTTGGACTTGGGCGGGCGGCTCGAGGCGGCGGCGAGGTTGAACACACGGAGGCGGGAATCGAACAGCAGCGCGGCCAGCAGCTCCCTGTAGCATCGCCCCACCGGCGCAACCTGCACCATGTCGCCACCCCGCCGCACCTCGGTGGCAAAGAAGCGATGGCGGTTCTCGCGGTATTTGCCGTCGCGGTTGCGCCCGTGGGATCCGATCCAAAAAATCCTGCCGCCCAGCGGCGCGGCTCCCTCGAAGTCCGCCTCCGGGTGCTCGCCGGCCAGGGCGAGGAACCCGGAAAGATCGTGGCGCTGGACCGCCTCGCCCCCCTGGTCGGTGCGAAACAGCCGCAGCAGGTTGCCCTCGTCATCCGCCGCCAGGAACAGGTTCGTCGACACCGCCACGCCCGCCGAGGCGTCGCACATGCCGTGATAAACCACGGGCGCGCCGACCCGCGGCTGCGCGCCCGCCGCACCCGCGATCCACACCGCCATGAACCCTGCCAGAACCCTCGACGCATGAAACGCGTTGCGCACCGGCGTCGTCTGCCGCAGTCCTGGATGAAGAAGTGTGGGGCGAGCAGGGCGACGCGTCCAAAACTCTGTGTCGCTGCTCCGCGGCGGTTTCATGTGGGGCGCATGCCATGCCATCGCGCCCCACTCTAAAACCGGGCGCGGCCCCTGACAACTGCCGCCTTTCCATGGCAAGGCAGGGACACGTTCCATCGCGTCCCGCTTGTTCCCCCATTTCCGGTTGGCGGACGGCGCGCGCGGCGCTACGCTGCGTGCCGGTTCATTTTGTCATGGCAAAGGATATCGGCGACCGGTTTGCGTATGAACGCGTTCTGTGGCGCGGCGGATGCCTGCGGGTTGCAGGCGTGGACGAAGCCGGCCGCGGACCGCTGGCGGGGCCGGTGGTGGCTGCGGCGGTGATGCTGCCGCCGGAGTGGCTGAGCGAGGGTCTCCCCGAAGAGCTCGTGGGGCTGAACGACTCCAAACAGCTCGGCGCGGCCCTGCGGGAACGGTTCTTCGCCGAGTTGACAGCGCGGGACGAGGTCCGGTGGGGGCTCGGCCAGGTGGACGCGGAAGGGGTGGACCGGCTCAACATCCTGCAGGCCACCCACCGGGCCATGCGCGCCGCCGTCGCCCGGTTGCACCCGACTCCGCAACGCCTCCTGGTCGACGGACGCCCCGTTCCCACCCTCCTCCAGCCTCAAACCGCAATCCCCCAGGGCGACGCTTGCAGCTATTCCATCGCCGCCGCCAGTGTGCTGGCCAAGGTCACCCGCGACCGCCTCATGCTCGAGTTCGACCGGCAATGGCCCGCCTACGGGTTTGCCCGGCACAAGGGCTACGGCACCGCGCAGCACCTCGCCGCGCTGGCCGCGCACGGCCCCTGCCCAATCCACCGGCGCACCTTCGCCCCGCTGCGCCCGGCAGAGCCGGACTTGTTCGGCGCTGCATCCGGCTGCCCGCCGGCCCCTCACCCATGAACCCTGAGACCCTTCCAGCGCCCGTGCGTCGACGAGGCCCGAAGCGGTCCCGCCCATCGGGCGGGATTCAGCCACCGGAGGTTCAACGGCCCGATGCGCATGCGAGGCGGGTAATGGCTTCCCATGAATCGAACATCCAACAGCCAAGGTCCAACACCCAACATCGAACGGCACGCGCGCAAGCTCTTGGGCATTGGACGTTGGACGTTCGGTGTTGGACGTTCGATGTTCGTCCCTCCGGGCTGGTTCATGGCCTGGATTCACGTCCGACTTTCGGAGGTGTTCACTCCCCATGAATGCCCGCCCCCTCCCGGAGCACACGCCGGATGGCGAGGACGGGCGCGTCACCGGCCTGTGGGGCTGGCTCTGGCGGCGCCTCCGGGCATCGCTGGGGCGCCGGACCCTGCCACTGCACCTCCGGCACGGGCAGCTTGGAGAACGGGCGGCAAAGGCACATTTGCAGCGCCTGGGGATGAAATTCCTGACGGCAAATTTCCGGTCCCGGCGCGGGGAGATCGACCTGGTGTTTCGGGATGCGGATTGCCTGGTGTTTGTGGAGGTGAAAACCCGTTCCTCGGAGGCGTGGACCCGCCCGGCGATGGCCGTTGATGCCGAGAAGCGCCGGCGGCTGTCGCAGGTCGGGCTCGATTACCTCAAGCGGGTGAAGCATCCGCCGGTGAAGATCCGGTTCGACATCGTGGAAGTGCTGCTGCGCGACGGCGCCGTGGGCGACGTGCGGCACCTGCCCAACAGCTTTCCCCTCAGCACCCCGTATCGCTACGGCTGAACTGGGGATGCCGCCGCAGGCGCTCCCACGATTCGGGCGACAGCCGCGCCTGGCGGTAGAGCGGCTCCCAGAGCGGCTCGGCGCTGGTGGACCGCCGCGCCCGCCCCAGCCAACGGCGACCCAACGGCTCGGCGATCAGCTCCGGCGTGTTCGCGGCAATGGTCGTCTCCTCCTTCTCCCCGGTGGCATGGCCGGCGCCGACATGGAAGCCGGCGAGCAGCAGGGTGCTGCGCAGCAGAGTGCTGCGCGAGTAGGTCGCCAGCGCGCACGGGCGCCCCGGATCCAGCCGCCCGAACAGGCGCCCAAACAAAGGCGCCGTCCACATCGCCGGGTTCGTCGCCGGCGAATAGGCGTCATACAGCAGCGCGTGCGGCTTTGGAACCGGCTCGCGTTCGGGCTCCGCCAGCCACGCCGGAAAATCCCCCAGGTGCACCCGCCACGTGACCGACAAGGCCGCGTCCCGGAACTGTGTCTCGCCCGCCTCCAGCAGACTCCGAAGACGCGTCTCATAGCCGCGCAGGTAGCCGAGCGCGCCGGCGTGCTCCAGGGCAAACCGGAGCGGCTCCAGCGTGTGATCGAAGCTCTCAATCCGCACGCCGCCGGGCCAATGCCGCAGCGCGCGCAGCACCGTCACCGGATTCGCCGCCGCCCCCAGCCCAATGTCCCACACAACAAACTCGCCCGTCTCGGCGCCCGCCCGCTCCGGCAGGCGAAGCTGGCGCACATAGAGCGCTTCGGCTTCCGCCACGGGACCCACCACGGGGTGAAACGTCTCGTGGTGCGCCAGCGAGTGGACGCTGCATGCCCCGTTGGGCAGCCGGACCAGGGTGTAACCCGTCAAGGATGGCACGCCCCATTTCAGCCCGCGCCCCGCCAGCCAGCAACGCTTTTCCCGCCGCGTTTCCCGCCGCACGCTCGCGGGACGCGCGCCGCGAAATGCGGACTTGGACTGCGGGCTTGACGAATCCGGGCGGGGCGGTTTTCCTACCGGCGCGACTTGCAGCCGGGCCGGTTTGCTGTTTTATTGGGCGGCGCTTTCGGGGTGGCACGCTCGGAATCGCAAGGAGGGAGCGGTGGTTGCGGGTGCCAATGTAGCTCAGTGGTAGAGCAACGGTTTCGTAAACCGTCGGTCGTCGGTTCAATCCCGACCATTGGCTCCAG
>JAFGQR010000200.1 GCA_016935555.1 Verrucomicrobiota bacterium
ACCGGGTTGGGCCAGAAAGCGGGCAATCGCGGGCCGGTCGGGTTCCTTGCCGCCCTGCGGCAGCCATCCTTTGTAGCGCAATAGCTTCCGACCATGGTGCCGACACCCACTCCATGCGCCTGATTTGGATGCCTTTCAGTGTCGGCAGGAGCGCGCCCATGAACCACTGGCCATCGTGCTGGCGAAGTTGTTCGAGTACTCGCCGCCGCGGCGGAGATGGGGGCTGGGAAAACCGCTCCTCGGGGGTCTTTGCGATGGGGGGGCCATGGGCGTTTTTCAGGGTGCATGAGGGTTGAGGATTGCGATCGAGGGCGTTCTGACCTGCATTTCTCACAGGGCGGTGAGAAATGCGGGCTCAGGCCCAGATCGCGTTTTTTGTTTTCATGGGGAGCGGAGTTTTCTAGGCTTGCGGATGCGCTGCGGCATGCATTCTCGACTGTTGAACGGTGGCATGGTGGACGTCACGCCAGGGTGGGCCATGGGCGTGGCGGGGGCGGGGTTTGTGGGGGGCAGGGGCGGGCTGGATGGGGTCAGCGGGGTGGGGCTATGAACTATTTCAACGCGGTGGACTGGCTGGTGATCCTGGCGTATGTGGTGGGGATCATCGGGCTGGGGGTGTGGTTTGGAAAGGACCAGCGCAACACCCGCGACTATTTCCTGGGCAGTCGAAACGTGCCGTGGTGGGGGATTGGGTTTTCGATCGTGGCGGCGGAAACGAGCGCGCTGACGATCATCAGCGTGCCGGCGATGGCGTATGGGGGGGACCTGACGTTTTTGCAGATGGTATTCGGGTATGTGATTGCGCGGGTGCTGCTGGCGGTGGTGATGGTGCCGCACTATTTGAAAGGGGAAATCTACTCGCCGTATCAACTGCTGGAAACGGCGTTTGGACCGTCGGCACGGCGGCTCGTGGGCGGGTTTTTTCTGCTGAGCGAAACCCTGGCGGCGGGGGTGCGGGTGTATGTGGCGTCGATTCCGGTCAAGCTGATGTTGGGGGACCGGCTGTTGGGGTGGGGCACGGGCGATCCGATCCTGGGGGCGATCCTGCTGTTTGTGATCCTGTCGCTGCTTTACACCTACATTGGGGGGGTGAAGGCGGTGATATGGACCGACGCGGTGCAGTTTGGATTGTTCATGGCGGGGGGGGTGTTCACCTTGTGTTACATCCCGACGATGGTGGACGGGGGATTGCCGGCGTTGTGGTCCAGGGCGATGGCGGAGGGCAAGCTGCACCTGGTGAACACGGAGTTTTCGTTGAGCCTGCCGTTCAACCTGTGGATGGGGGTGATTGGGGGGACGTTTGTGACCTTGTCGTCGCACGGGGCCGAGCAACTGATCGTGCAGCGGGTGCTGGCGTGCAGGACGGTGGCAGACGGCCGGAAGGCGCTGCTGTTGAGCGCGGTGGGGGTGTTTCCGCTGTTTCTGGTGTTTTTGCTCGTGGGGGCTATGCTGTGGGTGTTTTACCAGCAAACGCCCATGGCCGTCCCCATCCCCGAGATCAGGCCCGGGTCGGGGATCAAGGCCAACGACTACATCTATCCCATCTTCATGATGACCGCGGTGCCGCACGTGGTGCGGGGGTTCCTGATCGTGGCCATTCTCTCGGCGGCGATGTCCTCGGTAAGCTCGGCCCTGACGTCCCTGGCGTCGGTGTCCACCATGGACTTTGTCAAGCCGCTGACGAGGCGGGTCCGCAGCGAGGCGTTCTTCCTCCGGTTCAGCAAAGCCTCGACGGTCGTGTGGGCGGCGCTGTTGATCCTCGTGGCGTCGTTGAGCCGGGAGGTGGAATATGTGTTGAATGCGGCCTTTTCGCTGCGCGGCCTGACGAGCGGGGCGCTGTTGGGGGGGCTGCTGCTGGTGCTGTTCTGGAAGCGCGGCACGGCACTGCCGGTGGTGGTGGGCACGCTTTGTTCGCTGGCGGTCATGATTGGGATCAGCCAGCTGGAGTGGACCCGCATCTCGGAGGCGGGCGAGCCGATCCGGGCGAGTGTGGGGTGGCCCTGGTACACGCTGATCGGCACGCTGGTCACGCTGACCATGGCGTGGCTGACGCGGTCACTGACACGCCGGAGCAAGCACGGCCCGCCGACTGACCCGGCCGACGCAGCCGGTCAGGTCCCCGCCGCCTGACGCAGGAAGGCGATTTCCCGGCGCAGCATGCCCACGCGCTGCGCCTTCGGCATTGCACAGGTCGGGTGCGTTGGCCGGGTGCAGGGGGATGGCCTTGCGAAGGCGCGTGCTCTTCATGCGCGGCGAAGTGTCGGTGCCGGCGGTGCGGAAGACGAGTTTCATTTGCACTTTGCACCCGCGGCCGGCTTGCTATAACCAGCGCGTGACGGAGTCCTTCCAGGCACCGATTGGAGGCGCGACGCGCTATTGCGCCGTGTTCGGCTCGCCGGTGCGGCATTCGGCGTCGCCGGCGTTTCAGAACGCGGGCCTGGCGGCGCTGGGGCTGGACTGGCGGTACCTGGCGTTCGAGGTGGATCCCGAGGATCTGCGCGTGGCGATTGCGGGGGCGCAGGCGATGAATTGGGTGGGGTTGAACCTGACCCTGCCGCACAAGCTGCTCGCGGCCGACCTGGTGGACGCGCTCGACGAGTCCGCCCGCGCGTGGGGGGCGGTGAACACGATTCGTTTCGAGGCGCTGGACGCATCCGGGGCCTGGCAGCCCCTGCGGTCTTTCAGCGACACGCCGCCCCGGGTCCGGCGCGCCCACGGGTTCAACACCGATGCCGACGCGATCGTGCGGGCGCTGCGGGAAGACCTGGGCGTGGAGGTGGCGGGGGCCACGGTGCTCCTGCTTGGCGCCGGCGGCGCGGGACGGACGGCGGCGCTCAAACTGGCCGCAGACGGCGCCGCGGCCTTGTTCCTGGTCAACCGCACACGCAGCAAGGCGGAGGCACTGGCCGTTGAGATTCGGACCCGGTTTCCCGCGACGCGAGTGGAGGTGGGGTATCCTGGGCATGGGGCGGACCTGGTGATGAATGCCACCTCGTTGGGATTAAGGCCCGAGGATCCCCTGCCGATGGATGAGCAGGCGTTCCCGCTCCGGGAATGCCGGGCGGCTTACGACATGATCTATCGGCCGGCGACGACGCGGTGGCTGGCTCGCGCGCAGGCGGCGGGGTGCCGCACCGCGAACGGGCTGGGCATGCTGCTGTATCAGGGGGCGGCGGCGTTGGAGCTGTGGACGGGCCAGCCGGCCCCGCTGACGGTCATGCGCGCCGCGCTGGAACGGAATGTCTATGGAACCTGACAGGCCGCGGGCGGCGGGGCGGGAGCGAGGCGGTCGGCGGCGGCCGGGCGGAGGGGGAGCATGATGTCGCGCTACCTGGATGCCGAGGTGTGGGCGGCGGTGCCGTTTCATTTCTGGTCGGCGGTCTTCTTCGTGTTCGGGTCGATTGTGGGCAGCTTTCTCAATGTCTGCATCCACCGCCTGCCCCGGGGCGAGAACCTGATCCACCCGCGGTCGCACTGTCCGTATTGCGGCTACAGCATCCCGTGGTATCTGAACATCCCGCTGGTGACGTGGCTGTATCTGCGGGGGCGGTGTGCAAACTGCAGAGCGCCGATTGCGGCGCGGTATTTCCTGGTGGAACTGTTGACGGCCGGGTTGTTTCTGGCGTGTTGGCTGCAGTTCGGGGGGCAGTCGGTCCCGCTGGTGCTGGCGTATGCGGTGTTGCTAAGCGGGCTGATCGTGGCGAGCTTCATCGATGTCGAGCACTTCATCATTCCCGACGCGATCACCCTGGGCGGGATGGGTGCAGGGTTTGGAATCACCTTTCTGGTGCCCAGCCTGCACGGGGAGCTGGCGCCGGCGCCGGCACTGATCAAGAGTTTCACCGGGATCGTGATCGGCAGCGGCATGCTGTACTTGATCCTGCGTCTCGGCAAACTGCTGTTTGGCCGGCAGCGCGTCGACCTGGCCCCGGACACGCGCGTGGTGTTCACCGACACCGCGCTGGTGTTGCCGAATCGCGAAATTCCCTACGCGGACTTGTTTTACCGGAAATCGGACACGCTGACCCTGGAGGCCAAGACGGTGGAGTTGGCGGATCGCGGCTATGAGAGGGTGAAGGTGGAGCTGTCGCCGCAGCAGTTGCGCGTGGGCGACGAGGTGTGGGATCCGGAAACGGTGGTGTACATGGAGGTGCGCACGGACCGGCTGGTGCTGCCGCGGGAGGCGATGGGCCTGGGCGACGTGAAGTTCATGGGGGCGATTGGCGCGTTCCTGGGGTGGGAGGCGGCTGTGTTTGCGTTGATGGTCAGCTCCATGATCGGGGCGGTGGTGGGGTTGAGCCTCATTGCGTGCAAGCGGCGGGAATGGTCCAGCCGACTGCCTTACGGCCCCTACATCGCGATCGGGGCGGCGATTTGGGTGTTTGGGGGCCGCCAGATCGTGGCGGCGCTTTTCCCGCATTAAGCCGCATTTCTCGCCAGGAACCTGGTGGGCAAATGGAGGCTAGGACCGAAATCCTCTTGATCTCTGGCGGCGCCTCGACTAGGCTAGGCCCGATCCACCCACCCGTGGCCATTCCCGCTGAGCCGTCGTGGGAGTCGGACAATCCCCGGGCAGGGAGGGCCGCACGAGGACTCGATGGTATGCAGCATTTACGAACGATGACGACCTGGCATGGGAGAGGCGGGCAATCCTGCCCGGCGCACGGTGCGGTCTGCACACTGCTCGCGGTCCTGATGGTGCCGGCTCAGATTGCCGCCGGCGCGGTCTTTACCGTCACTTCGCCCGCCGATTCCGGCGCCGGCACGCTGCGGGATGCGATCCTGCAGGCCAATGCGAACCCGAACGCCGGGGGCAACGACCGGATCGAATTTGCGATTCCGTTGGCCGGGGTGATCACAATTCTGCCCTTGTCGGCCCTTCCGGAGATCACGGACCCGGTGGACATCGACGGCACCACGCAGCCGGGCTATGCCGGCACGCCGCAAATCGAGCTGAATGGGGTCAACGCCGGCGCGACCTCCGCGGGATTGCTGATCACCACATCCAATTGCACGGTGCGGGGGCTGGTCATCAACCGGTTTCGGGATCTTGGGCTACGGATTGAGAACGGGGGCGGCCATGTGATTCAGGGCAACTACATCGGCACCGACGCGGCGGGGGCGACTGCGTTGGGCAACATCAATGGGGGGCTGTTGATTTTCCGGTCGCCGAACAACCGGATCGGCGGCACGCAAGCGGGCGAGGGCAACGTGATTTCCGGCAACTGCGGGACGGGGCTTTACCTGCTGGACACGGCGGCGCGCAGCAACCGGATCGTAGGCAATTTCATCGGCACGCGGCGCGACGGCGCGGCGGCCCTGCCCAATGGCACCAACGGGATCGTCCTCTACAACGCGCCGGGCAATCTCATTGGCGGCGTTGTTCCAGGCGCGCGCAACGTGATCTCGGGCAACCAGCGCAGCGGGCTTTACCTGTTCGACCTTTACGGCAGTTCGGCCGGCAACCGGATTGAGGGCAACCTGATCGGAACCGACCTCACCGGAACAACGGCCTTGCCCAACACGGCGGACGGTCTGACGCTGATCAACGCCAAGGCCGTCACCGTCGGAGGCACCGATCCCGGCGCCGGCAATGTCATCTCCGGCAATGGCGAGCGCGGCGTCTTGATCAAGGGGGCGGCGGGGCAGTGCAACGTGGTTCAGGGGAACCGGATTGGGACGGATGCGGCGGGTCGGCAGGCGTTGGGGAACCAGTTCAGCGGGATTGGTGTGGACCAGAGCGTGAGCAACTGGATCGGCGGAACCGTCAGCGCCGCCCGCAACGTGATTTCCGGCAATGGCCAGAGCGGCGTGCACCTGTTGGGTTTTGCCAATGGCAATCGGGTCCAGGGCAACTTCCTGGGGGTCGACGACACCGGCACAAACGCCCTGGGAAACGCCTCCGTGGGCGTCAACCTCGAGAACGCGTGCCACAATGACATCGGCGGGAGCGCGCCCGGCGCCGGCAACGTCATCGCCGGCAACTTGAGCTACGGCGTCTACGTCGCCGGCACCGGCGGCAGCAATGTCATCGCCGGCAACCGCATCGGCACCGACGCCACCGGCACCGTGGCCCTGAGCAATGCCATGTCCGGCGTGCGCCTCGAGTCGCCCGCCAACCGCATCGGCGGCGCCGCGCCCGGGGAACGGAACATCATTTCGGGGAATCTCGAGGACGGCATCTGGCTGGCGGCGGGCGCGCACGGCAACTGGATTCAGGGCAATGCGATTGGCACGGACGTCACGGGCGCGGTGGCATTGCGCAACGGGCGGGCGGGCATTCTCCTGTCGAGCGTCGCCAGCAACCTGATCGGCGGCGCCTGGGCGGCCGAGGGCAACGTCATTTCGGGCAACGGCGACCCGAGCCGGGCGGACAGCGGGGCCGGGATCCACCTGATCGGCGCCCATGCGGCGGGCAATGTGATCCAGGGCAACCGCATCGGCACCGACGCCGCAGGCGCGGCGCGGCTCAGCAACTACCGCGAGGGCATCTGCATGGAAGGCGCCTGCTCGAACCTCATCGGCGGTCCCACCCCGGCCCTCGGCAACGTCATTACCTCCGCCAGGGTGCGCGGCATCCTGATGCGAGACGCCTGTGGAAATGTGCTCCAGAACAACCGGATTGGCACCGCGCTGGACGGCGTCACGGACCTCGGCTGCGGCTTCCACACGGTCGAGTTGGAAAACGGTTGCAGCCACAATGTCATCGGGGGCGGACCCGGCCTTGGCAACACCCTCGCCTACGCCCGATCCGTCTACGCCGGCGTGCGCGTCCGCCAGCTCTGCACCAATAACCTCATCCTCAATAACGCCATCTTCGACAACGCCCGCCTCGGCATCGACCTCGAACCTACCGCCGTCAATCCCAACGACGCCTGCGACGCCGACACCGGGTCGAACGGCAAACAGAATTTCCCCGTGCTGAGCACCGTCTGCTCGGGCAACGGCATCTTGATCCGCGGCACCCTCAACAGCCGGCCCAACCTGACCTGCCGCGTGCAGTTCTTTTCCAACCCGGCTCCCGATGCCTGGTCCGGCACTCACGGCGAAGGCCGGACCTACCTGGGCGAGACGTTCGTGACCACCGCCGCCGATTGCACGGCCGAGATCGAGGTGGTCCTGCCCGGCTCGATCCCCGCCGGCCACTGGGTCACCGCCACCGCCACGGACCCCGAAAACAATACCTCCGAATTCGGCCCGTGCGTCGCGTCGACGCCCATGGAAGTGTCGGCCACGGCTGCGGGCGGGGCGGGGGCGAACCTGCTGGCGTTGAGCTGGCCGGCTGCGGCGTCGATGTTCCAATTGCAGGAAACGGGCAGCCTGCTGCCGCCCATTCAGTGGACGCCGGTCACCAACGCGCCGGTGAGTATCGCCGACGGCACCGCCACGGTGATGGTCGGCACGACCAACGGCATGCGATTCTACAGGGTCTCGCTGGTGCCCTTGCCGTGAAGGCCGCCCGGCTGATGAGCTGCAGGCTCGCGGGGTGTTTGCCGCACACCCATGAACCGAACTTCCACAGCGCGAAGGGCCATGGCCTCGATTCACGTCCGGTTTTCCAAGGAGTCCGCTGCCCGTGAACGAGTCCGCTGCCGAGTGCCGAGTGAAGGGTCGTGCGCGGGGTGATGGCCGTGCAGGGCTGGGGTTCATTGTGGCCCTGGCGCTCGGGTCATGGGCGCCCGCGCGCGCCGAGGGCGGTCTGGAGACGCTGATGACCAACGGGCCGTGTGGCAACCGGCTGGACGTGGTGTTCTTTTCGGAAGGGTATACCAGCGCGGAGTGCGGACAGTTCAGCGCCGATGCCCCCAGTGCCCTGGAGGCGTTGCTGGCCAAGCAGCCCTATACGGCATACCGGAGCCATTTCAATGCGTTCGCCGTGTTTGCCGCCTCGGCGCAGTCCGGGTCCGATCACCCCAAGCTCGGCATCGCGCGCGACACCTACTTCAACAGCACCTACGATCCCGCCGGGGATTATGTCATCACCATCCCCGAAACCGCCGACGGCGCCGGCAAACTCGACGCGCTCCTCCAGCAATGGCTGCCCGCCTTCCAGACCAACCGCGACCTGGTGGTGGTCCTCGTCAACGACGCCGCGCGCGGCGGGTCGGGCGGGCCGCGGATCATCACGTCGAAAGGCGCGACATGGGAGGAGGTGCTGGTTCATGAATCGGGCCACACCCTGGGGCGGCTGGGTGACGAATACGAGGAGCCCACCCCCGGCTTTGAGCATCCCGGTCTGGAATTTCCCAACGTGACCACCAACACGACCCTCGCGCGCATCCCGTGGAAGGTCTGGATCGACCCCGCCACGCCTCTTCCAACGCCCGAGGACGATCTTCAATACTGGGACGTGATCGGCCTGTTCGAGGGCGCCAATTACTCGTCCACGGGCTGGTACCGGCCCAAATACGATTGTCTCATGCGGACCACGTTCAGCTGGTCGAGGTTTTGCGAAGTCTGCCAGGAGGCGCTGGTGCTGGCGATCCGCGAACGGGTTCGACCGGGGGAGGATTTCCTTCCGGCATCGACCAACCTGGTGGTGGGGCTCGGCCAGCGGCTGGCGTTCAGTGTGGCCCTGGTTCAACCCGAGGGGCAGACGGTGCGGGTTCAATGGTGCACCAACGGGATGCCGGTGGCTGGAGCCACCCACGCGGCGTTTGTGCTCGAGGGCGCCGCGCTGGCTCCGGGCCCGCACACGGTCCAGGCGCGTCTTGAGGACCACACGGCCTTCGTCCGGTCCGATCCCGCAGGGCGCCTCAGTCAGGTGCAAACGTGGCACATTGAGCGGATCGGGCTCCGGCTGGACCCGCCCCGGGTGTTGGGAGGGGGCGACTGCTATGTGCGTGTGAGCGGCCATGCCACGGGGGAGGTGGTGCTCGAGGGGTCCACGGACCTGGCGGCGTGGCAGCGTCTGCTCACGAACGGGCTGGAAGAGGGCGAATGGCGGTTCACAAACCGCTGTGTTCCGAGCCACGGCTTTTTCCGCGCCGTGACGACGCCGTGACGGCGATGGGTCGGGGCTTGCCAGGGAGGGGCCAGGCGGTTATGGAAGCGGGCATGAACCATGCGGTGGGTGCTTGGGACTGGGCGATTATTGCGGTGTATTTGCTGGCGGTGGTGGGGTTGGGCGTGGCAACGGGTTTTGTGCGGCGCCGCGGGGAGCGAGGCGGCGAGGGGCGACAGTATTTCCTGGCCGGGAACACGCTGACGTGGCCGGTGATTGGACTGGCGATGTTCGCCGCGAACATCTCCACCGTTCACCTGGTGAGCCTGGCCGAAGCCGCCTACAAGTATGGGCTTGTCTTCGGCAATTTCGAGTGGATGGCCGGCTTCACCCTCATCCTGCTCTCGCTGTTCTTTGCGCCGCTCTACCTCCGCTCGCGGGTGGCCACACTGCCGGATTTTCTCGAACGCCGGTTCAACCGCGGCTGCCGCGATGTGTTGTCGGTGGTGTCGTTGTTCTCGGCGATTGTGATTCACATGGGGGTGGCCCTCTACACGGCCGCGTGGGTGTTGCGCGGGATTCTGGGGATGGCGCCCGGCGCGACGGTCCTCGGTGTGGACGCCCTGGTGGGGTTTATCGCGGTGCTGGGGGTGCTGACGGGGCTGTACACGATGGTCGGGGGGTTGCTGGCGGTGGTGTGGACCGAGAGCGTCCAGACGGTGCTGCTGCTGGTGGGCGCCGTGGTGGTGACCGCCGTCGGCTATGCCAAGATCGGAGGATGGTCGGCCCTGGCCGAAACCCTCGCCACGCATCCGCATCCGCTGGCGGGTGTAGCCGGCAGCGGCGTGACATGGGGGACGGACAACTTCCTGCACATGGCGCGCAC
Organism: Verrucomicrobiota bacterium; assembly: GCA_016935555.1. GTDB lineage: Bacteria > Verrucomicrobiota > Verrucomicrobiia > Limisphaerales > JAFGQR01 > JAFGQR01. Next base: position 9,831 of record JAFGQR010000200.1, read on the forward strand.
CGGGGGCGATGCGTCGGGTCTGGCATGGTATTCGATTCTGCTGGGGTACCCGGTGCTGGGGATCTGGTATTGGTGTTGCGACCAGACAATCGTCCAGCGCGTGCTGGCGGCCAAGAACGATCGGCACGCGCGCCTGGGCCCGTTGTTCTGCGCGTTTCTGAAGATCTGGCCGGTGTTTTTCTTCGTCTTGCCCGGCGTCATCGGCGTGGCCCTGGTCCAGCAGGGCGCCCTCGGCGGCGACGGACCCGCGGTGGCGGCCGACACCTACACGTTTCTCATCACGCGCCTGTTGCCGGTGGGATTGAAGGGGCTGGTGGTGGCGGCCATGCTTGCCGCGGCGATGCAAACCTGCTCCGCCGCGCTCAATTCGACCGCAACGCTGGTGGCCTACGACCTGTGCCGCCGCCACCGGCCCGGCCTGGGCGACGGGGCGCTGGTGCGGATCGGCCGGATCACCACCGTCGCAGGCACCCTGCTCGCCATCGTGGCCTCGCCGTTGTTCGGCCATTACACCACCATTTTCGAGGGAATCAACAAGCTGATCTCCTACGTCGCCCCGCCCATCACCACGGTGTTCCTCGTGGGCGTGTTCTGCAAGCGCGCGTCGGGCAAATCGGCCTGGCTGACACTGGTCGGGGGCATGGGCCTGGGAGCCGTGGCGTTCCTGCTGGATTGGAACGGTTGGTACCAGGGGGATTTCATGATGACCGCGTTCGGATTGTTCGTCGCCTGCCTGGGCATCATGGGGATCACCAGCCTGCGCTACCCGGAACCCCTCAAGCCCGAGGCCAAAACGCTGATTTGGGAAGACTGGCGCGAGCCGCTGCGCGCAACCCCTGGCGGCGTCCTGGAGGATTACCGCGTCATGGCGGCAGGTGTGCTGGCCATTTTTGTCGGGTTATACCTCGTGTTTCGTTGAATCCCATCCTCCCATGAAACTGCTTGTCTCTGTGCTTGCCGCCGGGTTGCTGGCGGGTTGCTCCACAACGCCGAATCCGCCGCAACGGCTCGCGTGGATCACGGGCCTGAAGCCCGACCGCGCCGCCCACTACCGCGCGCTGCATGCCGATCCCTGGCCGGCCGTGAACCGTCGCCTCCGGCAGTCTCATATCCGAAACTTCTCCATTTACGAGCGCGAGATCGAGGGCAGCCTCTACCTCTTCGCCTATCTCGAATACACGGGGCGCGATTTTGAGAAGGACATGCAGCGGATGGCCGACGACCCCGAAACGCAACGGTGGTGGCGCGAAACCGATCCCTGCCAGCTGCCGCTGCCGGACGCGGCGGCGGCCGGCAAAATCTGGGCGGACATGAAGGAGCTGTACCATTTGCGCTGAGGGCCAGTGCCGGGCTGGCTGCGAGCGGCGGTTTGGGCGCGAATAAGGCCGTGCGGGTGGGCGCCGCCGTGGCGCTTGGAGATGCCGTCCGGGGTTCGCGGCCAATCTCGGGAAGGGCCGGTCGCGCGGGTAGTGCCCCGATGCCGGCGCCGTGTTTCGGGGATCGAGTCAGAGGGTGTCCACGTGGAAATCGGCGAACAGGACGTTTTTCGAGTCGTTGGTGGCGCCGGTGTGCACGTTGTCGTAGTCGAAGATCAACGGGGCTTCGCGGGGCGGGTTTCGGCTGCGCCGGGGATGCTCGATGGGGCGTCCGCTGTAGAGGGCATTCCACTCGTAGCTGCTGCCGTTGTGCTCGAATCGGTGGGCCTTATCCGAGGGGCAGCGGAGCACCGTATGCGTGGTGGGCATGGCATTGGTCAGGTAACCCAGGTGCGGCGCCAGCAGGTCGCAAAGGCGGGGCAGGCGATGAGCGGGGTCGATGGGCAGCGCGGGGAGCGGTTCCGCTTCGGGCAGGCGGTCTTGGTGTTCGTCGGCAAACATCCGCAGGGCGACTCCCAGTTGTTTGAGGTTGTTGAGGCATCGGAGGTCTTGGGCCTTGTGCTCGGCGCGGGCCAGGGAGGACAGCAGCACGCTCACCAGCACGGCCACCGTGGCGACCAGCACCACCAACTCCAACAACGTGAACCCTCCCCCACGCAGCCCGCCTTCCGGCCAAGGCTTTCCCACAGCCGCCCCGCCCAACGCACCCAACGCGCGACCCGCCGTGGCGCCTTCCAAGCCACGCGCAGGACACGAGATGCGGGGTCGCGATCGAGCGTTCATGGCAGGTTCGCAGGGTCGGCGGGAGGGCGCCAGGGCCAGGGACCACCCCACGGCCGCATCGGCGGCCGCTGCCGGATGTGCTGCCGCATTGCCGCCATGCGACGGTATTGTTCGACGCGCTGCTCAGGGGTCGTGTTCCTCAGCCGCTCCAACTGGACCCGGCTGAAGGCGCCTGGGTCCCAGGAGGGGCGTGTCGGCGCCGGATGCCCCGGCGGCAACCCCCACGGCCGCCCGCGACCCGGGGCCGGCGCGTCCCCGGAGCGAAAGGCGGCCAGCGGGCGCGGGTCGTGCTCCCGCGTGGCGTCGCGTTTCTCCTGGTCCCGCGCGTTGATGGGCGTGACCTCGAGGCGTGTCCGGATGGCCGTCCATGCGCCCCACAGGAGCGCCACGGCGCCCAGGGTCATCAACGCAAACGCCATGCGGCGCGTCATGAACGGATGAGTCTGCATTTCGCGAACGTCACGCTGCCATCTATTACATGCGACAATTCCGGGGAAAGTCCGCAGAAAAACAACTCTTCTCTTTGTGGTTGAAAGGGATTGAACCACAAAGAACGCAAAGAACACAAAGAAAGACGAAAAACAACTCTTCTCTTTGTGCTCTTTGTGCTCTTTGTGGTTGAAAGGAATTGAACCACAAAGAACGCAAAGAACACAAAGAAAGACGAAAAACAACTCTTCTCCCTGTGGTCTTTGTACTCTTTGTGGTTGAAAGGGATTGAACCACAAAGAACGCAAAGAACCGATTTTTGGGATCGGCGCCCGGGGTTTTTCATGGCTCAATGGCCTCATGCCGGAAGCGGACTTGACCGGGTTGAGCATTCTGATTGTGGAAGACGAGGTGTTGCTGCGCAAACAGCTTGCCGCCGAGCTGGAGCGTTTGCACGCCGACGTCACCGGCGTGGGCACGGCCGCCGCGGCGCGCCAGTGGGCGTCCGAACAGGGTCTGGACTTCGTGCTGCTCGATGTGAACCTGCCCGACGGCAAGGGAACCGACCTGCTCCGGGAGCGGGTGTTTGCCGCGGGCACGGCGGTGATTGTGATGACGGGCGACGGGGACGTGAGCGGGGCGGTGGAGGCGGTGAAACTCGGAGCGCTCGATTACCTGGTAAAACCCCTCGAACCCGGCGAACTCCCGCTCATCCTCGCACGCGCCCGCCGGGCGCGCCAAACCGCACGCCTCGACGAACACCGTCGCCAGGATGCCGCCCAGACCGGCGAAGATTTCTGTTTCGGACCGTCGCTGGCGGCCATGGAGCAGCAGTTGCAGAAAATCCTCGCCGCAGACACCCGTCTCCAGACCGGTCTGCCCCCGGTGCTTATCCAGGGCGAGACGGGCACGGGCAAGACCGCCATCGCGCGGTGGCTTCACAACCGCGGACCGCGCGCGGCCCAGCCGCTGGTCGAAATGAACTGCTCGGCGGTGCCCGAAACGCTGGCCGAATCGGAATTGTTCGGACACGAGCGCGGCGCCTACACGGACGCGCGCTCAACGCGGATGGGGTTGTTCGAGGCGGCCAACGGCGGCAGTTTGTTTTTGGACGAACTGCCCAGTCTCGCGCCCGGTTTGCAGGCCAAGGTGTTGAAGGCCATCGAGGACGGCCGTGTTCGGCGCCTCGGCGGCAACCGCGAACTGCCCGTGGATGTCCGTGTGATTGCCGCCACCCACCAGGACCTGAAGACGATGGTGGCCGCCGGCACGTTCCGTGAGGATTTATACCATCGCCTCGACCTGTTCCGGGTCCATATCCCCCCATTGCGCGACCGCGGCGACGACATCCTCGCCCTGGCCGACGTGCTGGTCGCGCGACTGTGCCGGCGCCATCGGCTGCCCCGCAGGGAAATCACCGCCGCCGGCCGGCAGCGCCTCCTGGCTTACCCCTGGCCCGGCAACGTGCGCGAATTGTCCCATGAACTCGAGCGCGCCATCGTCTTCGAGGAAGGCGCACGCCTGGAATTCGCGCATCTCCTTCCCGCCGCCACCCCTGTGCCGCACCGCCCCGGCGACGACTGGTTCAACCCCGGCTTTCGCTTCCCGGAGCAGGGGTTCGACCTCGACACCGCGATCGGCCGGCTCATTCAACACGCCCTGGGCCAAACCGGCGGCAATGTGTCCGCCGCGGCGCGCCTGCTGGGAGTGACGCGCGATTATGTGCGCTACCGGCTTCCCAAGCCTGGCTCGACGCGCTCAAACTGACAGCAACATCCCATTGAGTCTCCTGGGGAGAAGTTCGACAAAGGATTCCGAGCCGGCCTGATTGTGGCGAACCTGGTGATCGTGCAATTGAAGTCCGTCGGGCGGACAACCTCTGGCGGCTCCAAGACGGAAACGGTCCACCAATTATCACGAGCGTGAGCGCAAAACGGGCTTGCAAGAAGACACCGCAAGCGCAGTATGTGATCATCGCTACTTATTATGAACCACCTCTCATTGCGCAACCAACCCGCTCAGACCGCGGCTGCCAAAGCGCGCACATTCCCATCCACTCCGAATCCCGATGACGCAGCCCGCCGCCGGGCGGACAAGAATGTCCGGCTTCCATTGCTGGCGCTCCTGTTGGGCGCCGGGCTGCTGGTGGGCGCCAGCCTCCCGGCAGCCGACGGCATCACCAACATCCGTGCCAGCCAGCGCCCGGGCACCAACCTGGTGGACATCCGCTACGACCTTGGCACCATTAACACGGAGGGTCTGATCGTCGCCGTGGCCGTCTCCACCAATGGCGGCCTCGCCTACGACCTGCCCGCCACCCATTTCACGGGTGACGTGGGTTTCGGGGTCACGGCCGGTACGAACAAATGGGTCGTGTGGGACGCGGTGCGGGATTGGCCCGACGGCTTCTCAACCAACGTCTTCTTCCGCATCACCGCGTCCGACGTGGCGCAGGGCATGGCGCTGATCCCTGCCGGCAGCTTCACGATGGGGAACTGCATGGACCCCGGCGAGGGCGACGGCGATGAGCTTCCGTTGCACAGCGTTGATGTGAGCGCATTTTATATGGACCGGTACGAGGTGACGAAGGCGTTGTGGGACGAGGTGTACCAGTGGGCGACCAATCACGGCTACAGCTTCGAGTATGGGGCGCAAGGCAAGGCGGCCAATCATCCGGCGCACTCGATAACGTGGTATGACGCGGTGAAGTGGTGCAATGCGCGGTCGGAGAAGGAGGGGCGGGTGCCGGCGTATTACACCAGCGCGGCTCAGACCGCGGTTTACCGGACCTGGCAGATCAATGTGCAGAACGACTGGGTGAAGTGGACTAACGGTTACCGGTTGCCGACGGAGGCGGAGTGGGAGAAGGCGGCACGGGGCGGGGTGGCTGGGCACCGGTTCCCGTGGAGCGACACGGACAAGATCCAGCACAGCCGGGCGAACTATTACAGTACTTACAGTACTTCTGAGTACGTCTACGACAGCAGCCCGACGCCGGGGTATCATCCGATGTTCTTTAATGGAGTGGAGCCGTACAGCAGTCCTGTGGGGTATTTTGCGGCAAATGGGTATGGGTTGTATGACATGGCTGGGAACATGTGGGAGTGGTGTTGGGATTGGTATTCATCGGGGTATTATAGAGGCAGTCCCAGAAGGGGCCCGGCCAATAATGGTGCGGTTGCGGGCGCTCGGCACTGCGGTTAAAAGGCCAGATTTCGCCTC
>JAFGQR010000029.1 GCA_016935555.1 Verrucomicrobiota bacterium
GAAAAACCATGCCAATTGCCGGTCGCGGTTGGATGGGCTCATGGGTGTTCTTTTCCGTGTCCTCGGTGTGTTCCGTGGTTGACCTGAACAGTTACGCGACCTGCATCCGACATGCCTCGATCATGTCGTCGCGGCCGAACGGCTCCCGTCCGACGAACTGGTTGCCTTGGATGAAGCCCGGGAACCGGAATTCGAAGGTTGACCTTTGAGGTGAATCGGGCCATGAACCGTCGCGGCCGGAAGCGGGCTGAAGCCCGCGCGCCGGAAGCGGAGCGGAGTCCGCCGGCCATGGAAGTGAAAGGTCCGATATGAACCGCGACCAAGCCTGGAAACTCCTTAACGAGCATACCCGATCCGAATCGCTCATCAAACACGCCCTGGCCGTGGAAGCCGCCATGCGCCACTATGCAAGCCGCTTCAACGCCGATCCGGCCCTGTGGGGCGTGGTGGGCTTGATCCACGATTTCGATTACGAACGGTGGCCCCATCCCCCCGATCACACCCGCCAGGGCGCGCGCATCCTGCGTGAACAAGGCGTCGACGAGGAAATCGTGGGGGCCATGCTGGCCCACGCCGAATGGAACCAGGCCGATTACCCCCTCGACCGTCCCCTGCGCCAGGCGCTGTTTGCCGTGGACGAACTGTGCGGCTTCATCACGGCCGTTGCGTATGTGCGGCCGGAGCGGCTGCGCGGCATGACCGCCGGCAGTGTCCGCAAAAAGATGAAACAAAAATCGTTCGCCGCCTCAGTCAAGCGCGAGGACATTGTCCGCGGCGCCGAATTGCTGGGCCTGTCCGTCGAGGAGCACATCACGCAGGTCATCACGGCTCTGCAGTCCGTTGCCGAATCGCTCGGTCTGGCGTCCCCTTTGACCGCGTCCGACGCCCCGGAACACTGAACGCCGCCTCGCCCCCCCCCACGGATCGCCCTTGCGGGGCCGTGTGGACCGGCGCCACCCATCGCATGCCTTGAAAGAATTCCACCGGGCATCCCAGGCGATGAAACCGGTCGTTGCCTGCCTCGGGCGCGCAGGAGCAGGTCGTCCGTGTGAAGGTGGAGCGCTTCGAGAACGGGGCGCATGTCGTCCTGACGCTGACCCAGCGCAGCGAGGCCCCGGACGAAGTCGAGCTGGCCGTATCCGCCGAACCGGACAGCGCGCCGATGGACTGCTGCATTCTCACCGCCACCCTGGGCAACAAGGCACGCGCCCGCCTCCTCTGGCTGAAGCGGAGTGGAAACTCAGCGTGGCCATTCAGACACGACCCCTGAGGCGGAGCCCCTCTGCCCGGCGCGATTACCGCCAGCGCCCGGACAGCCCTGCCCGCCCCCTCGGGGCCTGGGCCGCGTGACGTGGGGACGCCCAATGTCAACATCCACATCCAAGAGGTGACGGAAGGGGCGTGCCGGGGGCCGTTAGCCCGCATCTCTCACCAGGAATCTGGTGAGCAATGCAGGTTAGCGCCGGCGCGCGCGTCCGAAAAGGGCCGCTGCCCCCACCAGGGCGGACGACACCAGCACGATCACCGCCCCGCTCGGCAGGTCCGTGGCCGCCGCAATCAGGAACCCCCCCAAGCCACTCGCCGCGCCAAACACCCCCGACAGCACCAGCACCCGGCGACATCCTCGCGTCACTTGAAACGCCGCCGCCGCCGGATTGCTGATCAGACTGTAGATCATCAGGCCCCCCACGGCCTGGAAATTCACCGTCAGCGTCCCCGCCGTGAGGATCAGGAAGCCCGTCCAGACCGCCGTCGCGCGAATGCCCGCCGCTTCGGCGTCGGCGCGGGAGAAGAGGATGGCGCGGAGTTCCTTGAAGAAGAGCCCCATGTAGGCGAAGAGCAACAGCGACGTGCCGGTCATCAGCCCCACATCCGTCCAGCGGCAGAAATTCAAGCTGCCCCACAACAGGGCCCGCACATCGTTGTCGCTCCGCCCCAGGATGCCGTAGAGACCAATCCCCAAAAACGCCAGGCCCATCGTGGCCGAAAACAGGAAACTCAACACGGTGTTGTCGTCCAGCCGCACCCGCTGCGGATTCACCAGCCCCAACGCCAGCGCCGTCAGAACAGCCCCCGCCAGCCCGGGCAGGAGAAGCTGTTGCCCTTCCAGCCCGCACAAGCCCCCAAACACGGCGCCCGCAAGCGCGGCGTGCGCGACGCAAATGCCCAAAAAGGGGATCCGCATGCCGACGATGAATGTCCCCAGCGCGCCGCTGGACGCGCCCGTCAGCGCGCCCGCGGCCATGACCGGCGCCCAGAACACCAGGTCAATCATGGCCGCCTCCCTGGGGCACGACCGCATGGCGCCCGCCTTCATGCACGGCTCGCAGGGACGCGCCGAAGAGCCGGCGAATGCGGTCGGTGGTGAAGACCGCTTCCGGCGAGCCGGTGGCGGCGACGCGACCGGCGTCGAGCAGGACGACATGGCGGCACGACGGCGGCAGCACCTCCAGTTCGTGGCACACCAGCACCACCGACACGCGGGTTTCGGCGTAGAGCGTTTCGACCGTCTCCACCATCCGCTCGCGCCAGCCCAGGTCCAGATTCGCCGCGGGCTCGTCCAGCAGGAGCAGTTCGGGTTCCTGCGCCATCGCCCGGGCGATGATGGCCTTGCGTTGTTCGCCGCCGGAGATCTCCCCAAAGGCGCGGTTGGCCAGCGGCGCCAGCCCCAGCCGCGCCATCCAGTGGTCCACCGCGTCCCAGTCGTCCCGGGACAGCGCATGAAACAAACCGGCGCGGGCCGTGCGGCCAATCGCCACAACCTCCCGAACGGTCATCGGCAGCTCGCTGCGCACCGGCAACAGTTGCGGCACGTAGCCGATCCGGCGGCGCAGTCCCGCCAAGCCCGCGCCGTCGGACGGCTTGAGCCGTCGTCCAAAGACCCGGACCTGGCCGGCGGTCGCGGGCTGCAGTCCCAGGCAGACCCGGAGCAGAGTGGTCTTGCCCGAGCCGTTCGGTCCCATCACCGAAACCAAGTCGCCGCGCGCGACGGCCAGGCGCTCGATCGAGAGGATGTGCCTTCGGCCCGCCTCGACCGAGAGGTCTGTGACGGCGATGACGGCATCCCGGCCGGCACTCGCGTCACTGGACGGGACGGGGGCTGCCATGACTCATCGGGATTCGGCGCGGGCGGCCTGGAGCAGCGCCGCGACGTTGCCGGCCACCATGGCATCGAACGAGACGCGGCCCTGGCGCAACGCGGGGAAATTCTCGAACACGACCACGCGCGCCTTGAGCCGTTCGGCCAGGGCATCGGCGGTGCGCCGGCCTTCGGGCAGATTGGCAATGACCAGGCGGATGTGCGCGCGTTGTCCCGCGTCGATGGCCTGCTCGATGTCGGCGATGCTGGCGGTGTCGGCGGCGCGGAAGGCGGCGACGACGTTCAGGCCCAGCCATTGGCAGAAGTCGCGCTGGCGCCCGCTGGCGATCACGGGCAGGCCGGCCAATCCCGCCTGCACCAACCGGTTGGTGACGTCGCGCGCCAGGGTCTGGAGCCGGGTTTCGATCGACTGGAGGCGGAGGTCGGCGTCGGTTTGGGTCAGCAGATCGAGCGCCACCAGGTGCCCGGCGATCTGACGACACGCGGCCAGGTAACTGTCGGGTCGGCACATGCCCCCGCCGGGGGCGATCTCCGCCACGCGCAGCCGGGTTGGGTCCGCCCCCACGAGCCTGGCGTCGAGGGCCTTCTGGAAATCGAACCGCAGCAGGGCGCGGCACCGGCGCAGTTCGGCGACCTGGCTGGGGCGAAGGTCGAAGTGGCCGGGGCACGAGCCGGGTTCACCGAGGCGCACGATGCCGACGCGCCCACCCAGCAAGTCGCGCGCGGCGGCTTCCAGGTAGGTGGTGGTGGTGGCAAGCGTCGGACCCTCCGGGGGCAACTCGGTACGCCTGCAGCCGACCCCTCCCAACACCAAGACCGTGACCGCTGTGAGCCGGATGATGCCCGCCACGCCGCCTCGCATTCCAGCCGCCCTCGCTGTCATGCGGGCTCTTACGGGGTCTTGAACTGCATGCCCTCGCGAGTGGCCATCCGGGCAATCACCCCGCCGCCGCCGGCTCGCCGATACCAGGTCCGGCTGGCGATGGGCGCGCGCGCATCCAGGGTCTCCTTGCTCTCGGGCCTCGGCCCCAGGCTCCATACCACCCAGCGGACCGGCGATTCGACGCGCGTGGAATAGTAACGGCCCGTGTTGGTGGCGCATTCGGGGAAATCGTGGGGTACCCAGAGCTTGAAGTTGCCGCCGGGCGACCCGTTCAGGAGTTGCGGTCCCGGCGTGGCGTATTTGTAGGTGTGGCCCGGGTGGAACACATCCTCCATGGCTGCCGCCATCCCCGGCGAGTCGCCCCGCGGCAGGTAGCCTTCGACGGCCAGTTCGACGGGAAACTGGCACCAGTGGTCGGCAAGGTCAGAGTTGCAGTTGACCCGCACCGGCGGCAGTTCCCCGTCGTGATCGTCCGCATACATCTCCAAGGCGACGCCCACGCCGTAGAGCTCGGCGTGCACCTTGGCCACCTTGGCCTTCTCCTTGGCGTGCGCCAGCGCCGGCAGCAGCAGCCCCGCCAGCACCCCGAGGATCCCCATGACCACCAGCATCTCCACCAGTGTGAACGCCGGCTGGCGGCCCGGAGGCCGCACCGGGCAGGACACGCTGGGCTGGGGCTGCGTGGACATCGCGCTTCAACGTAGCCGCAGCCCGGTATTACGACAAGAACAATGTTTCATACGCCACCCCGCCCTCGTTGCGCCTCACTCCACCTTCCGAAGCTGGTAGAACTGCTGCGGCCGGTCCCGCGGCAGGATCACCGTGTTCATGCCGCCGAGCACGACGGGCGCATTGGTCACCGGATTCCACTCGCCCGTGTCCGGCTCGCTTCGCCATTCCAGCTGATAAACGTTGCCGGAGACCGGCCACGCGATGACGACGTTCAGGCCGATGACCAGTTCCGGCGCGGGCGTCTGCGGCAGCACCTGTTGGACGAACAACTCGTAACCGTTGGTGCCCTGCCCGCCGGAACCGGATTCCTGATTGAAAATGCCGATGGCGTCAAACGGCTGCGCCGGAGCCGCGCCCAGGCTGTAGCGCGGGTGGCGCAGGGCGAAGAAACGGCCCGCGCCGTCCGTGACCGTGCACTGCCGGCCGCCCCACGCATTGGTGGCGCTCCAACCGTTCGTGGTCAGCAGCGTCAGACCGTTGATCCGCACCCGCATTCCCTGGTAATGCTCGGCGCCTGTGGCGCGGGTCGGATCGAAGATCGGCAGCCAGGTCGCGGGATCGCCCGCCGTGCCCCCCGGCTCCGTCACATCCGCGAGGGTGATCACCTCCGGCTCCGGCAGACCGAAGCTGGCGGTGACAAGGCGGATGTCGAAGTCGAATACCGGGTCGATGTCGTGGCCCTCGTTGATGTTGCGTTTGCCGCCGTAGAACAGCGACTGCCGCGCCGTGACCTCCACAAGGTCGCCGGCCCGGAAGGGGTGCAGACTCGACGGGTCGAAGTTCAGCCGCAAAATCTCCGCAACCCACGCCTCGTTCGTATAGCTCAACTCGCTGTTGCGGATCCAGGGCTGGTTGCCGTAGTTCTGCCCCATCCAACACGCCGTCCCCCCCCTGTCGCCAGGACTCACCGCCTGCAGAAACACCTGCCACTGCGCCCCCATCTTCCCGTTGTCCTCGGAGCCGCCATACGGAATGAAATCCGGCGTCGGATCCAGCATCTCATCCGTGTCGCACAGCAGCACGCCGCGCAGGGTGAAGGGAAAAACGGCCGTCCAGGCGCTGGTCCCGTTGGTGGTGACGGCCTGCAGGTTGAGGTGCGTTTCGGATTGCGCCGGGGCGCGAGCCGCGCCCAGGGCCGCCGCGAGGCCGATCCAGCATGCGTTTGACATCAGTGACATAATGAACCCGTGATTCTGCCAAGCCCGTGACCCACCCCCTGCGCGCCGGGGCTTGACTCGGATCGCGCATCGGTATTACGCTAGTTTCCTAAAATATTACCGTCCACCAAGTAGTACGCAATATAAAAAAAGTATGAAGCCCGCGTCGCCCCGGAGCGCCCCCCCGGCCGATCCCCGCATCGCCTTCTTCGACCGCCAGGCCCCCACGTGGGACCAGACCGGGCCGGACCCGGCCGTCACCCTGCGCCGGCTCGACGAACTTGAAGGCCGGCTGGACTTGCGGCCGGGCTTGGACCTGCTCGAAGTGGGCTGCGGGACGGGCCAGATCACCGGCTGGCTGGCCGCCAGGGTCAAACCCGGAAAGGTCGTGGCCGCGGACTTTTCGCCGGGCATGCTCGCGCAGGCGCGCGCGCGGGGCGTGGACGCCGAGTTTGTGCTTAGGGACATCTGCCGCCATAAGCCGGCGTCCCGCCGGTTCGACGTGGTGCTCTGCTTCCACTCCTTCCCCCATTTCCGCGATCCGAAGGCGGCTCTCAGGCAGATCGCGCGCCTTTTGAACCCGGGGGGCCGGCTCCTGGTGGTCCATCTATCCGGCAGCGCGCCGCTCAACGCCTTGCACCGCCGGGTGGGCGGGCCGGTCGGCCACGATCATTTGCCTCCTGCCCGCCAATGGGCCGCGCTGCTTCGCCCCTTGAGAATGGAAGTCATGGAAGCCGTGGACCGCCGGGACCTGTTCTTGCTGAAGGCCGCATTGCCCGCCCGCAGCCGGAGCGCGCGAGCGGGCTTGAGACATCTCGCCCGCGCCTGAATCGGAAGGCCCGCCGGGCCGCCGCGAGCCCGGTCGGTGGTCCGGAACATGACGTTGCGGGCCAACGCGGATGCGTGCAGGCGCCGGGGCGCATCTCAGCTTTTTCCGGATCAGCCTCGTAATCGTAATCCTAATCGTAATCCTAATCGTAATCGTAATCGTAATCCTAATCGTAATCGTAATCCTAATCGTAATCGTAATCCTAATCCTAATCGTAATCCTAATCGTAATCGCGCTTCCTATTCCGAGCTGCCTTCGTGCAACCGATAGTTGGAGTTGGC